>DPLL01000342.1 GCA_003542015.1 Microcoleaceae cyanobacterium UBA9251 | reverse complement strand
GCGATCGTCTTAATTCTGTTTTAGTTAATGAAGGTTCAGGAGTATTCATATTTCAGATTAAATCATCGCTGCGGGTAGGGAAACGGCATTGCCGTCTCCTCAAAATGGGGGACACTCCAAGAGCCCATTGGTGTCAACTTAAGACTAAAATCCTTGATAAATCTCGTTTTTACCTGAGTCTAGATCCCNNTAATGGTCAAACAGCAGTCTGTGACTACGTTTGAAGTTACTTTGACACCAATGGGCGAAAGCCTTTGTCCCTACAGATATCGTGGCTAATTAACCGGATTTGATATCACATATTGTCTCACCACAGGACAAAGATTGAATAAAGTTTCATTCTCCTCTTCCTCAGTTTCAACTAACGATCGCCTCCCCAAAGATTGCAGCCCATCGAATAACTCCGAAGGCGATAACTCAGCATCTTTTAGCAATTGCTCTATGGAAACTGGATTTGCTTCGCGGCTGAGCTGGGAGATTAGCTTTTTCTCTAATTCTGACAAACGATTTATCTGCGGGTGCAAAGTTGCTGCCAATTCTTCCCCTAAGAATAGCATATCATATTTTAAGAATTCTGCAACCCTTCCTCGGAATAATTCTTGAATGGTAGTGGCGACTATTTTCAACCACAATGGATTGCCTTCATAGGCGTTAATTAGGTTTTCCCATTGTTCGGGATTGAGTAAACTTTTTTGTCGGAAAATTTCGGTAGCGGCTACACCTATGCCTTTGAGTTGTAAGGTGCAAACTGGTGAATTTTCACCTTTTAAGGCGGTAATTTCTCTGGGAGGTTCCCAACTATTGAGGATTAAGCAGCTATTGTGGGTAATTTCGCCGATGAGTTTAAATAGGGTTCCGTAATTTTCATATCCGGGTTTATAATGTCCTGCAAGTTGGCCGCTGCTGAGAATTTGCTGCACGTCATCNNTAGCAAGGGGGGGTTGGGGGGGTATTGATTGGCGATAAATTGAATGAGATTTTTTAGGGTGGTTTCTAAGGGTGGGGAGTGGCCCAGACTTCGCCAGATGACGTATTCAAAGTTATGCTGAATTTTTTGGATGAGGTGGAGGGAAAGTGCGGTTTTGCCAAGGCCACTGATTCCTAATATTGCTGCGATGTTGCACTTGTCTTGGACGATGGATTTTTCGAGGGTGGCGAGTTCGGATGTGCGATCGGACAATGATGAAATATGAGGTGCATCTGCTAAGTCTAGTCTGGTTTGGGGTTTGGATGTGTCTGAGGTGGGGGTTGAGGGCGATCGATCTTTTGGAATTTCTGGAGGTTGGGTATCTGTACAAACATTGACGTTATTAATTTGTGTACAGTCTTTCGCAAACTTTGATGAAATAATTGAGAATCGACATCTTTCTAATGTTGCTTTAAAATTTGATTTATTGAGTTCTTCACCTAAGACATCAGAGAGAACTTGCCATAATTCAGAGGCCACATTTCTGACATGACCTTCAGTGCAGTGAGATTCTTCTGCAATTTTAGAGTATCTTTGACCTTTCCATGCACCCCGCAGGATAGCTTCTTGCAGATCGTCCAAGTGTTCTCCTGTTTTGGAGAAAACCCGATCCTCGGTAAATCTCAAGACTTCTTTAACGTCCATTGGTATAGTAAAGGTAGGGGATGACTGGATTATATCTGACATTTTATGACGTAGATGACAAAATCTGACATTTTATTAAAAAAGCAACAATAATTGATGACACTTTATGACGTTTTAAAATTTAAAAAAAATATTGGTTGAGATATAATTGTGTTTGGTAGAATAGGTGCATTAGTGTAATTTATAATATCTTCCACCTCTTCTCTGTTTCCAAATCAACCATTTTATTAATGCTAGTAACTTTAGGGGGTTCAATGGCAAAACATTCTCTGGGAAATAAATGGCTGGGACTCATGCTATTTCTTTCAACAGTTTGTATTTGTTTGAATATAAACTTAGGGAAAGAAAGCAATCATGAAGCAATAGCTTACGAAGCACATGAATTTGTCTTCATTCAGGGGTTACCAAGTTTGCCAAATATGAATCAAGAACAGGCAGATTCCGTCTGTAGAGACAATTTTAGCGAGCTTAGACAGCTAGGAATTTTCGATGAAAGAGTTCAACAGAATACTTGGCATACCTGGGCACACCGTCAAAACGGAGACTGTGTGATTAATATTCGTAATTGGTCGGGAAAAGATGATACTAAGAATTGGACACCTAGCAATAACAGAAACAGGACGATTCGGGTTCGTGTTCCAAGATTTAATTAACAACTGAAGTTTCAGGATAGTGCGATCGCCCTTTTTTGACTGAAGGGCGATCGCCCTCATTTTATTGACTCAAACTATTTCCGAGGCTAAAAGCCTACCATCAACTCGCTCATATTCATCTTCCAAGAGCCACGAGTGAGCCTGATCGTAACTTGAACTTAAAAACAGCAGTTTATAATTCGCCGATGGATCGTAAATACAACACTTACTATTTTTGTCGCCCACTAACATCAGAATCCGAGGCGGGAAAACAATCGGATCTACCCACAACTCGATAAAGTCCCAATCATTGATTTGTTCTACGAGGTTTTGTGCGGGGGATAACATGGTAATTATCGGTTCCTTTGATGATTTTAATTTCTGCGTAATACAGCGGGATGTGACTGTCGTCGGATCTGATTTGATAACCTATAGGATAATCAAAGTATAGCCCGTAGCGATCATAGTCATCGATTTCATCCTCAATCCCTGTAAGCTCTCCTCTATCTATAATAGCTTGTATCACTAAATTCATTGTGGCTCTGTCATTAAATACATGAGCTTTTCCTTCTTTTCTCAGCAGTCTTTGTACCTGTGGCGTTTCTGGAAGATGTTTGTCAAATAAACTGGTTCTTGGATCTGGTGTTAGTTCACGGTTAATGCCACTCATTAACTAATTATACAGGATCCTTGCAATTCAGTTTACCATAACCTTACATCAAGAGCGATCGCCCTTATTTTATTGATTCAAACTATTTCCGAGGCTAAACGATCTAATTCTAATTGCATTTCAGTTGTAACTCGATCGAAACAAGCATCCACATAATTTCGATCGCGCGCAGCCTCCGCACCGTACCTCTCAAATACAATAGGCGCACACACGCGAGTCCGAATTTGCACCGGCAAAGGTAGATGCGGCAAAGGCCCAATACCCACACCCCAAGGTAATCCTAAATATATCGGAAATACCACCGGATCGACGCCCAATAACCACGGCATTCCTAACGAGTGCAATTGCTTTGCTTGTTCGTAAAAATCTCCAAGTACCATCAAAGTATCGTGAGAACCGGTAGAAATAATTGGTACAATTGGCACTTCTTCTCGCAGCGCTAACTTGATAAATCCCTGGCGTCCAGCAAAGTAAATTTTATGTCGCAAGTGATAGGGACGAAAAGTATCTTGTGCGCCACCAGGATAGACGAGAACAGGCGCATTTTTTCGCAAAGCTGCGATCGCCATTTTTGGATGTGCCTTGACTGCACCGCACTGAACAGCCATGCTAGCAAGATCAGGAGAAACTTTCCACACCGTCGGGTGCATCAATCCGTAGGCCAACCTTTCCGTGCCGTACCTGCGGAACCATTCGTATAGGAACATAAACATATCAGGAGTCGCCAGTCCTCCGTTGTGAGAACCGACAACCAGCATTTTTCCGCTGGCGGGGACGTTTTGCCAGCCGTCGCTTTGTACGCGAAAATAGTAGCGGTACAGCCACTCCCACAGCGGCAGCATAAGTTTAATGAAGTCGGGATTGCGATCGTCTAAAGATAAACCGTCAAAGGGATAGTCTGAAGATTTACCGTCTTTTTTGTTAGTAGTTTTTGTCACTTTAAAAATATTGGGAATTGGGAATTGGGAATGGGGAATTGGGGATGGGGAATTGGGGCTGGGGAATTGGGGATGGGGAATTGGGGATGGGGAATTGGGGATGGGGAATTGGGGACTTTGGATT
>DPLL01000296.1 GCA_003542015.1 Microcoleaceae cyanobacterium UBA9251 | reverse complement strand
CGTGGAAGGGCTCAGGATAAACTTAGTCGAAGGGCTCAGTACAATTTCCCAATTCTCAATTCCCAATTATCAAGATACCGCCCAATTATTAGCAGATTCAGTCCAAGTCGCCCACAGCTTAAAAGACCAAAGAGCCGAAGCTTACGCCCTGGGAAATTTAGGCAAAATTTACGAAGAAAACCAGCAGTGGCCCGAAGCCAGAAAATTAACCGAAAAAGCCCTACTTTTATCCCAAGCAATTAGCGCCCCCGACATCGCCTATCAGTGGCAATGGCAATTAGGAAGAATCCTCAAAAACCAAGGACAAACACCAGGAGCACTTGCCTCCTACACTCAAGCAGTCAGCACCCTTCAGTCTCTCCGTAGCGACTTAGTTACGATTAGCTCAGATGTCCAATTTTCCTTTCGAGAAAGTGTCGAACCAGTCTATCGGGAATTCGTGAGTTTGCTGTTGCAACCCACCGCTGGTGACAAACAAATCGAGCAATCAGCACTAATTCAAGCGCGACAAGTAATTGAATCTCTCCAAGTAGCTGAACTCGACAATTTCTTTCGGGATGCTTGCAGTCAAGTGCGGCCAATAGAAATCGAGAAAATCGATCCGCAAGCTGCTGTTTTTTATCCGATTATTTTGCCAGATAGATTAGAAGTAATTGTCAGACTTCCCGGTAAACCTTTGCAACATTACACCGCCTTGGTAGGAGAAGACAAAGTAGAAGAAACCCTCAGAAAAATGCGAGTAGGTTTAACAAGAAATCTGCTGCGGCGAGCTTTAACAACTTTTCTCGAACCCTCACAACAGGTTTACAATTGGTTAATTCGTCCCATCGAATCAGATTTAGCAGCCAGCGGAGTTAAAACATTAGTGTTTATTTCTGACGGTTCCCTGCGAAATATTCCTATGGCTACCCTGCATAATGGCGAACAGTATTTAGCCGAAAAATACAGCGTTGCAGTGGCACCGGCGCTGCAATTAGTAGACGCTAAACCTTTAGCCAAAGAGAAATTTAAAATACTCACTGGCGGAGTCAGCGAAGCTCGCCAAGGGTTTGATGCACTCCCCGGAGTTGCATGGGAATTGCAGAGTATCGGGGCCGCAATTCCGACCACAAAACTGTTAAATCAATCTTTTACAGAATCGAATTTAAAAGCGGCAATAAGTTCTGTTCCTTTCTCGATCATTCACTTAGCAACACACGGCGAATTCAGTTCCAAATCTGAAAATACTTTTATTCTAGCTTGGGACAATCGAATTAATGCTAAAGAGCTTAATAATCTGTTGCAACGGCATAAAAAAGACGATCGCGCGATCGAGCTTTTAGTGCTCAGCGCCTGTAGAACCGCCGTCGGAGACAGGCGAGCCGCCTTAGGTTTAGCGGGAGTAGCCGTGCGAGCCGGAGCCCGCAGTACCTTAGCATCTTTGTGGTATGTCAGCGATGATGCAACTGCTGTATTAATGACCAAATTTTACCAAGAATTAGCCCAGTCTCAGACAACAGGAAATAGCATCACAAAAGCTGAAGCTCTCCGCCGCGCCCAACAAGCGCTGATGCGGGATGAGAGATTTTCTCATCCCTATTTTTGGTCGGCTTTTGTATTAGTAGGAAATTGGTTGTAATCCGCCTTATTTCTTAGTCTCCGCAGAGAGGGACGAAAGTTTGTGTAGGGGCTATCCCCCCGTGGTAGCCCCGATTTCCATCACCGAGTGACTGCAAACCGCTCGTTTTTAATGTTCGCTAATATGCTTAATTCCCCATTCGTGCATCGCATCAATAATCGGTTTGAGACTTTCGCCCAAAGGCGTTAGGGAATATTCAACTTTCGGCGGCACTTGCAAATAAATTTCCCGATGCACAATCCCGTCTGATTCCATCTCCCGCAGTTGCTGCGTCAGCATTTTCTGAGTAATGCCACTCACAGCTCGTTGCAGCTCGTTAAAACGCTTCACTCCTGGAAATAGCTCCCGCAGAATCAAGACTTTCCAGCGCCCGCCAATTACCTCTAGAGTTCGTTCTACAGGGCAATTTGCGCGATCGATACTTGCTTTAACTTGCATAGTATTTTTGGGTAGTAACTTTTTGGGTAGTACCTTACTTAAAAGTGCGTACTTCCCATAATAGCTTGACTCGGTTTAAACTTGAAATATACCAGAAACACCCAGATAGGTTTCACAGAGGATTTATCAAATGATTGCCATTCGCAAAAGTGCAGCAAGAGGACACGCAAATCACGGTTGGCTGGACAGTTATCACACATTTTCTTTTGCCAATTATTACGACCCAAATTATATGAGCTTTCGCTCTTTACGGGTAATTAATGAAGATATCATTAACCCCGGCAAAGGTTTCGGCACTCACGGCCACACCGACATGGAAATCATTACTTATGTATTAGAAGGAGCCTTAGAACATAAGGACAGTTTGGGTACTGGTGCGATAATTAAACCCGGTGAAGTGCAGCGGATGAGTGCTGGTACGGGCATCCAGCACAGCGAGTTCAATCCCTCGCAAACAGAACCGGTTCATTTACTACAAATTTGGCTGTTACCGGATACAAATGGATTGCCTCCAAGTTACGAACAGCGGGATTTTCCCTTAGAAGAAAGGCGGGGAAAGTTGCGATTAGTTGCGGCGCGAGATGCTAGAAAGGGTGCGGTGAAAGTGCATCAAGATGTCGATTTGTATGCGGCAGTTTTGGATAAAAATTCGCGGGTTTCTCATGCTTTGCAGTCAAATCGCCATGCTTGGGTGCAAGTGGCTCGCGGCTCTGTTTTGCTCAATGGTTTGCCTTTAGAAAAGGGCGACGGGGCGGCGGTTAGCGATGAGTCTGAGGTTGTTGTTGAAGCGACAGAAAATGCTGAATTTTTGCTGTTTGATTTAGCGTAAATTTGAAGGGTAAATCCCCGACTTCTCCCAGAAGTCGGGGGNNACTACACAAACGAAGTCCACTCAATCGCGGACTAAGAAATTAAGAGGCCATCCAAGATTTAGTCCCAAAAATACCTGCTACAAGTTCGGGAATGCCAAAATCAACATCTAATTTCTTTCACTCTTTTCTTTCTTACTCTCCACCCTCTGCGCTCTCTGCGCTCTCTGCGGTTAATCAAAAAAAAACTATTTACAAATAACATAGGATTACCATAGCTGAAATTTGTGTCAAAATATGCCACAAGCCGGAAAAGTTTTCCGTCAGTTGAGATATTGGTATGTTAAGTTGAAAAAAAAATGAATTACAGCAGAACAATCCCGGCTTTTTTGAGTGCGACGATCGCCCTAAGTACGATCGCCCTAATTCCCTTCACATCACCTCAAATCGCCCTAGCCTTAACCGCCGACCAAGTTAAAACCGTTGCTAAAGCTGTCACCGTCCGCATAGAAGGGCCAAAAGGCGGTTCTGGAGTAATCTTAGAAAAAAAAGGCAACACCTACTATATCCTCACTAACTGGCACGTTGTAGATCAGGCCGGCGATTATCGGGTGATCACTCCCGATGGTCAATCTCACTCTGTATACTATACTTTGATCCGGCGAATGCCCGGTGCGGATTTGGCGATCGTCCCCTTCAGCAGCCCTCAAAGCTACCCCCTCGCGACCTTGGCTAATTCCCCAGCAACTGCCGGAAAAAGGGTTTCCGTGGCTGGCTGGCCGATATCCGGTGGTTCCCTCAGACAGCCGATTTTCATTGCCACAGAAGGCTTGCTCACCGGCCGCCAGACTCCCTGGAACGGTTATACATTGGTATACAATAACTTAGTGAGAGCGGGGATGAGCGGCGGCCCGGTGCTCGACGATGGGGGGCGACTTGTAGCAATTAACGGCATTGTTAGGTTAGAGGAAAATTCGGATAAAATCGTGGCGGCGGGGATAGAAATCAATACTTTCATGAAATGGCGATCGACTATTTCGCTACCGATAGTCCCCCAATCTCCAACCGCCAAAACTTCGCCAACTCCAGGGAATAATTCGCCCCGCAAACCTGCAAGTGCGATCGCCTTTGCTGCTACAAATACTCTCAAAGCCCCTTCTGAAGTAGTCAGTTCGCTTTCCCTGGCTGCTGCTTATTTTGCAACCGGAAATAGTAACGGCACTATCTCTGTCTGGAATTTACCGGGCGGAGAATTGAAAACTACGCTGCGGAGTCACGGGGAATCAGTAAATGCAGTAGCAATGAGTGCAGATGGGAAAATTTTAGCTAGCGGTAGCGATGACAAAACTGTTAAAATTTGGAAATTAGAAACCGATGCGGTAACACGCACTTTGAGCGGGCATTCCGATGCAGTTTCGACGGTTGCTATTAGTCCCGACGGTGAGTTTTTAGTTAGCGGTAGTTGGGACAAAACGATTAAAATTTGGCATGGAAAAACGGGGGAGTTGCTGCGGACTTTTACCGGGCATTCTGGGTTGGTGAATGCTGTTACCATCAGTCCCGACAGCCAAGTTTTAGCTAGCGGTAGCAAAGACGGTTCGATTAAGTTGTGGAATTTAGCCACTGGTCAAGCAATTCGCACGATGAGCGGCAAGAATTTGTCGGTTTTGTCATTAGCTTTTAGTCCCGATGGCAAGAGTTTAGCGACGGGAAACAGCAACGGTACAATTGGTTTGTGGAATGTAGGAAACGGGCAGTTAATTCGGCGTTTTAGCGGCCATACGGACGGGGTTTGGTCGGTGGCAATTAGTCGGGATGGTAGTACGCTGGTTAGTGGGAGTTGGGATAAGACTGTTAAGCTTTGGGATGTGCGATCGGGTGATTTGAGGGGTACTTTGAGCGGGCATTCTGGCTATGTTAGTGCTGTGGCGATTAGTGGGGATGGTAAGACTATTGTTAGTGCTGGTTGGTTGGGGGAAATTAAGATTTGGAACAGGAGTTGAGTTTTTTTTTATTAACCGCAGAGGGCGCAGAGGGCGCAGAGGAGGAGAAGAGAGAAGAGGGTTTGCATTTGATTGAGTGGTGTTATGCGATTATCTGCGGATGATCTGGTAGTTAATCCCCAAGGCTCAATTTGTGATTGTTTTTAATGCTGAGTTCTACCTAGACACTGCCCCTAGCAGTAGCGAATGCAGTTAGTTGAGGGTTGATTTTGAATCGATCGCACCTCCATCTTATCCTCCCGGCTCGATCGCATTCGTAGTACCAGACTACTGTCTTCTTTCTACAGTTTTTCCGATCCCCCCTAGCCCCCCTTAAGAAGGGGGGAACCGGAGTATTCTCAATGTCCCCCAACAATCAGGGGGATGGGAGGGGGATCGAGGCTTCGATACAAGGGAGATCACACCAGCCCAAAACAAGTGTCCCGGTTCCAAGTACGATCGTCAGTTGTGATAAATTTGGTTATTGCAGGACTAAAGTCAAAAATTGATTCTAGCCCGGATGATGATATCGAAAATCGAGCCCGCAAGGGATCGCCAGCCCCCGGATTCATCTGTGGGTCGCCTTTAAAATCTAAAATCTAAAATCTAAAATCTAAAATCGCGTGACTTCTGAAACATGATTGAAGTAGAACACTTAAGCAAAACTTACGGTTCCACCGCAGCGATCGCGGATGTGTCTTTCTCGGTCGCATCAGGAGAAATTCTGGGGTTTTTGGGGCCCAATGGTGCCGGCAAAACTACCACCATGCGGATTTTGTCGGGATACTTACCAGCATCCAGTGGTACCGCCCGCATTGCTGGCCTCGATGTTCACGAAAACTCGATGGCTGTCAGACAACGCATCGGCTATCTACCGGAAAACCCGCCGCTGTATCCTGAAATGACCGTTGAAGGATTTCTGTTTTTTGTCGCCCGGATTAAGCAAGTGTCGGCGGGCGATCGCGCGTTCCGAGTCACCTCAGCCATCGAACGCTGCGGCTTGGTCGAAAAACGTAAAGTTTTAATCCGCAAACTTTCTAAGGGCTTTAAGCAGCGAGTAGGCATCGCTCAGGCGATCGTCCATGACCCCCCGGTGATTATCCTCGATGAACCAACCGTCGGTCTTGACCCCCGCCAAATCATCGAGGTCCGCAATTTAATCAAAAGCCTTGGGGGACAGCACACAATCATCCTTTCCACTCACATTTTGCCGGAAGTCAGCATGACTTGTAACCGCGTCACCATCATCAATCGCGGTCAAATCGTCGCCGCCGGTAGTCCCGAACATTTGATGGGAGAGTTGGCCGCAGGTTCGGGATATGAACTGGAAGTTGAAGGTGAGGCGGAGTTAGTACAAACTTTGCTGTTCCCGTCTTTGGAAAATTTACCTGGAGTTCGATCGATCGAATTGATTCAAAACCAGGAATTTTTGGCTGGTCATTATCGGTTGCGCGCACTCTGCGAACCTGACATAGAACCGGGCCGAGAAATTGCCACGGCTATACTCGCGGCTGGGTTTGGACTCTGCGAAATGCGCCGGACTCGCGCCAGCATGGAAGATGTGTTTTTGAAGTTGACAACCGCAGATAAGAAGCAGGGAGAGGTTTTAGTTGAAACCGAACCGGATGTTGCTCAAAATCTGCAAGTTGCAGAAGATTTGCTGATTGCAGAAAGACAAGAGTCCATCGATAGTTTTCCAGCAGAATCAGAACCCATTGTCGCAGATTTGCACGTTGCAGAAATCCCAGATGCGATCGAACTTTCTGAACCAGAATCAGAACCGATTGCAGAAAGACAAGAGTCTCTCTACGATTCTCAACTAACACCAGAACCGGTTGCGGAAATACCAGATGCGATCGAACTTTCTGAACCAAAATCAGAACCGGTTCTAGAAACAGAAGATGCGATCGAA
>DPLL01000287.1 GCA_003542015.1 Microcoleaceae cyanobacterium UBA9251 | reverse complement strand
GACAATAAATCCACCCTGCTTCTTAAGGGGGATTTAGGGGGATCTAGACTTGGCTATGAACGAGGGATACCAAGGCTTTCAGGCTTAATTTGACACAAAGAAGGGCTCTTGGAGTATCCCTACCCGATATCTGTATCCCTACCCGATATCTGTACTTCACTCAACTGAGAAATGCTATATTCTAGAATCTGCCAGAGTCTATTTCAGCATAAGCTCGATCGATCAATCGGCGAGCAACGGTTTGAATTCCCGTATGTTCATAATAATTGGTACTCATGTCTAAAAACGCCGCCACATAATCCAGCTTGTCATCAGCAACATCAACATATTGCTTAAGATTACCCAAAACAGTAGCGGGAGTCAAGCCGCGAGACTGTACTAAATTGTTCATCCAACCTTGGGCTGAAGCGAAAGTTGTGGTCACAAATCCAAGTTTTGCCGCACCACTACCGCCGGGAATTAAATTGCTGATATTTTGGAAAGTTGAGTTTTGCTGCAAGGTTGAAGGATTCAATCCGACTAGGGTATTTTGTGCTACTCTAATGAAGTCCGGGCCGAGGGGAATTAAACCATCAGCACACACTAAAGCAGCCATCCGCATCAGAGATTCACCTTTGTAATCGGATAAATAATTACCAAAGTTTCCCATATTGTCAAGGGAAATATTGTTAAGTTTACAGAAGGCAATTAGCTCGATCGCCACTTTGACGCACAAGTCGATCGCCTGAGTGGTATCAGCCTTCGGAGTCAAGCTGCTGAGAAAGGAAAGAAAGCCGATGTTTTCGCCGATTTTATTCGCCATAGCCGCGACGCCTAAAGCACTGTCAGCATTGTCTGCTAACTGGTAAAGTCGGACGGCGGCTTGATAGGGCTCGTTGGGATTGGCGTAAAGTGCGATCGCCCGATCGCGAATTTTCTCAACTAATTTGCGCTTTGTTTCCCCCGTAACAGCTTGAATAGTATTATCAAAACCCGTGAGATTGTGCCATTCGCCCGGAACCACAAAATCCAGAGATTTCAACATCATCACAGTGATGCCACCAGAGGGCAAATTGTCAACCAATTCCACAATAGATTTGCTCACAGCCAACTCCTGAATATCCGTAATTTAAAGTGTTCTTCCAAATACTCCAACTTCGGGAAACCCCATTCCAGATTCCGAGTAAAATCCGCAGAAAGAAGTAGATAGATACAAATAACTATTACACGACCAGAACCAGTTTTGCACCACTCTGATCTTTTCTCTCTTCTCTAACTCTGCGTTCTCTGCGGCCTCTGCGGTTCATTAAAAAAAATCTTCCTCACAAAACATTTACATTTCACGCGCCCTCACAAAATTAAGTTTCATTATATATAACATAAAATCGCGGCGATATGTTAAAATAGATGGCGCAAAATAGAAAAATATAAAATATGACTGTTGCAGTTAACACAACTCCAGGATTAGCATCGCGCTGAGTAAATGGTGTACTCTCCATCAAACCATTGGCTAATCTCGCCAAACACCAAGCCCGCGAAATGATGATAAAAAGAGCCGAAAAAATAGGAGTGCATTGGCGCCAGGAAGCCCAAGCACTTTTAGCCCGGAATTGGGATGCAGAATTGCTCAGCGTCCAAAATCCCAATCTTGCTTACCCGAAATATTATCTAACTTCATTTCACGCCTACGAAAAAGGTAATATGAGTTGGGAAGCCGCCACAGAAGTTGAAGTTGCCGCCCGCGCTGTTCATGCGGGAATTTGGCCAGAAGCGGGTGCCGAAGGTGATGCTAAACTCCGCGAAAGTTATCACGAAATTGTCAAATCTAAAATTGCTTCTTCACCGCAAGATATTGTAGATTTGGGATGCAGTGTGGGCCTGAGTACCTTTGCGCTTCAGGATATTTACCCGGAAGCGAAGATGACTGGGGTGGATTTGTCGCCTTATTTTTTAGCAGTTGCTCAATACCGTTCCCAACAAAAACAATCTGAATTATCAAATCAAAAGTCTCCGACTTGGGTGCACGCTGCTGCTGAATCTACTGGTTTACCTGCTAATGCTTTTGACTTAGTTTCTATCTTTCTAGTTTGTCACGAATTGCCACAGAAAGCAACGATGGAAATATTCCGATAAGCGAGGCGTTTGGTTCGCACGGGCGGACATTTGGCTATTATGGATATGAATCCAAAATCTGAAATTTATCGCAAAATGCCTCCTTATATTTTGACTTTGCTCAAGAGTACGGAGCCTTATTTGGATCAGTATTTTGGGTTGGATATTGAGCAAGCTTTGGTAGATTCTGGTTTTGCTGCACCGACAATAACTTGCAATACTCCTAGACACCGAACTGTTGTTGCTGAGGCCATAAATAGTCTGGTTTGATGTTTGAAAAATGTTGGCTATCGATGATGCTTAAAAAGTGTCATCGACTATCTTTTATTCCGCCCTTGAGTGGACTTGGTTTGTGTAGTCGCGGTTTCAACGGCTGGACGATCGAGAGGATAACTAACCCCGATTTGTAGGGTGCGTCAGACATTGACTTTTTCGATTTAAACAAGTTTTCCGATCTGACGCACCCTAGGCTGGATACTATGCTACCGTAGATACTTTTTCGTACTCTTCACTGTGTTTTTGCACTGCATCCCAGATATCAACTTTTTGCTGAAGATTGAGCCAAAGTTGAGGGCCATTCCCTAACGCTTTCCCAATCCGAATTGCCATGTCTACAGTAATTGGTCTTTGACCTAAAACAATTTCGTTGACACTACGGCGGGATACACCAAGTATCTCAGCAAACCTGGTTTGAGTTATTTCAAGATCTTCAAGCACATCTGAAATGACCTCCCCCGGATGTACTGGTCTTACTTTCCTCCCTTGAATAATGTCTTGTATGTCTTTCATGCAATTTTCCTTACGCTTGAAGTTGAATTTTTAGATTTTATTTTATGGTCTAATGATAATCTTCAAAATCTATATCGTATGCGTTATTATCACTAAATGTAAAAGTTATACGCCAGTTGCCTGATACTCTTATTGACCAAGTTCCCTGTCTATTACCTTTAAGCTCATGTAAACGATAGCTTGTTAGGTTTATCTCATCTATAGTTGTTGCTGTATCTATTACTTCAAGTCTTACTCTCATCTTTTTTTCAATTTCTTTAGGAATACCTTTTGCATTACCTTCCTTGAATAATCTTTCTAATGCTTTACTTTTAAAAGTTTTGATCATGTAAAATAATCCTTCAATCTAGGCTGAATATTCAGTTCATCAGCACTTATAAATATATATTTTTTTCATTTATATTGTTTGTAACCTTTAAGATTACTTTTATATTGTAACCTATGAGGTTACAGATGTCAAGCCTTAAATAATTGGAAAATCAAAAATCGCTCCAATCTACCAGCACGGCTTGATCTGGGAGAAGGGAAAAGTTTTCGTAGTGGCTGAGATCGGCCTTTATGGCCCGATTTATCGATCGCCCGATCGCCCAAAAACCAAACTTCCGCCCTCACCCGCCCCGCAACTGCCACACCAAATGAACTAACTCTGGTAAAATTAACTTTTCTACAGCGAGTTTCACCGCATTACTAGAACCGGGAAGAGAAAACACTAACTTACCTTGATACACCCCAGCCACAGCGCGAGAGGCGATGGCCCTCGAACCAATTTCTTGATAGCTCAAAAACCGAAAAATCTCCCCAAAACCCGGTAAAATCCTGTCCAGCAAACTCTCCATCACATCATAAGTAGTATCTCGCGGAGAAATACCTGTTCCGCCACTAAAAACGATCGCATCCACATCTTCCCGCTGACAAAAAGCCTGCATTTGCAATATAATTTTTGCCGCATCATCTTTAATAACTGTGTAAGCTACAACAGAATGACCAGCATCTTTCAGCAACTTCTTAATTAAGACACCGCTATTGTCTGTTTCCGCAGAGCGGGTATCGCTAACAGTAACGACAGCGCAATTCACGGTCATTTCAGATAAATCGGGGTGAGGAAATTGCGTCATATAGAAGAAGTTATTGGTTACTGGTTATTCGTTATTCGTTATTTGTTATTTGTTGGTTGTTGGTTGTTATTGGTTATTTGTTGGTTGTTCGTTCTAATAACCAATAACCAATAACCAATAACCAATAACAAATAACCTATGCCCTATGCCCCATGCCCTAGGAATTATGCCCTAGGAATTATGCCTTGCTAAATCCTAAGCCATTTGCTTCAGAGTAGCGTTCCATAAAACGCATAAAGCGCTCCCATTCTTCGGGACTTTTTATTAGGTAAAGAGCTTCCAAACCAGCAGGTTGACCATTGATGAATTTAGCCTTAACCTCGCGAGTCATGATTTCACCTTCTTCGTCAATCATGTACATTCCAGTGATTTCTTCTGTACTGGTAGTGAGAGATTTGGGATTTTCAAAGATAAAGGTGGCAGTGCCTTGAGTTCCCGTTTTAGAACGGGTTAGGCGCACTTCGGGCACGGAATCTTCGTCAGTACCACGGGAAAATTGAATTTTAGCCATAATTTGACACTCTAACCTTAAAGATTGCTTAATTTTTAATCATAAAACGATTCGGGTACTCGCGAATCGAGACTTGGGAGTGGGGGAATAATTTGGAGTGGATTCGTGGAGGGTAAGAGTTTTGAGTTGTAGGGGCGGTGTCTGTGAGTGTCCCGCGCGAGAGTTGGGGGTGTGGGGGAGACAAGGGGGAGGGGAAGATGGGTTGATTCCTTGTCTTCGCTGTCTCCTAGACGATGTAAGGAGAGTTAATTGCCGGGGCCCGGTTTGTTGCTACTAGAGTTTGGTAGATGAGAGCGCATATCTCGCCCTCAGTGATGTCGCGGGCAGGAGAAAGCCGATCGCCCCAGGGATAGTTTACCACCAAGTCGGTGGCATAACTGGGAATCAGAGATCGATCGCTATAAACGCTCAAAGAATTGGGGTTTCCGCCCACAAACTGCAAGCCATTTACTAAAGATACAATCACCTGAACTATAGTCAAATTCTGATGCGGGCGAAATGTGCGATCGGGATATCCAAACAAAAACCCATCTCGATTAGCTGTTTCGATCGCCCCAAAAGCCCAAAAATCCGCCACCACATCGCTAAAAATCGTCGCCTGACGCCGGGGCGCAAGTTCAAACGTCTGAGCCAGCAAAGCCGCATACTGTCTTCCGCCGTCAAGTATTTTGATTTTCGATATATTTCTCGTTCCCAGGCTCTGCCCATTGGTGACAACTTAAGACTGAAAGCCATAATAAATGTCGCTTTTAGTCGAGTCTAGATCCCCCTAAATCCGCCTTCCCAAGGGAGTAGGGGTTGACGAAAGATCAGAATCTGATCCCCCCTTATTAAGGGGAGTAGGGGTTGAC
>DPLL01000336.1 GCA_003542015.1 Microcoleaceae cyanobacterium UBA9251 | reverse complement strand
CAATGCCCAATGACTACTGACTAATCTTTCTCACATATCAGCAAATAAGTAGTCATATATCCCTTACCCTTAACTTGAATAGAACCGCGCTTCTCAAAAGTGTATTTATCCTTTAATATCTCGTAAGTTTCTGTGGTTACTTGAATGCAGCCGGTAATCCCGTGAGATTCCATGCGCGAAGCAATATTTACAGTGTCTCCCCACAAATCGTAGATAAACTTTTTGAGGCCGATGACACCAGCGACTACTGGGCCTGTGTTAATCCCGATGCGAATGCTGAAAGGTTCCTCATGGGTTAAGCTGAGACGGCGAATTTCTAGCAGCATATCGATCGCCATTGCTGCGATCGCCTCGGCGTGATCCGATCGAGCTGTAGGTAAACCGCCGACAACCATATAAGCATCACCAATAGTTTTAATTTTCTCTAAACCGTGGCGATCGGCCAAGTGGTCAAAAGCCGAAAAAATATCGTTGAGCACTTGCACCACCGCAGTAGCTGAAATTCTCGACGAAAGCTCTGTAAACCCCACAATATCGGCAAACATCACAGTTACTTCGCCAAAACTCTCGGCAATATTGTTTTCGTTGTGCTTCAAACGCAGCGCAATCGCTGCGGGCAGAACATTTAGCAGCAGTTGTTCCGACTTAGCTTGCTCTGCTTCCAACTGTAAGTAAGCATCCTGCAATTCTTCGGCTTGGCGAGCTCTGTCTCTGGCTAGCTTTTCGATTTGAGCAGTGCGACTCAAGGCTGTCAACATATATGTCACAGGAATCAAAGTCCACAGCATCCCCATCGTGAGAGTTCCCCAAGAGCGCCAGTGTTTCCGAGTTTTGCGAATTTCCGGCGTTGCTGCGACGTAGAGAAACCACTGGCGGCCGCTAATTTTGAGGAGCCTCCTACAAGCTGTATACTGCGGGCCTGGATTCTCTTCAATCGGGCAGTTTGCCCTTGCTTGCTGTTCAAAANNGCAGCGAGATTTTTGAGAACGGGGCCGCCCATTGGCGCCGGCTGCGGTGATGCTTCTTGGCGCTGTGGTGGCTCGTTGGTGAGATAAATTTGGAGGTACTCGGTATTGCGTCCTTTTAAAGAGGCTTGAAAAATATCTTTGCCTCGAAATATGCCCAGAACAAATCCTTGGAGTAGTTCGCGACGGGATTGTACGGTAATTGGTTGAGCGCTGTTTGCGTAAATCGGGACTATTGCCAACAGACCGGGTGCTACGGGACGATGTTCAATTAAGCCGACGTAGTCGGTGACAATCATTTCTCCTGTATCGCGGCTGCGATCGAGTGTGGGGCGAAGCTCTGGGTGGGAGGCGAGGTCAAAGCCTAACGCTGTCTCGTTTCCGGCTGTGGGCTCCACGTAGTATGCGGGGAAGTATTCGGAACGCTGATCGGCTGGGCGTAGTTCTCCTTGGGGGCCGCGTTCTCTAATCTCGAAGCTGGGGTCAGTTTGGGTTTTGGCTTTGGCTTCGTAGTCTCCGCGTTCGGAATTGGTGATGCGGGGAACCCAAGCCAGAAGTTGCAGGCTGGGGTGGACGGAGAGGGGACGGCCTACGAATCGGGCAAAGGAAGAAGGCTCGACGACGCTGAAGGCTTTCATGTAGTCGCTGAGGGCGAGAACTGTGTCTAAGTCGGAGTTTAGCTGGCGTTCGAGTCCGATCGAAATGTCGTCAATGCGGCGGTGCATTTCGTAGTCGCGACGCTTGTCTTCCCAGTCCCATACAACCACGAATGTCAATATAGACAACCCGACGCCCAAAGTCAGTGTCAAGCAGGCTGGAATGTAGCGAGACCAGGGTAAAGGTAATTTTTTAAACATATAGCAGATGTTGAAGGAAGAAGGAAGAAGTCGATGCGATCGGGTAATTCCCCGCAATGGTTTCAGCCGATCGCGTCCGGTGGCACCTTGTCGGTTGCTATAAAAACTCTGATCAATCAACCACAAAGGGCGATCGTCCATTCTTAAATAAACCCCAGTCCCATTTTCCTCTTTTATACCGGAATTTCAATCCAGAACTCAGATCCCTGTCCGGGTGCTGAGATGCAGCGCAGAGTTCCCTTATGTTTTTCTACCACAATCTGATAGCTGATCGACAATCCCAGTCCTGTCCCAGATCCTACTGGTTTGGTGGTGAAGAAGGGGTCAAACAGTCGATTGCGGATGTCTGCTGTCATTCCCGGCCCGCTGTCGGCGATGCAAATAACGACCCGATCGCACTGACCGATTTCGCTGTCACTTTTCGTCTCCAACTCTGCTTTTTTGAGTTGGGTGCGAATAGCGATCATCCGAGGTTGCTGTTGGTTTTTTAGGGCGTCGATCGCATTGCTCAGAATGTTGAGAAATACCTGGTTTAACTGGCCAGCACAGCAATTAACTTTAGATATCTCTCCGTATTCTTTAACTATTTCAATCCGGTTTTTTTGACTATCCTGATTCAATCTGTGCTGCAAAATTAACAGGGTGCTTTCAATACCTTCGTGAAGGTCTGCCAACTTCATTTCCGCTTCATCCAGTCGCGCAAAATTTCGCAGCGATAAAACTATTTTACTAATTCTTTTTACTCCCATCATCATCGAGTCTAGCATCTTTGGCAAGTCAGATTTCAGATATTCTAACTCTAATTCCTCAATTTTTTCTGTAATCTGAGGTTCTGGGGCTGGGTAACAGCGCTGGTAGAGATTCAAGAGTTCTATTAAGTCACGAAAGTAGTGTTCTGCGTGAGAAATATTACCCTGAATAAAGGTGGCGGGATTGTTAATTTCGTGGGCAATTCCAGCCACCATCTGACCGAGGCTAGACATTTTTTCTGAGTGAACTAATTGGGTTTGGGTTTGTTGGAGTTGTTCGTAGGCTTGTTGCAATTGGGTTGCTTGTTTTCTCAATTGAAATGCAGAGGCTTGAAGTGCGGCTTCTGAAATTTTGCGATGAGTAATATTTTCAATCATCCCTAAGTTGTAAATTGGCTTTCCCTCGCCGTCTCGAATCAGAGTAGCTGTCACGTTAGCCCAGACAATCTTACCTGTTCCTGTGATCAGACGTTTTTCGACCTGATAGCTCCGAATTTCTTGTCGCTCAAGAGCTAAAGCCCCTTGCATATTTTGTTCAATATCTTCGGGATGCACTAGGTCTATAAATGTTTTTCCCAACAATTCAGATTCGGTATATCCCAGCATTTCGCAGTAAGCTTTATTCACTTGGACTAGCTGGCGATTCTCTAAATTGGCTAAGTCAATTCCAATGGGAGCATCTTCAAATATTTTGCGAAACACTTCTTCGCTAGCATGGACTTTTGCTTCGAGAGCAAGTCGATCTGTGATATCTTCAAAAGTCAACAAAATGCCGACAACATTTCCGTGGTTGTCGTGGAGGGGTATTTTATTTGTATCCAGCCAGCGCTGAGTGCCGTCGGCTTGCAGTTGGGGTTCTATGATGTGATATTTTGGGGTATTGGTCTCCATGACCTGACGGTCGCAAGCTCGAAAAAATTCTGTTTCTTCTGGCTTCCAAGGCAGATCGAAGTCGGTGAGACCAGGGATTTGATTAGGGTGTAAACCTGCTGCTTTGGCAAAGTTTTTGTTGCCACCTAAATAAACTAAATCTAGATCTTTCCAAGCGATAAACTGAGGGATGTTGTTGATTACTAACCACAGCATTTGTTGGGTTCTTTGCAATGCTTCCGTCCGTTCTATGACCCGCTGTTCTAGTTCTTGATTAGCTTGTATCAAGGCGGCTTTTGACTCGCCGAGGGCGATTTCTGCTTGTTTGCGATCGCTGATATCTAGGATCATTCCATCCCAAAGTATATCGCCGCCTGATTGCTTTTCTGGGCGAGCAATTCCCCGAATCCATTTAATTTTACCTGATTTGGTGACGATCCGCCCTTCATATTTCCAAGGTTCTAAAGTTTCCGCTGAAATGGCTACGGATTTTGACAGGAATTTTACGTCATCTGGATGAACTGCCGACCACATTGAATCGGCTTTTTTTTCAATTTCTTCTACTTCTAATTCCGACAATTCTCGACAGCCAGGACTGACATAAATAAAATTATAGGAACCGTCAGGATGCAGCAATAATTGATAAATCATTCCCGGTACGTTGGCGGCTAATTTTTGGAATTTAGCTTCGCTGGCCACTCGTGCTGCTTCTGCTTCTACGCGATCGGTGATGTCGTAAAATGTCGATAAGATTGCCTCTTGACCGTTAAAATGAATTAACCGCATTGATATTTTTGCCCAAAACAGACTGCCGTTTGCTTTCTTGAGGCAGATTTGTTCACGATCGCAAAAGCCGTTTTCTGTGACGGATGCTAGTAATTGTTGGCGATCGCTGACATTGGCATAAAAGTCGATTTTTTTGCAACCGACAAGTTGTTCGGAACTTAAACCGAAAGTTTTGCCAAGGACGGGATTTGCATACAAAATAACGCTGTCTTCCACCCTGGTGATTAACAAGGGAACGGGAGTCGCGCTGGCGATCGCCTGCAATTTTTCTTCACTTTCTGCTAGGGCTGTTTCGGCTGCTACTCTTTCGGTAATATCATTTTGAATTCCGATAAAGTGAGTGAGCTTGCCGCTAGCATCTCGCACCGGGGAGACGGTTAATTCATTCCAAAAAGGAGTTTTGTCCTTGCGGTAATTTTTGAGCACTACTGTAATTTCAGTGCCTGCTTGCAAGCTGCTGCGGAGTTTGCTTAATAGGGCGCGATCGGTATCTGGGCCTTGCAAAAATCGGCAGTTGCGCCCAAGGACTTCATCGCGGCTGTAACCGCTGAGTTTCTCAAAACCAGGATTGCAGTAGATAATTGGTCGATCGGGCTCACCAGCATCGACAATTATGATGCCGTTACTAGACGCTGCGATCGCCCGTTCTAGGAGAGACAGGTGG
>DPLL01000340.1 GCA_003542015.1 Microcoleaceae cyanobacterium UBA9251 | reverse complement strand
GCACCCATGAGGCTCCAGAAACCCGGTTTCGTGTATCTACTTAGCTGAAAAGTGCTGTATAACTCAGCACTGTCTTTGACCGTGCTTTCGTGGTAGAGTGGTTTTTTGATTAACTGTTCTGACTTGAAAGTCTAAAACTTCAACCCTAGAAAAGAATCTCAATCCTGTTTAAGGCTAAAGTGAATCATGAACACTAGAAACTTAGATGACCAGGTAGAAAGTACCGAAAATGGAGCGATCGAAGTTGCAGATCAATTCCAGAATGCAGCCGCAACTTCTGCGAATTCACAAACAGAATTAAATGCAGAAAAGCTAGGACGTGTCTACTTCATTCGGCACGGTGAAAGCACCAGTAACGAACGCAACATTTTTGCAGGAGTTCTGGATGTTGACCTCACATCCTTTGGCCGATTGCAGGCACGCCGCGCAGGTGTTGACCTGAAGAAAAAAGGTACAAAATTTGACGCAGTATATGTCTCCCACATGAGACGCGCTAGGCAAACCTGTGAAATCGCCCTTGCTGAAAGTCAGGCACTAAACTCGCCCGATATCCCTGTTCAAATCGACCATCGAATTAGCGAAAAATCCTTCGGAATTTTTGCGGGTCGTAACCTAAATCTGCTGCGTCTAGCCCTGGGCTATGAAGGCTTCGAGGAAATGTTGCACTCACACAACGAAGCACCCCCAGCGGGCGAAAAGATTGCCCAAGTTTACGCTCGCGCAGCCCGTTTCTACGAAGACAAAGTTGTACCGCACTTAGAACGCGGAGAAACAGTTCTAGTAGTGTGCCACCAATATGTACTGGAGCCTCTAGCACTTTATTTAAGTGGCTTACCACCGAGTTCTTATAAACACTTGAAACTGCCCAATGGTAAAGCTCTCAGTGGTGTGGAACTTGTCAATTTTCGCGACAAGGAATCTGGTGGTGCCGCTTCTCTGCGGAAAGAGATTAACGATCTTTCAATTATGTGGGCAATTTTGATCTATGCCGCCGCCTTTTTGCTGGGAAGTTTGGTAAGGGCCATCAGCACCTCAGAAGCAGGGATTCCGTCAGAGTTATTTCGAGCAATAATCGTTGCGTGTCTAGCCGCCTCAACGTTTTATACCTACCTGGACATTGACTTTGCCGCCAGTAAACGCAAAGTAACTTCAACTGTGAAGTATCTAGTTTATGGCTGGATGGTAGTGCGATGGGCTGTTGGGCTTTCCTTAATATTTTCTGGATTTTTGTATCAAAGCCCCGCCGATTTGTACAAAGTTTTGTGGGTGCTGTTTTGGATGGTTCCGCCAGCCCTTACTTCCCCTGTTTTATCCGTGCTTTGGGGCGGTAATCTTTATCCGTCGGCCGTCTTGTCAAGAACGTTATCAATTGTTGCTCCACTGGCGCTTCTGGCTACATTAAAGGTTGCCAATTTACCCATTAATGTTGATAGCCTGATCTTTTTCGGTGTCATTCTAATTCTAGGGCTAGCAATACCGGGTGCGATCGCCCAGTTTTGGCGTGACAAATCCCCGGTTGAATCAAATCACCACAGTAAAAACTGGAAATTCATCGGAGTGCTTGCTGTCGCATTCATGGCTTTGGCAACCGGGTTTCAGTTTACCCCATCAACCTTCATTTCGGATCTATTTTCTGCAACCGATATGAACCGCTCCCTAGCCTGTCTGCAACAACTGGCAATTGCCACCCTAGTCTTTGTCTCAATGCGCCTCTTGGCTGTATTAACCTCCGTATTGACAAAAGGCAAGCTAAGCAAGGCAGAAGCTCAGGATGCTTATATCCTGCTTGTGAATCCCAACTTTTTCCTTTGGGCTGCTCTTTTCCTCGGAGTTAGTGCCACAATGCCGGAAGTGAAGTATGCTGTTTTTTGGGCAGCACTGGGATTTTTCTGCATTCCACTTGTCGAGCAGATATTGTTCATGAATTCATTCAGCAATGATATATTGAGAGAAACACTGCGTTCTTCGAGAGTGGCAACAGAAGATGTTAAAAAGCTTTTCCTGCAATTGGATACTGATGGAAGTAAGTCGCTCGATCGCTCTGAGATTATGGAGTTGTTAGGGCTAATCGAAGATATGACAACAGGCGAACGTAGCTCTGAAGAAGTCAGGACATACATCACTGATTATCTTTTTAACATTCTTGACAGCGATCTAAATGGCCGTGTTGATTTAGCAGAATTAGAAGAGTATATATCAACCTATGGGTTGGTTGCCAACCTTAACGTTGCTCAAACATCAACTTTGACTCAATAAGTATGAAATCCTATTCAACCTTAAACAATGATGATGTCCGCTTAGTTTTCCGACTGATCTATGCAGGAATGCAAGAGTAAAGCTATTAGCTTGCGCCACGCAAAGTGTGGCGCAGGTAATACTTTCAGGGGTGAAGATGATAATTGAACTGAAACCATCACAACAACAGATAGATCTGACACCAGTTGCGATCGCGCCGCGACTCCAAGGAAGTATCGGACTAATTTCGTTATTTATCGCAATCCTTTCCTTATCATTTGCCGCCATTTTCATCATAATATTGAGCGAACGGGAACTGGGTCCAGTTGCGACAATATTCAATCGCTTCTGGGTAGCCACTCTCATTTTAGGATTAGGGAATGCGATCAAGACATTGAGCGAAAGAAACTCCCACCACTCCTCCCTCCAAAAGCAGCATTACACAGTCAGCGATTTAGCCTTGTTGCTAGTAATGAGTTCTTTTTTCTCAGGCACATTAATTACCTGGGCTTGGTCACTAACTCAGACAAGTGTCGCTAACTCTAATCTGCTGCATAACGTCACCCCACTGTTCACAAGTCTGATGGGATGGCTGTTTCTAAGTCAATGTTTTGAGGGCAGATTTCTTGTTGGCATGGTAATCGCCATCAGCGGCTCAATCCTAATTGGAATAAGCGATTTGCAGGTAGCCAGCGAGCACTTCACAGGTGACTCGCAGGCCATGCTATCTGCTATCTTTTCTGCCGCCAATCTGCTATGTGTTGAAAAACTTCGCGCCAAGTTTTGGGTCAAAGTCTTCAGGCTGATAACCTCAAAAGATTTTCCTCCGGGTTCGTTGCCGTGTGCTTGTTGCTCGATCCGGTGATTACTGCTATACTTGCCTGGATCATCTTTTCTGAAAAGTTAACTCCTCTGAACTTGTTGGCATTTTCTGTAGTTTTGACAGGCATATACCTGGCAAAGTCTAGCAAAGGATCCGACAAAGTAATCACTTTTGAAAGTTAAAAGTCAAAAAATATTTCTGCTTTTTTCCTTATTTAAGTAATGGAGGTCTTTTTTGGTGGCGGGTGGAATTGCGGGACTACTTGACAGGATCATTTTTATCAGAAAATTGGGCGGAGCGTAGCGGAGGGTTTTAACCATCCGGTGGTTGAGCCCTTCGGCGGAGTTTATCCTGAGCGTAGTCGAAGGGCTCAGGATAAACTCCGTCGAAACCCTGCGTCAAAATTTATCGAAAAAAGCGACTATTTTGGGAATAAACCGGGTTTTTTGCGTAATTCCTGTGATATATTTAGTTTGAGCCAACTTTCCGCACCATCCACTGTCACAATGGAAACACCAAGAATTATCTTAGACGAATTGCGACAGGTCTTCACCAAAATTGCTGGAGAAGACAAGCAAATTGATCGGACAGAATTTAAAAAAGCTTTGGGGCTGAAAGACGAATATTTTGCTGACAGACTCTTTTCCATATTTGATACCGATAGCAGTGGCGATATCAAAATAGAAGAATTTTTGACAACTGTAGAAAACCTAGTTTTTGCAACCACAGAAGAAAAACTTCAATTTGCTTATCAATTACATGATATCAACGGGGATGATTGCATTAAAAAAGCAGAAATTGCTCACTTAATTACTGCCAGCCTCAATGAAAATAATCTCAGTTTCAATCCGGAACAAATTAACGATTTAGTCGATATCTTGTTCCTAGAAGCTGACAGCGACAACAGCGGGGAGATTTCTTTTGCAGAATTTAAAGGTTTAATCGGCAAATTTCCTGATTTAATTGAAGCGATGACAGTCAGCCCGATTAGCTGGCTCAGACCTCACAAGCAAAACTCTCAAACAGTTGCTTCTCCAGAAAAAAAGCGGACAAAAAAGGCTTACATCAAGCATTATATTGAAAATAATTGGGTCAAAATTGCTTTTTTAGCCCTCTATGTTGCTGTTAATCTGTTTCTTTTCTTCGGGGCCGTTGATCGATATGCAGATTTAGGAGCAAATGTATATGTTCAAATTGCCAGAGGTTGCGGTGCAACGCTTAACTTCAATGGGGCGTTAATTCTTATCCCCATGATGCGGCATTTTATGACTTTGCTTCGCAAAAGTAGCCTTAACGACTATTTACCCATAGATGAAAGCATCGAGTTTCACAAGCTGGTAGGTCAAGTCATGTTCGCGTTGGCAATTGTGCATACCCTGGCACATTTCCTCAATTACACTATATTACCAGTTCCCTTTACCGAAAGTCTTTTTGAGACAAAAGCTGGTTTATCGGGATTTTTATTACTGCTAGTTTTCGCAATTATGTGGGTGACGGCGCAAGATCCCATCCGCAAAGGAGGGCAATTTTCGCTTTTCTATCTAGCTCACATGGGGTACGGTTTGTGGTTTATTCTCGCGTTAATTCACGGCCCAGTTTTTTGGCAGTGGGTGTTATTCCCTGTGCTGGGATTTGCGATCGAATTAGTTATCCGTTGGCGGACAACAAAAGACGCAACATTTGTAGTTAATGCCTCTTTACTTCCTTCTAAAGTTTTAGGTTTAGAAGTTCAACGTCCAGCATCTTTCAACTATCAACCAGGGGACTATTTATTTATTAAATGTCCCACCATTTCAAACTTTGAATGGCATCCATTTACAATTAGCAGCGCCCCGGAAACACAAGATGTCTTATCTTTACATATACGCGCCGCAGGAAGTTGGACTGGAAAGTTATATCAACTTTTTCGAGAGCAAAGGGAAGAATGGATACGTTCAGATAGTTCTCAACCTGAGCCGAGAGTTCCGGTTTATTTAGATGGGCCCTACGGTACACCAAGTACAGATATTTTTGAATCTAAATATGCTGTGTTAATCGGTGCTGGTATTGGTGTGACTCCCTTTGCTTCTATCCTGAAAAGTATTTTGTACCGCAATCAACATCATTCTTCTAACATAAATTTGGAGAAAGTACATTTTTACTGGCTAAATCGAGAACAAAAAGCCTTTGAATGGTTTGTTGAACTGTTATCACAAATCGAAGTCGAAGACACTAACAAACTCTTTGATATCAACTTATATCTCACAGGCGCACAGCAAAAGTCAGATATGAAGTCTAGCACCCTATTTGTGGCAATGGATTTGTTGCATTCTCGGACACAGGTTGATTTAATCACAGGTTTAAAGAGTCGGACAAAAACTGGTCGTCCAGATTGGGATGAGATTTTCCGTGACTTAGCAAGACAACACGAACCCAATAAAGTTGACGTATTTTTTTGTGGACCTCCTGGACTCTCAACACAGTTGAAAAGTCTCTGTATTAAATACGGATTTGGCTATAGGAAAGAAAATTTCTAGCCAAAATACCTCTTAACTATGGTATGTTAAATTTGAGACACGAACTCTAATTTCTCCTGAAATCTACCCTAACAGAGTCAACATCATGAAAGAACCTAAGATCCAACCGCAAAAACCCATTCAAGCCGCCATTAAAGATTTGCAAAAAAGTCATTCTCATCCTTCCAGTTGGCGACAGAGGTTTTTCGATACCCTCAAGAAAAAATACCATAATTTTCACATTTTCTACGTTTTTTTTAACATCATTGCTATCTGGTCTGGGGCTTTCACTATATTGGGTTCATAGGTTGATGGAGTAAATGTGTTAGAAGCACCAGCACATGAATTTTCTCCAGAAAGTCTTCTGCGCTATCTTGCTTTATTAGCAATTGGCCCGATCGTGCTTCTCTTAGATGATCTATCTTTGAAGGAATTGCTATTTGGGAGTAAAACTCCTTCAGAAAAACCTTTCGAGGTGATGAATTTTAGGGAGAAAGTATTTCATGTCTTCAAAACTAAGTATCCCAGCTTGTCTACTATCTACACTCTCATCGCCATCATTTTATGCTGGTGCGGTATGCTTGGTTTCTTTGGCAAAATTCCGATGCAACCATTTTTACTGGCAGTAATATCAGTGTTTGGTGGTTTCTTCTTGCTTTATATTGACGATATGAAGCTGGATGAATTGGGCTAAACTATCCTTAACCAACTTTCATCACTCTACACAGAGGAAAATCTGAAACCTTTAGGATAGCTGGATTTTAAAATTAGGGAATGATTTTTTTGATTCCCACTTTGATGAAAAAGTGTTAATTTACTATCTGTTATGGTCTTTTCAGCTAGTGTTAATCGGTGCTATATTGTTCAAGTGTTTGTAAATTAGGAAAAATATCACAATGAAATTAGACAAATTAGCTCTGGCGCAAAATATGGCTTTTCTGATATCTATTCCGCCGCAAAGCAATTTAGCTAAATTACTGGCTTTTTGTTTGGCAACAAAGGTTAGAAAAAATACGAGCGGAACAGAAATCTTAAGGCTCACCTGTGAGCTAATGGAAAACCCATCTAAATTGCCTTATTGGACGCAAGACGTGATGGGACTCGATTTAGATTACACTACTGAGGAGTGGAAAGCTTTAGGAGAAATGGGCATCAAGGATGCAGAGGGCTTTATGGCTACCCTGTGGCAAGAATTGGAAAAATTGAGTTTGTAATTGCTTTTTTGAAAATCACCGGACAGGGATTTGAAGATTTCATAAGTTCTGTAAGAGTGTTCCCAAAAATAAAATGCCCTGTCATGCTGAACGGAGTGAAGCATCTTGGATATTTTCCACTACACTGCGTTTCGCTCAAAATGACAATTCTGGATAATTTTTTATTTGGAATACTCTAAACAGTATTTATCATCTCTATAAAATATCAAAATCCCTGTCTAAAAACTTCAACCATTTATTCTTTGAACTCACAGAAAAATTATGTCTTTAAATGTTGAACTTTTAGAGCAAAGTTTCGATAAAGTGAAACCTCGCGCTAATGAATTTGCAGCCAGCTTCTACGAGAATCTTTTTAAAGCTCACCCAGAGGTGAAACCGCTATTTGCCAAGACTGATATGGGAAATCAAGAGAAAAAACTGTTAAATTCCCTGGTTTTGGTAGTAGAAAATCTCCGCAACCCAGAAGCTTTAGGGCCGGTTCTCAATGCTCTAGGAGGTAGACACGTCAGCTATGGAGCCATTCCCAAATATTATGGCCCAGTGGGGGAAGCTTTGCTGTTAACATTTGAGCAGTATCTTGCTGAAGATTGGACTCCTGAAGTCAAAAAAGCTTGGCTAAATGCTTATAAAGCAATTGCTACGTTGATGTTAAAAGGTGCCGGTGTAGATGCACCAACTAAAGTTAAATCAGAGATAGCAGCCAATTCAAAGCAACAAGCAGCTACCCAACCAATTGAGCAAAAAATAGAGGAAATTCCACAAGTAGAACCAGCCGAGCAAATATTAACATAAATACCAGAAGAAGCATCTTCAGAGTTACCTGTAGAGTTACTAGAAAGCAGTTTTGAGAAAGTCAAACCTCGTGCTAATGAATTTGCAGCCAGCTTCTACGAGAATCTTTTTCAAGCTTACCCAGAAGTGAAACCACTGTTTACTAAAACAGATATGAAAAACCAAGAGAAAAAACTCTTAAATTCTCTGGTTTTAGTAGTAGAAAATCTCCGCAACCCAGAAGCTTTAGGGCCGGTTCTCAATGCTCTAGGAGGTAGACACGTCAGCTATGGAGCTATTCCTAAATATTATGGCCCAGTGGGGGAAGCACTGCTGATGACATTTGAGCAGTATCTTGCTGAAGATTGGACTCCTGAAGTCAAAAAAGCTTGGCTAGATGCTTATAGAGCAATTACTGCGTTGATGTTAAAAGGTGCGGGGGAAGAATCTTCACCTCAAGTTGTCCAAGCTGAGAAACCTGCTATTGTATCAAAACCTATCCAAGCTGAACAAAAAACTGCAACTTTAGCAAAACCTTCAACATTAACAGCCGAAACCGAAAAAGAATCTCAGCTATTTCAGCCCATAGCAGAGCCAGAGAAAAAAGCTCTTATATCGGTTCAGTTAGATGGTCAAGTTTTCAAAGACATTCTCAATAATTTTACCGTTAATTATCAGCAATTTCAGACCAAAATATCAGAACAGCCATTAAGTGAAGTCCTCAAACAAATTCCTAGTAAACTTATTGATGCTTTCTGGATAGCACCAACATGGTTAGTCGCTGTAGTTGCGGCAGTTATGTTTACGGTAGTTCTTGTAATTGTCGATGACAACTCTTTACTAGCAGAGGTTTTAGGTGCTGCTGATACTATCAGTCTGGTGGTGGCGCTAGTTCTATTTATTAAAGAAGCTCCCGATCGCAGGAAGCAATTTCACTACCAAGCTTGGAGTATAGTTGATGCAGCACACAATGTTAAAGTTAGTTATGCCAGAATTTTGGCCCTGCAAGATTTGAATGAGGATGGTGTTTCTTTGAGAGGTTTGGATGCTCCTGGTGCAGAGTTAGTAGATATTAATCTCTCCCATGCTAATCTCAGTAAAGCCAATTTGATGGAAAGCGACTTGAGTAATGCTAATTTGAGCTATGCCAATTTAGATAATGCTAATCTCTGTCAGACTCAACTTAGTGGTGCAGATTTAAGTCATGCAAAACTGGGTTTTGCTCGCTTGACTCAGGCTAATCTTAGTAGTGCTAATCTCAGTAGTGCTAATTTGATTTGTGCAGATTTGAGTCATGCCAACCTGAGTGGTGCAAATTTGAGAAATGCTAGTTTGAGTGGTGCTAACATGGAGGGAGCTTATCTAACTGGTGCTAATCTCAAAAATGCTAAAGTGAGCGATTATGAACTGAGTAGTGCTTTTCGGGAAGGTGCGATTATGCCTGATGGCTCAAAGTATAAGTCTCTGGAAGATGGGGGCACAAACAATTAAATTGATGCCAGCTTTTTTACGATATTTTTGTCTGGTTTTATACTAAAAGTGACGAACCCTTTAGTATACAGCAGTTACCGCTGTATTTAAGCGATTAAGTATCAAGACAAAACTCATAGTCATGTTACTGGTAGTGAGCATTTGCGCTATGCTCGCAAGCACCTTGCGCGAAGCAAATCGGTAAGTATGACCGGCAGATGTTTCGTCCAATACTGAGATTGATGGCCAATGATGATTTTGAAGTAAATTGCTATCAATTAACCCAAAAAACCAGAATTTAAGTAATATTTGAAGCTCGAAAAACAGCAAATTTACGCTTCAATCCACCCAAAAAATTGGCAGTTTCCAATGAATTATTTTGAGTTTTGAGTGTCATTTGTTGCGAATTTTACTTGCATATTTTACTACTACTTGCATATAGTCTCAGGATAGCGGGGCGTAGATATAATGACTTATATTTTCACAGTATATCCTAATTTAACATCGGAAACTCTAGTAAAATTACGGGTTTACAATATCGGTAGGAAGCTTTAATCTGTATCTCAAGATTTTGTTTTCGTTAATTGCTACAAACGAAAACAAACTCACTGCTGTGGGTGAAGCCTTTCAAAACAGGAATATCTAATGAACATAAAATATGGACTGACCGCTATCCTGGGAACATATTTGATATCCACATTTGGAGGAGCGACCGCTATGGCAGCTACGATCACAGGCACAATCAAAGTCAACGTCGATGTCGCCTACGTCACCGATCCCAAATTCGCGGGTGTCTACACTGGTGACTTTTCCTACGACGATACCCATCTGACCAAAGTCGGCACAGAGTTCCTGGTCATGAATGATGGTGACTATCAAGCTCGACCAGGATTGCTATCCCTGAACTTTAGATTTCTGGACTTTGCGGAAAGTTTAACTCCTGTGACCTATACGGCCAGTGATGATTTAAACTTCCCAGATAACCCTGTTTTGGCTTTTGAGAACGGAGTTCCCACTCAATTTGGCTTCAACGTTTTTGGGGTAAATAAGAGTGGAGTTTTGGATGGAAATAACAGATTTATGTTTGGAGATCCGGGGATATTTCAGTTCTTCTTGCGAGATGGAGCTGTTACAGGTGGGGGGCTTGTGACCTTAGAAATTAATGAATCTCCTCCTACTGCTGTACCGGAGAACGCCTCCCCCCTCGCCTCATTGTTTGCCTTTTTGGGCTTGGGTGCAGCTCACTTGTGGAGAAAGTCGAGAAAGGGAAACAATTAATCATCTTTAGCAACATAACTTGAGAGGAATGAACGATGACAGTAATAAATACTCCGTTTTTGGTGACAGGTGGTGAAACTAACAGACCGCCCAACAATGCTTTTAGTCCAAGTCAGCGTCAAATCAATATTCGTGCGCCTTTGGGCATTCCTTCCGCTGACCAATGGAGCGGTCAAAAAGTATGGCTGCTGCTTCCTGGTTTCACAGCACCCAGCGATTCTTTTGATCCAACTCTTGCTCCAGCCATTAAGAATGCTCACCCAGACGATGCGGTGTTAGCCCTTGACTGGACTCAAGTGAGTGGCTCCCCAGCAAATGATGCAGCAGCAGGGATTTTTGCAGGAGACCTTTACAGGTCTGGTTCGTGGATTACGCCAGTAGCAACAGCAATCCAAAACAAACTTGTTGAGTGGGGAATGCCAGCCGCAGCACTCAATATTGTTGGTCATAGTCTTGGTGCTCACCTTGCTAGCGAACTTGCCGCCAGTTTCAATACTACCTATGGGAGTCAAGTAGGTTCGGTTACGGCTTGACCCAGCATCAAATAGCGCGAAAATTGTCAGTCCCTACGATATAACGAATGGCTTCGATACTGACCTATCAAATGGATACGTAAAGAATGGAGGAATTGCAGACCCCATCAAACGCTTAGACCTTGGTGCGGCGACTTCAAGAAGTTTTAATGGCATCAGTAGTGCCGCAGGAAATGAAGCTCAAGCTGGAACTGCCAGGGAATCTTTCCTGTTTGACTTCGGTACCACTGCAAACGATCAACACAGCCGTGTCGTCACCGCCTACACAAATTTGGTGACTCATGCACCCAACAATTCTCGTTTAGCCACCAATATTCTGGGTCTGAGTGACACGCAGGCCAATCATCCATTTCGACCAAACTTCTATAAAGGGGATTCTTTTAACTCTCTTCAAGTGCATGAAGGCGTGATTCCCGTTGATGCTCAAGATAATCCTTTGTTTTTGGTTGCTGCTAAGCTTAATGGCGGAACCAACGATCGCTTCATCTATGGGACTAACAGAGACGACGAATTCAGATTAAGTGGGAGTTTTGCGAAATATTACAACAACAACGGCAACCATACTTATAATGTTGGTAACGGCAACGATCTTGTGTTTGGTGGCATAGGTAATGACATCATCTTCGGCGGTGCTGGAAATGACACGGTTGATGGCGGAGATGGGAATAATCAGATCTATGGTGATGACGGTAATGATATTCTCGGTGCTGGCATAGGTAATGACACCCTCCACGGCGGATCTGGAATTGACATCATTGATGGCGGAGATGGGACTAATGACATTTATGGCGATCGAGGGAATGATTATCTGACTGGTGGAAATGGTACTAATAGGTTGTTTGGTGGTGGTGAAAACGATGTTCTACAAGGTGGTACCGGTCTGAACTTACTCAAAGGTACAGAAACCAACATGATGTCTGGTAATGAAATAGATACTTTAATTGGCAACCCTAGCGCCAGACTAAACGCATTTTATATTGGCGATCGCGCAATCAATTGGTACTCAGCTAATGGTGGAAATGATTACGCCAAAATAGTTAACTTTAATCCAGTAACTGACATAATTTTAGGTGGCGTGAATATTGAGGCGCAAAACCTGATCACTCAAACCTTTCTCTGGTCTGGAAGTGAATTGATTGCAAAGATTGAGGGTCTGTGGGCTTCGCAACTACAGTTCCCTGTAAGAATATTTTAGGTTGGATTTCTCCGGGTCTTGCAGAGATAGCTGCGAGTGTTCAATCTTTAGAAATTGGCAACACTACACTACGATCGATTTTGAGGTTTGTAGTTGCGCTTTAGCACCACGTCCAAGCGCCGCTACAAATTTTTAGTCCTGCACGCATTCCGATGAAAAAAACCGGGTTTCGACTACGCTCAACCACCGCGCTCAACCAGCAGGTTTTTTACTAAATTTGTGCGCTACAACTAAGTATTTTCGTGAAAAAAACCGGTTTCTGGGCCTCATGCGATCGTCCTAATTTTTTTTAAGTTCTTACATCGATCGCCCATCTAAGCAATAACTTTTATCAAAAAACAGCCGTACTCTTCGGTAACTACCACTTTTTTACCTGCATGACAGCCCAAAAGATTGTGCTAGAATCCTCAATACATAGTCGTAGGTTGGGGACAGACCGAGAAGAGCAATCTTCTTGCAGTCTAGGGGGAGGTTGTAGGTCAGCCACCATTTGGGTCTTCCCAGTTGAAAGCCACCCTGCAACAGCAGCCTAGAATCTGCAACCGCTTGGACAGTGCGGCAGAGCAGTCGGGAATGTCACGCTAGAATAAGCAGTACGAGTTAACACTCGACCAAAAACGCCCGCTCAAGCGAGCGTGACCTCGAAACGGGCACATAGCAGGTGATGGGAATAAATCATGTTTGAACGCTTCACAGAAAAAGCAATAAAAGTAATCATGCTGGCCCAGGAAGAAGCTCGTCGCCTGGGTCACAACTTCGTAGGGACAGAACAGATCCTTCTGGGTCTGATCGGAGAAGGAACCGGAGTTGCAGCCAAAGTCCTCAAATCAATGGGGGTCAACCTCAAAGATGCTCGGATTGAGGTCGAAAAAATCATCGGGCGCGGTTCCGGCTTCGTAGCAGTCGAAATTCCGTTCACCCCGCGCGCGAAGCGGGTTCTAGAACTGTCCCTCGAAGAAGCTCGCCAACTGGGACACAACTACATCGGTACCGAACACCTGCTGCTGGGCCTGATCCGCGAAGGTGAAGGAGTAGCGGCCAGAGTCTTAGAAAACCTGGGAGTAGACTTGTCGAAAGTCCGCACCCAAGTGATTCGGATGCTGGGAGAAACCGCAGAAGTCGCAGCCACTGGCGGCGGTGCTCGCACCAAAACCCCAACCCTCGATGAGTTCGGATCTAACCTGACTCAAATGGCGGTGGATGGGAAGCTTGACCCAGTAGTCGGACGCCAAAAAGAAATCGAACGGGTAATCCAAATCCTGGGTCGCCGTACCAAAAATAATCCGGTGCTCATCGGTGAACCTGGAGTTGGCAAAACCGCGATCGCCGAAGGTCTGGCCCAACGCATCGCTAACAACGACATCCCAGACATCCTCGAAGACAAGCGCGTCGTCACCCTCGACATCGGCTTGCTCGTCGCCGGCACAAAATACCGGGGCGAATTTGAAGAACGCCTCAAAAAAATCATGGACGAAATCCGCACGGCGGGTAACGTGATTTTAGTCATTGACGAAGTGCACACTTTGATCGGTGCTGGTGCGGCGGAAGGGGCGATCGATGCTGCGAACATTCTCAAGCCAGCTTTGGCTAGAGGCGAACTCCAGTGCATCGGCGCTACTACCCTCGATGAGTACCGCAAGCACATTGAGCGCGACGCAGCCCTAGAACGGCGCTTCCAGCCGGTGATGGTCGGCGAACCGACGGTTGATGAGACGATCGAGATTCTCTTCGGCCTGCGGGAACGCTACGAACAGCACCACAAGCTGAAAATCTTGGATACGGCCCTGGAAGCCGCAGCCAAACTCTCGCACCGGTACATCTCCGATCGCTTCTTACCAGACAAAGCAATTGACCTCGTAGACGAAGCAGGTTCGAGAGTCCGCCTGATCAACTCCCAACTTCCCCCCGCAGCCAAGGAACTTGACAAAGAACTACGCAAAGTCCTCAAAGATAAAGACGAAGCGGTGCGTTCTCAAGACTTTGATAAGGCCGGAGAATTGCGCGATCGCGAAATGACGCTCAAAGCCGAAATTCGCGCTATTTCCCAAGCCAAAAAAACCGACAAGGCCCGCACCGGGGAAACAGACCCCTCCCCAGTAGTCACCGAAGAAGACATCGCTCAAATCGTGGCAAGCTGGACAGGAGTTCCAGTCAACAAACTGACCGAATCCGAATCGGAAAAGCTGCTGCACATGGAAGATACCCTGCACCAGCGTTTGATCGGCCAAGAAGAAGCTGTCAAAGCCGTTTCCCGCGCCATTCGTCGCGCCCGTGTTGGTCTGAAAAATCCCAACAGGCCGATCGCCAGTTTCATCTTCTCGGGGCCCACCGGCGTCGGCAAAACCGAACTCACAAAAGCCCTGGCTTCCTATTTCTTCGGTTCCGAAGAAGCCATGATCCGGCTGGATATGTCCGAATACATGGAACGTCACACCGTCTCCAAACTCATCGGTTCCCCTCCCGGTTACGTTGGCTATAACGAAGGTGGCCAACTGACTGAAGCTGTGCGCCGCCGTCCTTACACTGTGGTGCTATTCGACGAAATCGAAAAAGCTCACCCCGATGTCTTCAATATGCTCTTGCAAATATTGGAAGACGGCCGCTTAACCGATGCCAAAGGTCGCACTGTAGACTTCAAAAATACGCTGCTGATCATGACATCTAACATCGGTTCTAAGGTCATTGAAAAGGGTGGCGGTGGCCTCGGTTTCGAGTTCAGCGACAACCAAGCCGATGCTAATTACAACCGCATTCGTTCTTTGGTTAACGAAGAACTGAAAAACTATTTCCGCCCAGAATTCCTCAACCGACTAGATGAAATTATCGTCTTCCGTCAGTTGAATAAGGAAGAAGTCAAGGAAATTGCTGTCATCATGCTCAAGGAAGTTTTCGGCCGCTTGACAGAACAGGGAATCACCCTCGAAGTCACCGAACGGTTCAAGGAACGCCTCGTAGAAGAAGGCTACAACCCCAGCTACGGAGCAAGACCCCTGCGCCGCGCGATCATGCGGTTGTTGGAAGACAGTTTGGCTGAGGAAATCCTTTCTGGCCGCATCAAGGACGGTGACATCGCTGTTGTGGATGTCGGGGAGGACGGAATTGTGAAGGTGCTGCAAGGTCAAAAGCGGGAATTGCTGCCCCAAGGTGCTGAGTAAGTTCGAGCGCGGGTAAAGTTTTGAAATAACAAATCTCGCCGTCGTAAATAACTCAAAATCATCACATAAAACAGGTAGAGAATTCAGATTCTCTACCTGTTTTATCGAATATAGAAGAAGGAATATAGAAGAAGGAATATAGAAGAAGGAAGAAGCAAGAAGCAAGAAGCAAGAAGCAAGAAGCAAGAAGCAAGAAGCAAGAAGCAAGAAGCAAGAAGCAAGAAGCAAGAAGCAAGAAGCAAGAAGCAAGAAGATCAATGTAA
>DPLL01000002.1:4937-11736 GCA_003542015.1 Microcoleaceae cyanobacterium UBA9251 | reverse complement strand
AGTCATAAGTTATAATACAAAGTTTTAACTTAGATTATTAAGAAACCCTATTGAAGCTCAGGCTCGGGGCGATCGGGAATTGGGCCGCCATCGCCTGGGGCATTAATCCGGCTACTGACTGCTGACTAATGACTGCTGACTAATGACTTCTTCCTTTGGGGAGACGATTCAGCCTGTGAAGGTAGCTTGTACTGAGCGTTTTCGGATTCTGCGGTGACAGCATTTAACATATAACCTTAAGTAAATCAAGAGTAGCAATACATTTCTTTACTTTAGCAAGAAAGTCATAAGTTATAATACAAAGTTTTAACTTAGATTATTAAGAAAACCTATTGAAACTCAGGCTCGGGGCGATCGGGCCTGGGGAATTGGGCCGCCATCGCCTGGGGCATTAATCGGGCTACTGACTGCTGACTAATGACTGCTGACTAATGACTTCTTCCTTCTTTTTGCGTTTGTTGATAGTTGCTTGAGACATTAAACTTTACACTTAAGTTTTTAGCCATTTGTCCTTGTATGCTCAAACATAGCGATTTTCCCAGGAACGTAGAGACCAATCGGGTGCAGGTGCTTTCGGAGGCCCTCCCTTACATTCAACAGTTTGCCGGTCGCACTGTTGTCGTCAAATACGGCGGTGCGGCGATGAAGGAGAGCAGTCTCAAAGAAAAGGTGATCCGGGACATTGTGCTGCTATCCTGCGTGGGGATGCGTCCGGTTGTGGTTCACGGCGGCGGCCCGGAAATTAATATTTGGCTGGAAAAGTTGGGAATTGAGCCGCAATTTAAGAACGGTTTGAGGGTGACTAATGCGGCGACGATGGAAGTTGTGGAGATGGTTTTGGTGGGGAAGGTAAATAAGGAAATTGTTTCGTTAATTAACCAAGCTGGCGGCAAGGCGGTGGGATTGTGCGGCAAGGATGGTAATCTGATTCAAGCTCGTCCTGATGGCCGGGAGGGGATTGGGTTTGTTGGCGAAGTCAGCGGCGTCAACATCAAGATTTTGGAGTCTTTGGTGAACAGTGGATATATTCCAGTGGTGTCGAGTGTGGCGGCGGATGAAAATGGTCAATCTTACAATATTAATGCTGACACGGTGGCTGGAGAGATTGCTGCTGGTTTGGGTGCAGAAAAGTTGATTTTGATGACTGATACTGCTGGAATTTTGGAGGATTATCACCAGCCAGATAGTCTGATTGTGAAGTTAGATATTCAAGAGGCTCGACAGTTAATTGAGTCTGGGGTTGTTTCTGGTGGGATGATTCCGAAGGTTACTTGTTGTGTGCGGAGTTTAGCTCAGGGTGTTAAGGCTGCTCATATTATTGATGGTCGTCTTGAGCACGCTTTGCTGCAAGAAATATTCAGTGATTCGGGTATTGGGTCGATGATCGTTGCTTCGGAGTATAGTGGGACGGGAAAACCTGCATAGAACTTAGCATTACAGCCGCACTTTAGGAAAAAAAGGTCGATCGCCATGCAGGAAAATAAGGGCGATCGCACTTTTACACAAGTAAATGGCAGGCAAGATGCCTGCCCCACAAAGCATATTTTATCCCAAACGCAGGGCTGAATCTGTAGTGGGAACGATGAATGTAGCACTCTGAACTGTCGCTGGTAACACATTTATAACATTGCCTAAAATGTCGCCGTTTGCCAGTAGGATCAACGTGTTCATACCGACAGCATTAAAACGGAGTTCGCTTTGGGAAATGTTGCCTGCGATCGCAATTCTATCGCCTTGAGCAAAATCAGTAATTCGATCGGCCAAATTAGGATCGCGCTTTCCTGCTTCAGAATTAGCGATCAGAATAAACGTATCCGATCCGCTACCGCCTGTGAGAGTATCTGAACCAATATCGCCTACCAGAATATCGCTACCATCACCTCCAATTAAAATGTCATTGTCTCGGCCACCTCGCACAAAATCATTGCCTGAGCCACCTTCAAGGGTATCGTTGTCTCTGCCACCGTTGAGAATGTCATTCCCATCGTCTCCAAAAATCCGATCTTCATCTTTGCCACCACGCAGCAAGTCGTTACCACCAGCACCTTTCAAACTATCTGCACCGACGTTTCCGTTGACGACATCATTACCAGATGAGCCGAGGATTGTATCATTTCCTTCCAAGGCAAGTACACCGCCGCTTGGGGTTGCGGTCAAACCTGGAAGTGATAAATCAACAAAATCATTGCCTGCGGTTAATTTCACAAAGTTTCCATTAGCCACGCCTGCTGCTGCTGAGTTAGAGAGGCTATCAAAAACGTTCAGCAAGCTAGAGTCATTGATAATGACACCAGTAGGAATAGATGTGTCCCCTGGTACTGGTATAGGTGGAGCCGGGGGTACTGGGGGTACTGGGGGTACTGGCACCACCGGTGTTGGTGTAGGGATAGGGTCTTGAGGCAAGGGAGTCGCCGGCGGTGGNNCCGGCGGTGGCGCTGGAGGTGTTGGTGGCGCTGGAGGTGTTAGTGTTGGTGTTGGTGTCGGTGTTGGTGTCGGTGTTGGTATAGCAGCACTGCTGATTGAGGGTTCGCCTGTAGGATCAGTTTCCTCGCCAACCCACATCACCGCGTATCCTTTGTAGATGCCGACTCCTAAAGCCTTCCACTGTCGGTTTTGCCAAGAACTGCCTTGATTCAGGATGACAGCATTGTGTAACGAACTCTCTTTCCAACTATTAAAAGCATTTTCCGCTGTGGCGACAAACCCACTAGAACCTCCGAAAGCGTTCTCGTAACCATTGCCGAGATAGCCTGTATTAAGTCGTTGGGGAGCTTTCCACATATTCGGCCAAGTGGTGGAATTGCTACTATCATAGGGAGCATCACTCCAGCCATGAGTCAGAGTACCAACGTTTTCTGCTAAATCTTGGACATGGCGATTAGCAACGGTAGTAAGTGCCTTGGATTTTGGTATCGGCGGCAGTCCGTTTTCAGCGCGGTATTGATTGATTAAGTTTATTAGCTTAACTTCTTCTGACTCTAAACCGTCCTGCGGTGAAGATGCGTAGATATCGACTGTCATGTTGAACCAACCTATTTATGTGTGATGTTCTGGATAGTTGCTTTATTTGGGCGTCTTTAGCTTTGATTGGCAAAGATGTCTAAACTTCAGAACTCTCTATAGTTTTTATCTGTATGAATCTGCGATTTTTATGCAAAATACTGGTTTTTTGTTACAAAAGTTTACTTTTGGGCGGTCAGACTTTGGTAGATACCAATCTTGGGGGCAACTAGGGGGCGATCGCAATGCAGGAAAATAAGGGCGATCGCAATGCAGGAAAAAAAGGGCGATCGCAATGCAGGGAAACAAAAGGAGCTTGCTATCCCACTAATCTCAAATAAAGCTCTATTTATCGATCGGGTTCAGTCTGCAAGTTTTATGCAAAAAACCAGTTTTTTGTTACAAAACTTTACTTGTGCCAGCCAAACCTTGGCAGATAATAGTTTTGAGGTTAGTTGAAGCGATCGCGCCCATTAATGACTCTGAGTATTCCTACGCGGCGTCACACCGCATCAACAAACTCAACTTGATCTGCTTTCCATCACAATACAAACAGAAGCATTAGTAAAAATAGTTAATATAGGTTTTCAATAAAGTACAGTATCAATTGATATTAACATTCGACGAGAATTCCCATCAAATTCAGAAACCCCAAAAACAGAAGACTTGAATCAAAAAGATTAGATGGGCGATCGCATTTTACGATTTTACCTGTAACCATCAAATTAGTCAAATCTATGACTCCATTAAAAATGCTACATAAAAATCAACTTATTGGCTTTCTCCTAGGTTTATTAATCTTTGTCATTTTCATTCCCGGATGTTGGGCTTTCACAACTAAGATTTATCCCAAAACTCCGCAAGCAGATCGCAAAGTAGCTGTGCGTGCAGAAGTAAAAAATACGTCAAATTCTCACTCTTCTCTAGGAATTGGACTTAGCGGTATTGCCGACTACTCAACACAATTACCCTTTTTAGATGCTTTCAAATCTTCTAGAAAATGGATCACTCAATGCGTCAGCGGAGAACCAAACTGTAAAGGTGAATGGGAGACAGAGGAGTATAATCTTTTAAACCTTGATGAAAATGGCTGGGTAAAGTCTCTCCCATCTCCCGAAGAACCTCCTAAATATACTAGGGTAAGTACCCTATTACTTCGGGAAATCCCCAATCGCTATCCTTCCGGGCAATATATTGTTACTTATGAGGGTGAAGGTGCGATCCAATATAGCTTTGATGCCAAAAAAGATGAAGCGGCGTCGAAACCCGGAAGGGATATCATCAATGTGGATGCCACACAAGGCGGAGGCATAATGATTACAATTACTGCTACAGATCCAAATAAAACAGGGAATTATATCCGCAATATTAGAGTAATTCGCTCCCAAGATCAACAGCTTTATCAAAGCGGTGAAATTTTTAATCCACTGTTTATCGAAAAGATTAAGAAATTTAGATCTTTGCGTTTTATGGACTGGATGGGGACAAATGGTTCTGAACAAAAAGCCTGGTCAAACCGACCTAAACCAGAGAGTGTATCCTATGCTTACAGAGGCAATGTTCCCCTAGAAATTATGGTGAATTTAGCTAATAAAGTCCAAGCAGAACCCTGGCTTAATATGCCGCATCAGGCTACGGATGAATATATGACTAACTTTGCTAAAATGGTCAAAGATAGTTTAGATCCCAAGCTGAAAGTTTATGTAGAATATTCTAATGAAGTTTGGAATTGGTCTTTTCCCCAATCCCATTATGCCTTGGAACAAGGTAAAGCGAAATGGGGAGATAAAGGGGACGCTTTTATGCAATGGCACGGAATGCGTAGTGCTCAAATGTGCGATATCTGGAAAGGGGTTTTTGGGGATCAAAAGCATCGAGTTGTCTGCGTGTTGGGGACTCAAAGAGGCTGGAGAGATTTAGCACATTATGCTTTAGAGTGTTCCTATTGGGTAGCTGAGGGCAATAAACCTTGTTATCAACATGGCATTGATGCCCTAGCTGTAGCGGGATATTTTAGTGGAAACTTGGGCGGGAAAGAAAGTGTCAGCACAGTAGAGTCTTGGTTGAATGATGCCGATGGCGGGTTTGGAAAAGCTTTTAAGCAATTGAAAGAGGGCGGCTTACTGGGTGGTTTCAAAGATAGTTTGCCCGATGTGGATAATGACTTTAGATATTACTTAGATGTTGCCCAACAAAAAGGTCTAAAGTTATTTGCTTACGAGGGTGGTCAACATATTGTAGGTATTGAGGGAGTTGAGAATAACGAAAAACTGACCAAGTTTTTTATGGAATTAAATAGGCGTCCAGAAATGTATGATCTCTACACGCAATTACTGAATAGTTGGAAACAAGCTGGAGGTAGTCTCTTCATGCACTTTGTGGATGTGGGTGTATCTACTAAGTGGGGAAGTTGGGGGGCTTTGGAGTATGTGGATCAAAAGGGTTCGCCTAAGTATAATGCTTTGATGGATTTTATGGATAAGAATCCTTGCTGGTGGGAGGGCTGTGCTATTGATAATTAGGTCAATCTAATTAAACATATTTGAGATTGGAGATTTGAGATTTGAAGATTCGGATATCAAGTTTTTTATTGATCTACGGATGAATCCGTGGGCTTGTATCCAGTCTGTTTTCGATCGTCTAAACCGGAATCCCTGAGCGAAATCGCACTTCTTTGACTAGGCGACAATCGATCGCCCGATCGACTCCTCCCAGAAATCGGCGGTTTTCGAGGTGAACTACCCACCGCCCCATCGGGGGCTTCTCATTTCAACAGGAATTGCGTTCTGGCAGAACCGAAATTCTATCAGCGCGTCTTACATTCCCTCGATGAGCAGTATCGCTAGTCCCTAACGACAATATCCGTAAGCCTTCATTTCTAATATTGATGGCGGCATTTACATCTCTATCATGTACTGTTTTACAATGCTTACATTGCCATTGTCTTACATCGAGGGGTAAGTTACCTACTTGATTTAAACAAATATTACAAGTTTTTGATGAAGGGTAGAATCGATCAACTTCCACATAGGTTTTACCTGCATTTTTAGCTTTGTAACTAAGCATTGTACAAAACATTCCCCAGCCACAATCACTAATTGCCTTGGCTAANNTTTTTGACCATATTTTTTACCGCGAGATTTTCGACCGCAAGAACTTGGTTTTCGTTTACTACCTTACGGGATAGCTTGTGCAGAAAATCCTCTCTACTTCTGGCAATCCTACCATGTACTTTCGCTACTAATTTTCTGGCATTTTTCCGTTTATTCGATCCTTTAACTTTTCTGGATAATTTTTTCTGTTTCCTTTTCAGGTTTTTCTCATGCTTCTTAATGTGTCTAGGATTATCATACTTCGAGCCATTACTGGTTATACAGAAGTGAGTCAACCCTAAATCAATTCCTATCGCATTACCTTCTGTTGACGGGGTAATAGTTTCCTTACCATCATCAACTAAAACAGAAGCATAATATTTCCCGTCAGGATTCAGAGATATAGTGACAGTTTTTCTCGTCCCTTCAAAGTCTCTATGTCTGACGCAGTGGACTTTACCGATTTTAGGCAAAATTATATTGTCCCCGTCAAATTTGACATTTTGAGGATAGTGAATAGATTGCCTATGGTGTTGAGATTTGAAGTTAGGATATTTAGCCCGTTTATCAAAAAAGTTTTTATAGGCAGTTGAAAGGTTTAACGCGACTACTTGCAAACACTGAGAGTAAACATCTGTTCCTAACCATTCATGCTCTTTTTTGAGTTTAGGTAATAAACCTTGAATATCTTTTCTAAGCAGCCCTTT
>DPLL01000002.1:0-4890 GCA_003542015.1 Microcoleaceae cyanobacterium UBA9251 | reverse complement strand
AGTTAAAGTTTTCCAAGCAGCCTTAATCCCAGTCACCACACTACGAGTTGTAACTTGCACGTTTTGTGCTTGCTTTTTTGCACTACCAATGCTGCGATCGACTTGTTTGACAACCTCCCCCGCACTTTGCACGCCGGAGTTGACATCATCCGTTAATTCGCTAATTTCCAGCCCCGTCAACCGAATCGCCTCCAAAGTGGGCGGAAAATCGCGACAAAGGGTGTCAGCTAGCTTTTCCACGCTGCGCGCCGCCCGCGTCAATGCTTGCACCGCAGGTATCAGAGTCACTAAAACAGCAGTTAAGCTAACTGCGACTAGCAAAATCGAAAGTCCTAGCCAAAATAGGGGATCGCTCACTTGAATCTCGGATTTGGGGTTTGGGATTTCTAAATGCTGTGCATCTAATTTTACCAAAAAATCATGGGTTTAAAGCCTTGCCCTTTAGGGCATAAGAAGCTATGGTATAAATCATACGTTGTCGGGGCATCGACCGTTAGGTTAGGTGATGTAAGACGGGCTGCGCCTGCGATCGCTGTTTGACCCTAGAATCCTCTAGGCTTTAGCCAGAGGAGTATGTCAAAGTCAATGTGGGATGAAATGATTGTGGGATGGGATCAGAGTGCCCATCCCAAACAGCAATGAGTGATGGGTGACAGTTGTTGAGTTAGCGGAGATCCGGGCGCGACGGGGAAGTCTCTTCGGCTTCAGTTTCCGACAGGGTTTGGCGTTCCCGCTGAGTCGCTTCCAAGCCGGCTGCGATCGCCTCCTTCAATCTAATCAAAGTTTCGTCCCAATTTCGCAGTGCAGATTCAGAAAGTCGATCGGCTTGCAATTGTATACTGGTCGATAAATCTTCGGCTAACTCCGGCAAAGCATCGGCCGATTTTTTCAAAATCCGCCGCGTCTCCTTGCCGGTTCTGGGTGCCATCAGCAAGCCCGTCACGGCCCCGATCGCCGAACCCACCAACAAGCCGCCAATAAATAATCCTGAACGTTTAGTTGACATTGTGATCGCTTCTGTTCCTACACCAATTTTAGGTGCGTTTGCCCGATCGCAGCGACTTCCCAAAGTAGAAATATGGTTTCTGATTGCTTCAAACTCTTATGGAGTGGGCAGGAGAGCCCGCCCGAAACCTTAAATTTTGATGCTCAACAACTTATTACCTCAAAGGGCGATCGCGCCGCAGCCACAGCATCCGTCCCAAACCCAGCAATCCCAACAGTTGCTGAACTTGTTGCAGTTGCAATTCCAGTTGTTGATAATCCCGCCGCCACTGGTGAGCAAGTTGCTGCTTGTTCGCAAAAAAATTGGGCGATTTGCCGAGGACATAGCTGGTACAGCGATTCATTGCGGTGATTCTCGCTTCAAAAAGTGCGATCGTCCGCCGCAGAAGCCACAATTTCCCAGCTATGTAAAAGCAAACCAGAGATATTAATACATTGATAATTACAACAGCAGCCAGCATTTTTTACCTGTCTTTAACTAGCCTATTTGCCTTTCTGTGGCTGGCAAAATACCCGCCCACAATAATTTTTATAGATTGTGGAACAGGCATCTTGCCTGTTGATAAAAATCCTCCCAAATCTCAGCTTAAAAAATTTAAGCTTGAGACATTGCAGGCAAGCAAACCTTTGTACCGCCCAAACCGCAATAGCCGTTAGGGTTTTTAGCAAGATACTGCTGATGATAGCTTTCTGCGTAATAAAACTCAGGAGCCTCAATAATCTCAGTAGTAATCTTGCCGTAACCTGCTGCTGTCAGAGCTGGCTGGTAGGCATCTCGCGATGCTTCAGCTAGCTGCATTTGGCTAGCTGAATAGGTGTAAATTCCCGATCGATACTGAGTACCAGAATCATTTCCCTGACGCATTCCTTGAGTCGGATTGTGACTTTCCCAAAAAACTTTTAGGAGCGTTTCGTAACTAATTACCTTCGGATCGAAGACAACCAGAACTACTTCATTATGTCCCGTCATCCCACTGCAAACCTCGTTGTAAGTAGGATTTGGAGTAATCCCAGCCGCGTAACCAACTGCCGTCGAAAAAACTCCATTTTGCAGCCAAAATTTGCGTTCGGCTCCCCAAAAACAGCCCAAGCCAAACATAGCAGTCTCCATACCGGTTGGAAAAGGAGATTTGAGCGGGTTGCCATTAACAAAGTGATTTGCCGGTATCGGCATAGACTCTGCTCGTCCCGGCAATGCGTCTTGCGGAGAGGGCAGGCTCGACTTTTTGCCAAATCCAAATAGCACCATAGGTTTGTGAGGGGGATCTCTGATAAACGTCTTTACCTTACTTAATAATATCAGATGTACAGTTAAAATAGTGGGACTCAAGAAGATAGAAGGTAGAAGGTAGAATTTTTGAGCATCTGCTTTATAGTGATCCCGCTCACTATAAAGGCAGTTTAAAATCACCATTTACCAGTGCTATGTGTCACATAAAAAAACATAAAATATCACCTTGAGTTGAGGAAAAAATCACGCTGATTTCAGAAGAATTAGGCGATTATTAAAGAGATGGTGTTGTAGTAGTGATTCAAGATAAGTTATTGAGAGTGTGTGGACATGGTAGTCAAACCTTGCAGTAAACCCTTAAAATCTAATCCGTTTATTACTTACCGCGACCCGATTACAGGCCAGTGGATTGTTGTGCATCAGAATTTGCCGACCTCAGCGGAATACCCACAGATAGCAGCAGCTTAATTGGGAATTGGGAATTGGGAATTGGTCATTGGTCATTGGTCATTGGTCATTGGTAATTGGTCATTGGTCATTGGGAATTCGTAATTCGTAGTAGTCGGAATCCAGCCAGCTTTTGGTGCTATTTTAATTTGGAAATCCTGAATACATACAAACTGGATGTTGGCGCGATCAACGAGTTCAATCATTCTATAGCGGTTCTCAAGAAAGTGAGGTATGCCCTATGCCCTATGCCCTATGCCCTATAGCACCGCACTGTTACTGAGAAAAGCTATATTTTTCAACTAATTCCTGTGGAGTTGGGATGTTGTCGCAAAAATGCTCCGCTGCAATCTGATAGCATTTAACGCAAAAATTCTGTATCGAAAGGCAGGGCTTTTCCAGCTTGTACTGAAGTCTCTGTTTCAAAATTGGTACTTTTTAATAGGCGCGATATAAATTCGGAAGCGACAGCAATGGCTGTTTATTTTTGGCCTAGTTAGAGTTGAGAGGAGGCGTAATTTAAAGCAGAAACTCCGGCACTGCAAACTCCTTAAGTTGCAACTATTTCTAGGGGAGATAATTCGGAAAATTCTCCGTGTAATGTGCTGGCAAATCCAGGTACTAATAAAACTAATTTTGCTTTGGGAAGCAGTGAAATTGCCTGGAGTAACAGCTATATTTCAAAGCTTTTCGCAATCACGTAAGTTGAGCAAAAGCGAGCAAAAGCGAGCACAAGTAACCTGAATCAGGGTGAAGTTTTTTCGGAAATTGAGCCAATATGTAAGTAGAGTTCCTTCACTGCTTCCCGACTAAAATGGATTTTGCACAACTCAATGCTTGGTATTCTCAATCTCAACGACGCACGGCTGTCTCGCTGTTGATGAAACGAGTAGGCGTAACTCGCACTAGGGCTGAATGCTTTGTAAGGCTGTGGATTTACTTATTGGTGAAACAGCTTCAGGAAAGCCAGCCCCGAATCAAACCGCCACTGGCGAAACTGGAATTGCTAGAAACAGAAGTTCAGTGTACCCACCGGGAAGCCGCAGAACTATTTTACTGCGATTCCGAGCGAGGGAGCGATCGGGCGGCGGGAATGATGTTAGATAAATTAGAAGCCCTGGGATTAATTAAAAAACACTTTGACGGTAACACTACTGCAATTGAAATTCAACCGATCCCGGAAATTTTAGATCCAGCCAAACCTCAAAAGCCTGTACAACTCCAATTAGATAATTTTAATCCTCGGTGCGACGCAATTACCGTGGCAAATTTATTAGCCACCAATTACAACTGGATGAACCGCAACACTAACGCCGTTACCTACAAAATTGCTAAAATCCTCCGGCTTTTGGCTAGTCAATACTCAAAGGGAATGCGAGTTTTGCGCCGCTGCGATAATCTCAATCCCGTCGGGTTTTACTTACTTTATCCCACCGCTACCTCATCGGAAGTTAATTTTTTTAGTGTTCCTAGCAAAAGCCTTCATTTAAGTTCTATTTCCGATATCGATCCTTTCAATATGGCGCTACCAGGAGATCAAAATTGCCAGTCAGTATTTGTCCGCAGTTGGATGATAGAGCCGCAGTATTTGTCAGAATACCGAATTGATTTCCTCGAAGACGCACAAAAAGTTTTAGTTGAAATGCAAACAGATTTTCCCAATCTTTGCGACTTGTACACGCTGATGATTCACCCCGGTTACGAAAAACAGGCCCTGGCTTTGGGGTTTCATAAGACTAACAGCGATCGTCAATTATCTATTTACTGGATGTATCTACCATTGGATAGATTTTTAGCATTAAATATCAAAGAAGCATTGCTCAAATTGTAAGCAGGAAGTTCGGCAACGGGCCATGTACGGGATGTAACGGATGTAATGGCATTACTTCTTAGTCCGCCCTTGAGTGGACTTCGTTTTTGTAGTAGCGATTTCAATCGCTGAATCAGATCATGTCCGGTTAATCACTTACAGAAAAACCGCTATGTCATACTGATTGGAACCTGTAGCGAAGTATCGGGCGAGATGCTTCGCTACACTCACTTGGGACAACTATTCAAGCGGACTTGATATCATCTACAAACCAGCCTTTGACACTCCCCGGTCTAAAGACACGGGGATTCTTAAGGACAAACTTTGGGGGATGAATCCACCCAAAACTTGATGCTTAAAGGGTTTGTCAATAACCCACTACCCACAAGCCCATTGC
>DPLL01000249.1 GCA_003542015.1 Microcoleaceae cyanobacterium UBA9251 | reverse complement strand
CCCTACCCCAAAATAATCAATTTAATTGTAGGGACAGGGCAATGCCTTGTCCTGATGGTTCGAATGGACAAGGCAATGCTGTTTCCCTACCTGGTCTAAATTAATTTGAAACCAGTATGCCGATCGGGTATAATATTCTATTGGACTCTGAATGTTAAAATTAAACGTTTTCACCCAGAGTTGGAATTAAGAGCAATGGCAAGCGCCGGTGTACGGTTGCACCGGGCAAAAGTTGGCAAAAACTGACTTTCGTAAAAGATTTTGCAAGAAGTTAACCCCTTTTTTCCCAAAATCTCTAATATCTGCCTGCAAACGAAAAACATGAAGGAGAGAAATCCTAGGAAACTATTCGCATGGTCAATCTCAAAACCACAGTCAAAGACATCGGCTTTACTCACGAAGATTTTGCGGCCTTACTTGATAAATATGACTATCACTTTAGCCCCGGCGATGTAGTAGCGGGTACAGTTTTTAGTATAGAACCGAGGGGCGCTCTGATTGATATCGGTGCTAAAACAGCAGCGTACATTCCCATTCAGGAAATGTCGATCAATCGAGTGGAAAGCCCTGAAGAGGTATTGCAATCAAACGAAACCAGAGAATTTTTCATCCTCACCGATGAAAATGAAGACGGACAATTAACCCTGTCCATTCGACGCATTGAATATATGCGCGCCTGGGAAAGAGTGCGACAACTGCAAGCAGAAGATGCCACAGTGCGATCGCAAGTATTTGCTACCAACCGTGGTGGCGCACTGGTGAGAATAGAAGGTTTACGAGGCTTCATTCCCGGTTCTCACATCAGCACCCGCAAACCGAAGGAAGAATTAGTCGCCGAAGAATTACCCTTGAAATTCTTAGAGGTAGACGAAGACCGCAACCGCCTAGTATTAAGTCATCGTCGCGCCTTAGTTGAGCGCAAGATGAACCGCCTCGAAGTCGGAGAAGTGGTCATCGGTACTGTACGCGGTATCAAGCCCTACGGTGCTTTTATCGACATCGGCGGCGTCAGCGGCTTGCTGCACATCTCGGAAATTTCGCACGATCACATCGATACGCCTCATAGCGTGTTCAATGTCAACGACGAAGTGAAAGTGATGATTATTGACTTGGATGCCGAGAGAGGCCGGATTTCTCTTTCCACCAAGCAGTTGGAACCGGAGCCTGGAGCGATGGTCAAAAATCGCGAATTGGTGTACGAAAAAGCTGAGGAAATGGCAGCTAAGTTCCGCGAAAAAATGCTAGCTCAAAAGCAAGCTAAAGCTGGGATTGAAATTCCTGTAGAACCGATCGATGCTGAGGAACTCTCCGATGAAATACTCGAAGATGTACCATCAGCAATGGAAGAAGATTTGCCGGAAGAAACAACCGCAGCAGTAACGGCAGAAACACCGGAAGCAACCTTAGAGGTAGAGGAAGAAATACCTCCGGCGACCGTCGAATAACATCGGAGTCACTGTTATTATAAAGAGGGTATTCCCCTCTTTTTTAAAATTATTTTTTTCTTTCTAAATATAATAGTCTTGAGCGGATCGATATTCTGTCATTCTGAGCTATGCTCAGAATGACAGAATATCGATAGACATCCTTCCCCTTGACAAAAACGGGGTTTTCCCGGAGATTTCCATGAACGCTAATCAGCCGTCTGAAGCAAACACACCAGAATCGATCGCACTATCCCCCATCGACCTGGAAGAGCCAAACACAGTAGAAGCTGCCTTTCCCATCGTTGGGATTGTCGCCTCTGCGGGAGGGTTAGAAGCATTCACGGAGTTACTCCAGCACTTACCCGCCGATACGGGCATGGCCTTTGTGCTGATTCAGCACTTAGACCCCAATTACAAAAGTCTGTTGAAAGAAATTCTTGCCACAAAGACGCAAATGCCTGTCAGTCAGGTGAAAGACGGGACGACTGTAGATCCGAATCAAGTATATATCATTCCGCCCAACGCCAAGATGACACTCCTGTCCGGGGTGCTGCAACTCACACCCCGCGAGAAAATTTATGGAAAATATATGCCGGGAGATGCGTTTCTCGTGTCCTTGGCTGCCGATCGCGGACACAAGGCGATCGCCGTAGTATTATCCGGGGGAGACGGAGACGGTTCCCTGGGGATCAAAGCAATCAAAGCAGCCGGAGGAGTGACCTTTGCTCAATGTGAATCCTCGGCAAAATTCGATAGTATGCCGAATACCGCAGTGGCCACAGGTGATGTAGACTTCGTTCTGCTCCCTCAACAAATTGCGGAGGAATTGGCAAATCTCAGTGACAATCCCTGGCTGGCTAGCCCGCTCCCGACTATCGCCGTTACAGAATTACCCCCTGAGAGCGATGTCCGGGTGACTATTTTGGGAATGCTGCGATCGACCACAGGCGTTGACTTCAGCCACTACAAAGTCGCCACGATCGATCGACGCATCCAGCGACGGATGTTGCTGCATAAGCTAGAGCGATTGGCAGATTACGCCCAATATTTGCGAGACTATCCGCCTGAAGTCCATGCCCTGTATCAAGAAATCCTGATCCACGTCACCAGTTTTTTCCGCGATCGAGAAGCCTTTAAACAGTTAAAAGAGCTGGTTTTTCCCGCGATTACCCAAAATAAATCGGCAAATAGTCCCATCAGGATTTGGGTGGCGGGATGTTCCACAGGAGAAGAAGTTTATTCGATCGCCATCTGTTTGTTAGAGTTTTTGGGCGATCGAGTCCCCCTACCACCGATCCAGATTTTTGCCACAGATATTAGCGAACCGGCGATCGCCAAAGCGAGGTCTGGCTTCTACTTAGAAAACCAGATGATCGACGTTTCAGCTCTGCGACGCGATCGCTTCTTTAGCCTCGAAGGAGGAGGCTATAGAATCAACAAAAGTGTGCGCGAACTCTGTATATTTGCCAGACAAAACTTAGGCAGCGACCCGCCTTTTTCCAATCTCGATCTAATTAGCTGTCGCAATGTGCTGATTTACTTGGCAGAGCCGTTGCAAAAACGAGTGATTCCCATTTTTCATTACAGTCTTAACCAGACTGGCTTTCTCCTATTAGGCACTTCAGAGAGTATCGGAAAATTCTTAGACTTGTTTACGCCCGTGCATACAAAGTGCAAAATTTATGCTAAGAAAATGACTGAGAATAGTCCCATATTTTCGTTTACGACGAGTTCTTACCCCGTCGCTAAAGTAGATGAATCGCAGCAGCAAATGAATGAAAATGATACAGATAAGTTTGACTTACAGCGATATACAGACCAACTGATTTTGAATCGCTATGCCCCAGCAGGTGTGGTCGTCAACGAACAGATGAACATTCTGCAAGTGCGGGGAGACACCAATGGTTACTTGAGACTGACACCAGGGATTCCTACCTTAAACTTGCTGACAATGGCAAGGGAAGGCTTGCTGATCGAGCTTCGCACTGCGATTTATCAGGCACAAATGCAGAACATAACTGTGAGAAAAGAAGGGGTAACGGTAGTCGCGGGCGGGCGATCGAGTCTCGTCAATCTTGAGGTGATTCCCTTCCAGCCTGCGAGTATCGATTCACGCTACTTTTTGGTTCTATTTGAAGAAGCTTTACCCCCTGCGATTAACCTCAGTACCGTCAATTCGGAAAGCTCGGAACCTAGTGATTTAGAGCGTGAAATTGTGCGGCTGAGGCAGGCAATTGCCACCGCTAACGAAGAAAAACAATCGGCTCAATCGCATCTGCAAGCGGTGATCCAGGAACAGGAAAATTTAAATCAAGACATCAAAGTTGCTAACGAAGAAATTCTCTCGAGCAACGAGGAGTTGCAAAGCACCAACGAGGAACTAGAAACTGCCAAAGAAGAGATTCAAGCCACCAACGAGGAACTGATCACCACTAACGAGGAACTTCGCAGTCGAAATCTCGATCAACACCAAATCAATAACGACCTGATCAATTTGCTGGGCAGTATCAATATCCCGATTTTAATACTGGCAAATGATTTAAAAATTCGACGCTTTACGCCCTTGGCGCAGCAACTTTTTAATTTGATTCCTACAGATATTGGACGACCTTTTAGCGATCTTCGCTCGACTCTTGATGTTCCAGATTTGGAAGCGATGATTTTGGAGGTGATTGATACTCTCCAGACGAAAGAACAAGAAGTCCAAACTCTAGGGGGCTATTGGTACATCCTCCGCATTCGTCCTTATCGCACGACGGAAAACCTGATTGACGGTGTGGTAATGGTTTGGATCGATATTGATGCTCTGAAACGTAGTTACAAAACCTTGGAGTTAGCCCGAAATTATGCTGAAACGATCGTCGAAACTGTTCAAATACCTTTAGTTGTGCTGAATGCTGATTTACAAGTGAACACAGCCAATCGATGTTTCTATGAAACCTTTCAGGTTTTATCCCCAGAAACATCAAATATTTCGCTGTTTGAATTGGGAAATGGGCAATGGAATATCCCGCAACTGCGATCGATCTTGGCAGATATTCTGGTGAGTGATGTTCAGCTTCACAACTTTGAGTTAGAACACGTATTTGAGCAGATTGGGCAGAAAACTATGCTGCTGAATGCTTGTAAACTGCAACGAGAAGACCAAGCTTTAATGATTTTGTTGTCTATAGAGGATATCACCGATCGCAGACAGTTGGAGAGAGAGAGAGCGCACTTATTGATCCAAGAACAATTAGCCCGTCAACAAGCAGAAAACAGCAACCGCGCTAAAGATGAATTTCTGGCGAATCTCTCCCATGAACTTCGTAACCCCCTGACTCCGATTCTGGGATGGGCAAAATTGCTGCGCTCCGGGAAGCTTAAGGAAGCCTCCGTTACTCGCGCCATAGAGGTGATTGAGCGGAGTGCGATCGCCCAAACTCAGTTAATTGAAGATATTCTGGATATTTCCCGGATTACCAGTGGTAAGCTTAGTCTCGATACCAGTCCGATCGATCTGGTTGTAGTGGCGCAAAGTGCGATCGAGGGGGTTCAATTATCAGCGGATGCCAAAAACATCCAAATGGTTGCTCAGTTGAGTTCTGCGACTGTTTTAGGCGATGCTGACAGGTTGCAACAAGTCCTGTGGAATCTGCTATCTAACTCGATTAAGTTTACTCCATCGGGTGGACTTGTGGAAATTTCCCTAGAGGCGATCGACAGTCAGGCTCAAATTCGAGTCAGGGACACGGGAAAAGGCATTCGTACAGAATTTTTGCCGTATATTTTCGATCGTTTCCATCAAGGTGATTCTGGCACCACTAAGGCTAATCAAGGGCTAGGATTGGGTTTGGCGATCGTGCGTCATCTAGTCGAACTTCATGGTGGTACGGTGGGAGCCGAAAGTCCGGGTGAGGGAAAAGGAACTACGATGACTGTGAGGTTTCCTCTAGTTTCAATACCCCAGGAATTCACACCGCCAACTGATGTAGAACCGCCTGTATTTACACTGCCGCTAAACAGCTCGACAGATAGCGCCCCCAGCCTTGAAGGCTTGCAGATCTTAGCTGTAGATGATGATCCCGATACTCGTGAGTTATTGAAATTTGTGCTGGCAGAATACGGGGCTCAGGTGCTGACGGTTGGCTCTGCAAAAGAGGCGATCGCCGCTTTAAATGAAAACCTTGACAAATATGACGTGCTGATCTGCGATATTGGAATGCCAGAGGAAGATGGGTATTCCTTGATTAAAAAAGTGCGAACTCTGGATGCCGAATCTGGAAAAATTCCAGCCGTTGCGCTTACTGCTTATGCTAGTGTTCAGGAACGGCAAAAGGCGATCGATGCTGGTTTCCAAAAGCATATTGCCAAACCTGTTAAGCCAATTCAACTAGCATTAATCATTGCGGATTTAGTTGGAAGATCTTAAATATTTTCCTAGGGACACAACTATGTTGTGTCCTAATTTCCTAGGGCACTTCGACTACGCGAGCGTGACC
>DPLL01000248.1 GCA_003542015.1 Microcoleaceae cyanobacterium UBA9251 | reverse complement strand
GCTTAAAGAAGTCAGTTGTTATTTGTTATTTGTTATTTGTGAGTAACTACCAATGCTTTTCGGCCCAATTCCCAATACTTCGGCTACGTGGCCCCTGAGCGGAGTCGAAGGGCTCAGCACAGGTGCCCAATTCCCAATTCCCAATTCCCAATTACCCCTTACCAATATCTAAGTGAGTGCCGCACATTTTGCAGAATCTAGCATTAGCATCGTGTACAGACCAACCGCAACCTTTACAAACAGTTTCTACCTGATTTGCAGTTTTAACTAATTGCTTAATCAAATCCCCCAACTGCCAAGGAATCAGGGCAATTCCGGTAACAATCATCAAAATAGTCAAAAAGCGGCCAGCTTCCGAAATCGGAATCACATCGCCAAATCCCACCGTAGTCATCGTGACAACGGAGAAATAAACGGCATCCAAAAAAGTGCCAAAACCTTCAGGATTTGCCGGATGTTCGACTTGATAAATCAGACCAGAATAAACAAAGATTATTGCCAATAAGGTAAACAATATCCGAGCAAAAATCACCCCATCTTCGCTGCTGATGCGGAAAATAGAAATTTTCAATTCCAGAAAGCGGACGAGTCGGAGAATTCTAAACCAACGAAAAATGCGGATGAAACTGACATTGACAAATCCTAGTAAAAATGGTAAGATTGCCACCAAGTCAATCACTGAAAAAAAACTAAAAATAAATTTAACTCGATTTTCGGCACACCACAGCCGCACTAAATACTCAACTGCAAAAACAACTAACAGCGCTGTATCGAGAGTTTGCAAATTAATTCTCACAGGTTCCGAAAGCGGGTAAGTTTCGGCGATGAAGCTGGCGGAAGATAGGAGAATGAGTCCGGTAAGAGTTAAATTGACGGTTCTGCCAATTGGGGTTTCGATGTCTTCGAGATAAAATCCAATTTGCGATCGGGTTAACATAGATGAGATAATTAATACCATTTCTGAGGTAAGGGAATTATCGCACATGAGCATCGAATTAACTAAGGGTGAAAGGTTCAATCTTTCTCAGGAAGTTCCTAATTTCCAAAAATTGGCGATCGCCCTGGGTTGGCAAGTCAGCCAGACAGCACAAAATTGCGACATTGACGCATCTGTTTTTATGTTAGGGGCGGACGGTCGGATTCCCGATGAAAAGTATTTTGTATTTTACAACAACTTGACATCGCCAGACGGTGCGGTGCGGCATTCTGGAGACAGCAGGAATGGACAAGTTGAGGGAGATGATGAGACGGTTTATGTGGATTTGAGTAAAATCAATTCTACGATTCAGGAAATTGTGTTTGTGGTGACTATTCACGAGGGACAGCAAAAGAATCAAAGTTTTAGTCAAGTTACAAATGCGTTTATCCGGCTTTACAATTCAGAGACTCTTGGCGAGTTGGTTCGGTACAATTTAAATCAGATATTTTCCCAGGAAACGGCTTTGGAATTTGGACGTTTGTATAAGAAAAATGGCGAATGGAGGTTTCAGGCGGTGGGACAGGGATATAATGCTGGGTTGCAAAGTTTTGTAGACAAGTATTATGTTGAGAATGCGGTTACTCAGGGCGCGAATGCTGGTGGGAAGGTTGATGATGCTGAGGTTTTGAGGCTTTTTAGCGATCGGGTGGATCAGCAATTGCGGGAAGAAGCGGCATCTAGCGAAGCGGTAGAATCGCCGATCGCTACTCCTATGAATGCTGATATTGTACAATCTGAGGAAGAGGCAAAAATAGATGATTCTGCACTAGAAAATCTGGAACCAGTTATTAGTGCTGAGGAATTTTTGCAACGGTATGATGAGGGAGAACGAGATTTTACTGGAGTTAATCTAGCCGGAGTAAACTTGAGCGGAAAAACTCTCGAATCAAATGTCAGTCTCAGTCAAGCAAACCTGAGCAATGCCAATCTAGCAAATGCCAAATTGATTCAGGTAAATTTGATTGGATCTAACTTGCAAGGGGCAAATTTGAACTCAACAAACTTGCAAAGCGCTGATTTGATAGGAGCTAACTTGAGTGGGGCTAACTTAACCAAGGCAATATTGTATTCTGCAAGACTAATTCAGGCAAATTTTAGTCAAGCCAAGTTAAGCGAAGCAAACTTAAATAGCGCAAACCTGACGACAGCAAATCTGAGTAGAGCTAACTTAACTCAGGCAAGTCTAAGTAGTGCTAACTTGACAGGAGCAGACTTGAGTCAAGCGAAGGTAACTAAAGTTAACCTAAGTTCTGCAAACCTGAGTGGCGTTAACTTAACAGGGGTAAGTTTGACTGGGGTAAACCTTCAAGGAGTTAACCTTAGTGGCATGAATTTGAGTGGGGTAAATTTGACAGGTACAGTTCTAAGTTATGCAAACCTCAGTGGCGTTAACTTAAGTGGTGTTAACTTAAGTGGGGCAAATTTGAGTGTAGCCAACTTGGATGGTGTTAACCTAACAGGAGTAAGTTTGGTTGGGGTAAACTTACATGGCGTTAATCTAAGCGGGCAAAACTTGAGTGGGTTTAATCTCTCTGGGGTTAACTTATATGGAGCAAACTTAAGTAAAGCAGACTTAACTTCGGCAGATTTGCGCGGGGCAAATTTGAATTGCACAAACCTAGAAAAAGCCAATCTAAAGGGAGCTAACCTCAGTGGGGTGACAAATCTGGACAAGGCAAAACTCACAGGTGCAATTATGCCAGATGGCACAATTCACCAATGAATTAATGTTTGTAGTCAGGACTTTAGTCTTTATATTTCTGGATTTATGCACTGCGACTCTTAGAAACCGGGTTTTTTGCCGAATCTGCGGGCTGAAACCAAATATTTTCGCGAAAAAACCCGGTTTCTGGGCTCCGTGCGTCCAGGACTAAAAAGAAGGAATAGGGCGTGTTTTCTTAACCCGGAGATCCCCCCTAACCCCCCTTAAGAAGGGNNCTCCCCTTCTTAAGGGGGATTTAGGGGGATCGAGACTCGACGACAAGCGACATTCATCGTGGATTTCAGTCTTAAGTTGACACCAATGGTGGGGTGTGCATCGCCCTACAAATAGAGTATGATTAGTCTTAAATATCAAATACATAGATTTTAGATGAATGAATCTGACACGGAAATTATAGAGTCTACCCTCAGATGGATGACGGAGTTTGTCGAGTTACCGCATCCTGTTTTCGGCGATTTACCAGTTTGTCCCTTTACTAAAACAGCACGCTTGGTAAATCAAATTTTATTCAAAATTCAGCGGTTTTCAGCGCTGACTGAGTTCGATCGCGATTCTGCCATAATGCAATCGATTCATGAATTTTACAATTCCGATTTTGAAATAATGTTAGTCATTAATCCTGAAAAAACAGCAATTAGTGCACCGCAAACTCAAGCATTAATAGAAAAACTCAATCATCATATTTCAGAGCTGAGTTTGCTGGCTTTTCACGTTCATCCAGAGGAAGATTTTAATATTGACGGGCTTTATACTAGGAGGATGCCGTATCCGGGCTTCACTGTTCAAGTAAATTTTCAGCTTAAGCCAGTTTCTGATTCTTTACTGAAAACTGAATATTATAAAAATTGGACGGCTCAACAACTCAAATATTTCGGGATTCCGAGAAATTGACGATCGCCCGTTCTCCCCGCGCATCTCCCAGCCATTACAATTAATTCAGCAAAAAATCTTTACACATAAGAACTCATGCAGCTCAAGTCCACAACCCGCCATATTCGCATATATACCGCCATCCTCGAACACAACGAACTTGTACCCAGCAACGATCTTTTGACGATCGACATTGACCCAGACAACGAACTGAACTGGAATGACGAATCAGTCAAACAGGTTTATGCCAAATTCGATGAACTCGTAGACTCCTACGAGGGCGAAGACTTGACTGAGTACAACCTCCGCCGCATTGGTTCGGAATTGGAGCATTTGGTGCGATCGTTCTTACAGAAAGGCCAAATCAGCTACAACCTCAATAGCCGCGCTGTCAACTACAGCATGGGATTGCCTCAAGTTGATGCGAAAATTCATCTGTAAGCTGCGATCGGGCGATCGGCAGAGTAGGAGAGGGGTATTGGTGCCAACTTAAGACTAAAGCCCTCTGTATATCTCGCTTGTAGCCTAGTTTCGATCCCCCCTAGGGCGTGTTTTCAAACCCGGAGATCCCCCCGCATTCTTGCCCCCTACTCCCCCTTAATAAGGGGGGGACAAGATTCTTCTCAAAGTCCCCCGACTATCAGGGGGATGCGAGGGGGATCGAGATATGTGCAACTTCACATTAAATTGGGAATCACGATTTAAACGGGGATTCCCAAGTCATTTCACCACAAGTTCAGGAGAGCCATCTAATTATTCTTTCGACCTGAATCGCTTACACTGCTTCTTCCAAATCGATCGGGCGATCGCTCAGAGCATCAGCCGTTCTTTGGCTCAGAGCCACGATCATCCCCGCTATCACCATAACTGCGCCAATGTAACCCCGCAAACTAAAAGTTTCTCCGAGTAGAAAGAAGGCGTAAATTGACCCAAAAACCGGCTCCAGTGTTTGGATTAGCCCACCTTCAAAAGCTGTGATCCGGCTCAAGGCTTTGGCCTGTAACCAGGTAACGATGCCGGTACCAACTATGCCAAGGTAGAGGAGAGGGATTAAGTTTTTGGGATTGATTAAATTAGTGCTAATTACCTGAATCTGTCCGGCCAGTTGGGGTGCAACCAATAACCAACTTAGTATTGCTATAACCCAGAGTTGAATGACGGTGAGTGGTAGAAGTGGATGGCGTGGTGCGATTTTCTCAAGCAGGATGACGATCGCCGCGATTAGTAAGGCACAAATCAGCATCCAAACTGCGCCTATGGGAGGGGGCCCGTTCTCCCAACTCATGATCCCGATTCCAGTGAAGGCGAGCGCCGCAGCTAGGATAGCCATCAGCGATAGGCGACGGTAGAATACCACCTCAAATAGTGTTATAAAGATTACTACCAGCCCCACGGTAAATGATGCTTGGTTAGCAGGGATGCTCTCAAGTGCCATTGTCTGGGTAACAAAGGCAGCAAACATTAACAGTCCGAGGATTGCGCCGTCACGTACCAACTCTCTGTTCAGGTTACGAGCGAATGGCGCAAAGACTACTGCTCCGATCGTGAAGCGAGTTGCTATTTGCACAAATGGCGAAACGGTACTGATTACTTCTGCGATCGCCACAGGCATNNGGAGTAGGGGGTGGGACAAGAGTCTGATCAAAGTCAACCCCTACTCCCCGACTATCAGGGATGCGAGGGGGATCTAGACTTCGATACCAACGAGAGGGGGAAATGGGGAGTCTACGGCCAAATCTGCTTTTATGCTTCTTCCGACCGGTCACTGAGCGTATTCGACCGGTCACTGAGCGTATTCGGCCGGTCACTGAGCGAAGTCGAAGTGCCTTCTTCTTCCTTCGACCGGTCACTGAGCGTATTTGATCGGTCACTGAGCGAAGTCGAAGTGCCTTCTTCTTCCTTCGATCGGTCACTGAGCGTATTCGACCGGTCACTGAGCGTATTCGGCCGGTCACTGAGCGTATTCGGCCGGTCACTGAGTGTATTCGACCGGTCACTGAGCGAAGTCGAAGTGCCTTCTTCTTCCTTCGGCCGGTCACTGAGCGAAGTCGAAGTGCATTCTTCTTCCTTCGACCGGTCACTGAGCGAAGTCGAAGTGCCTTCTTCTTCCTTCGACCGGTCACTGAGCGTAGTCGAAGTGCCTTCTTCTTCCTTCGGCCGGTCACTGAGCCTAACCGAACCGGTAACAGAGCGTAGTCGAAGTGCCTTCTCCTCCACATCCTCAGCAGTTTCAACTGAACCATTGAGATCGCCCTTGCGCTGCAAAAACTGTTTCACCGCAAGCTGGCGGTTAGCCATGAAGCGACCCCAAGCGCCCGGAAATAGCTGATCGAGCGTTTCCACCAGCGCCCAAACCTCAAGATTCATCACTTTGTAGTAATGACCGTGAGAATGCTTAATCCTGGTCAGCATTTCGTCTACCTCAATGGCGGCAGGAAGTTTCGGGTCTGGAAAATTTTCGGGAAAGGCGCTGGAATCCTTGAGGGGCATGGCTAGTAACTCAACTGCTTGCAGAGGCGGGTGACATTAAACTTGACTTGCGAAACTCAGGCACGATGCACGCAGCGCCCGATCGACAACAGGGGGAATTTATATTTATTTATACCAGCCGACTCTGGTGATTTCTACGCACCTCCATCGTACCATGAGCAGGAGTCTCAAATCTTCAACCGCTTGACCGCTGCGATTTCTTCGTAAATTGGCATTATTAACCAGTAAATTATCAAGAATAGCCTGAAAAACCCCCTCGACTTTAGTCCAGGGATGAAAGGTAGTTGCAGGATAAATCCAGCCTTGATTTACCGATCGTGCCGAATCATGTGAACACAGTGTTTTGGCGTGGTAAAATAGCGCTTGTCAGTACAAGACATTCCGTCGAGGTTCAAGCGGTGACGCTCCTACACCAACCGCAAGCGGTATGTTGTAGGCATCTGAGTCCGGTCAAGGATATCAAGATCTTCCTTCAAGGTACGACCATCGTTTCCCTCTACGGCGTTTTATAGTGAGGAACACGTCCCGCCCCACTTGTCACATAAAAGCTGTTTTATCTAGACCTAGATTGTTATTCTGCGATCCAAGATATGAGTATTTTACCAGAATTATTACAATGAGTGCTCGTCTCGTCGCCATCCAAAGAATGCTGGTTGGCTATGCCCAACATCGCGGTGAGGATCGCTCGTCACCTCGCGCGGCTCTCATCCCACCCCAAATCAAAGATTATGGGCTGGGGATTCCCGCCTGTCTAACTAAAATAGTTCAGATCAGCACTGGGCCCAAAAGCGTCTAGGAACCCTTATGCAAAACTCTGTGCCAAAACACTACTTATGGGCTTTAGGTGAAGGGATAAAAGCCTGTAAACCGGGCGATCTGATCGCCGGTCGCTACTTGCTTAAGCGCGATCGGCTTCTGGTCGATAATCAACCCGAACAGTTGCCGGAACTGCCCGAAGAGATTCCGAACTTTTTAACTCCTTATCTGAGACTGTTTGCCTATCAATTGCACGTACCCCAAGTATACGGGCTGGTATCGTCCAAGGCGAGCCAGCTTGCGGGGGATATCTGGCTACTGGAAAACGGGCCAATTTTGAAGGTTAGCGAATCGTTGATGCCGGAATTGGCGGACAAGTGGAAAGGAGCCTCGGCGATGCGACAGCTTAATTGGCTGTGGCAAATTGCTCAGTTGTGGCAGCCCTGTATTACTCAGGGCGTGGCTTCGACTCTACTGACTCCCGAATTGCTGCGGGTGGAAGGGCAATTGGTGCGCTTTCTGGAGTTGCAGCCCGATCGCAAACCACCTAATTTGTCGATGTTGGGCAAGTTGTGGCAGCAGTGGCTGGACGAAGCTCACCCCGCGATCGCCAATTTTTTGAGCCAATTGTGCCAGCAAATGGTGGCCGGTCAGATCCGCAACGGCGAACAACTGATGGGCCAGTTGGATCAAGCTTTGGCAAAGTGCGGTCGATGGTACGATCGCACCGTGGAGATTGCCACGGGCACTGATGTAGGTCGAGCGCGCGCCCACAACGAAGATGCTTGTTACCCCCCCAGTGGCACCTGGTTCGCCGGCGATCCGGGATCGTCCCCTTGCGCGATCGTCTGTGACGGTATCGGCGGACAAGACGGCGGCGAAGTCGCTTCGGAATTAGCGATTTCTGTGCTCCGGGACAAGTTGCAGCAAGTGGTACTGCACAAGGATATTTACGAGCCGCTGAGCCTGATTTCCAAGCTGGAACGATCGGCTTGTGCTGCTAACGACGCCATCTCTAGTCGTAACGATAGCGAAAACCGCCAAGGCCGCCAGCGGATGGGAACTACTCTAGTGATGGCTTTAGCCCACCTCCATGAACTCTATGTTGCCCACGTCGGAGACAGTCGGGCTTATTGGATTACCCGCACCGGCTGCTATCAAGTTACTCTCGATGATGATGTGGCTTGTCGCGAGGTGCGTTTGGGCTACGCACTCTACCGAGACGCTTTGGAACAGGTGGCTGCGGGTGCTCTGATTCAAGCTTTGGGGATTACTTCTTCCAACACTCTGCACCCAACTGTGCAGCGTTTGGCAGTGGATGAAGACTGCGTTTTGCTGTTGTGTTCCGACGGTTTGAGCGATAAAGACCGGGTTGAGGAATGCTGGGAAACGGAGATTTTACCCATTCTTGACGGTACCATTGATGTTGCCGCAGCGCGCGATCGCTTGATCGATATTGCTAATACTAAAAATGGTCACGACAATGTAACCGTGGCTTTAATTCACTGTCAGGCACATTTGAGAGAGGAAGGCAATACTTTCACAGAATTGTCCGTCGCACCTTTAGACTTGCCGATCGAACCAATTGCTGACAGCGAGGACGTGCCAACCGATTTGACCGATCGCACAGGTCTGGGCGATACTAATTCTCTACTCAGAACGCAGTTTATACAGCTAGCAGACCCAAGCAAAAGTCCCTTGGCGCTGTTGCTAAAAATTGTATTTTTATTAGGTTTGGGGGGAGTATTTGCTTATTTTTTCATCCCTCCGGTAGGTCGAGCGATCGATGCTGCCGGTGAGTCGATTTTCGGTATAAAAATCCATGATGAAAGCAGCCCGCCGACAACGGATGAAACTGAACCTGAGCCAGTTCAATCTTTAGAAAAAGGCTCGTTTGTAGAAATTAAAATTTCTGCGATCGGGGAATTAGAAAAAGCAGGCGATCGCTTGGAGTTGCACGGCGAAATCGGTCAGTTGACAGTGAAAGGAACAGTGATTACCGGCAGCGTTTTGCAGGTAACAAACAAACAGTTGACACCTCAAGACAACTGGTTGGAATTGAAAGTTTGTTCGATTCCTGAAAAAGCGCTATCGACTTCTCCCAAATCTAAGTCAAATAAAGATTTTTCAGTAGTTTCCAAACCAGAAACCGATCGCTCTCCCGCTGTTACCACTCCCTCACCTTCCCCCGCAGTTAAGCCAACAGTGACAGTAGGAATCCCCAAGCTGCAACCGGGGGAAATCGGATGGATTCAAGAAAAAGATGCTGTCGCTCAGGTAGTCTCTATCCCAGCCCCAAACCCTAATCAACAGGGAAAATGCGTTGATTATGACTCCAATCCCAATGCTAATTAAACTGTCAATGCTAGATGCTGCCAAAGGGATTTGAATAAGTTTGGAAAGTGCGATTCGTTTGACCCAAA
>DPLL01000253.1 GCA_003542015.1 Microcoleaceae cyanobacterium UBA9251 | reverse complement strand
GTGTTATATTATGTTATGTAGATGCACCCTGATGGTAGGGAGAGTTACTTAGGTGGCTCTCCTTTTTTTTGGCTTTTTTTAGAGATTGTGGCGATACAGACATGAAAACAGGCATGGGGCATGGGGCATCGGTAACCAATTCCCAATTCCCGATGCCCGATGCCCAACTTAAGTTATATTTAAGTAATTTTCAGAATATGACCGAACAAGCTAACGGGTTACTCAAACAGGGAATTTCACAATATCAGGCTCACCAATTTGAGGCGGCGCTGGATTCTTGGCGCTCAGCGCTGATTCTATATCAGGAAGTGAATGACAAGCGGCGATCGGGTGCGGCGCTGGGGAATATGGGGGTAGCCTATGAGGCGCTGTCTGATTATGCTCAGGCGATCGAGTGTTACCAGCAACATTTGGATCTGGCGATCGAAATTGGCGATCGCCGGGGTGAGGCTAATGCTTTGGGCAATTTGGGTAATGCTTGCTGTGCACGGGAGGATTTTGAGGGTGCGATTAGTTACCAGCAGCAGCGTTTGGCGATCGCGCGGGAGACGGGCGACAGTCGCGGGGAAGAGGAAGCTTTGGGCAATTTGGCCTCTTGTTGCGATGCGAAAGGAGATTTCCCGGCAGCGATCGAATGTTATCAGCAGCAGTTGGCGATCGCACGGGAAAGCAAGGACGATCGCGTTGAGTACAAGGCTCTTAAAAGCTTGAAGCTAGCTTACAAGTATTTAGCAGATTACGAGAAAGCTAACGAGTACCGCCAGTTGCAATTGGCGATCGTGCGGCAACTGTTTTTAACTAATAAAAACAGCAATTTTGTACAACTTGCAGAAACAGTTGGTTTGAATCCTGTCGAAGATTTTGCTGGAGCAGATTTAAGCGGTTTTGACTTACACTACGCTGATTTAGTCGGTGCGGATTTGCGGGAGACAAACCTCAGTCGCGTTGATTTGACCCTAGCGGATCTCAGCGGTGCTTTGCTAAGTGGTGCTAATTTAGTTGACGCTACTTTGTGTAATGCTAATTTGCGGGATGCTGAGCTTAGCGGCACCAATTTGAGCGGCGCTGATTTGCGGACAAAGTTGCCGCGGGCAAATTTGACAGGTGCGAATTTGAGCAATGCAAATTTGAGCAGTGCTTATTTGCCGAATGCGATTTTGGTAGAAGCAAATTTGCATGGTGCTGATTTAAAAAATGCAGATTTGAGCGGTGTTAATTTGAGTGGCGCGAATTTGAATGGTGCTGATTTGAGTCGCGCTGATTTGAAAAATGTGGTGGTTGAGAATACGAGGTTTGCTGGATGTTTGGGTATTTCTCAAGGAATGAAGATTGAGTTGATGCAGCGGGGTGGGATTTTTGAGTAAAATGGGTAATGTTGGTAATTGTAGAGGGTCAGAAGAGCTATGACTGCCGTAACTGCAAAACGATTTTCGATCGCCGAATATCACCGTTTGGGAGAACTGGGATTTTTCGCCCCCGATGAGCGAGTTGAATTGATTCGTGGAGAAATTATCATCAAGGCTGCTAAAAGTACGCTGCACTCTGTTTGTAATTCGCTGCTGTTAGGAGAGTTGTACCCGCTACTAGGAAAAAGAGCGATCGTGCGCGGTCAAGAGCCGATTATTTTGTCTGCTGATAGCGAACCAGAGCCTGATGCGGTGCACTGAGCGTAGTCGAAGTGTTGTTATTGCTCGCAATCGTGATGACAATTATTTATCTTCTCACCCGGAGCCGGCTGATATCTTGTTGGTAATTGAGGTTTCTGATTCTACTTTGAAGTACGATCAGAAAACTAAGTTATCTCTCTATGCTGAAGCTGGGATTTCTAATTATTGGATATTGAATTTAGTAGATATTCAACTGGANNTTGTCTCTGGATTTATCTGCGATATTTCCAGTGCAGATTGGTGAGTGAAGATGCTGGCTAGATCGCACATTTTTTCACTAAGTCAGTCCTGGGCGCATTTCAACGAAATTCTGTCCTATCGATCGCACATTTTTTCACTAAGTCAGTCCTGGACGCATTTCAACGAAATTCTGTCATTCTGAACGAGCGCAAGCGAAGTGAAGAATCTCGCCCGATGCTTCGCTTCACTGCGTTTCACTTGACTAATGACACATAGGTTTTGCCTAATTCCTGTAAGTAATTAGAGAGCGATCGAGCTGAGTTGATGATATAATCCAAAAGTGCGAACTCTTTACCAAAGTAGCCCTATGACCGCTCAAACTCTCGCTCGGCCTGAACAAATCGTCCAGCTATCGGGTATCAGTTGGCAAACTTACGAAACTTTGCTGGCTGAGCTCGGCGATCGGCAAATTAGACTGACATACAATCGCGGTCATTTAAAAATTATGGTACCTTCTCCAGAACACGAAGTTTACAAAAAAGTAATGGGTCGATTTGTCGAAACCTTAGCTGAAGAATTAGAGGTGAGAATTGAACCCCTCGGTTCTACTACATTCAAACGTCCTGAACTTATTGGTGCAGAACCTGATGAATGTTTTTACATCCAGAACATTAGTGCAATTAAGGGCAAAAAAAGAATCGATATGAGTCAAGATCCGCCGCCGGATTTAGTGGTGGAAATTGATATTACGAGTAGTTCGGAAAATAGCTTGCAGGTTTATGCCGATCTGGGAGTGCCGGAAGTTTGGATCTATAATGGATCGCAGCTCAGAATTAAGAGATTAGAAAATCAAAGGTATGTTGAGTGCGATCGCAGTTTAGCATTTCCCAGTGTGGCTGTTTTAGAAATTGTCAGATTTATAGAACAAGCAGAAACAATGGATTATTTGGAATTAGTTAAATCCTTTCGGGGTTGGGTCAAAAGCCAAATTCAGCAAAACCAATGAATTCAACTAAAATTAAACAAAATTTACAATTAAAACGGATAAAAAAATGCTGTATTGTGATATATTAGAGATTGGACAGTAATCGAAATCTCAATTACAGGCTGGTAGTGCCAGCAATTCTACCCGATATGCGATCGCTAGAGTCTCACAACAAATATCCAGATTGCTTGTGGATGCAATTAGAAGCAATTCCAGTTTCGTCGGGTGCAACTGAAACCCAGCACCTCGACCTTTACTTAAGCCTCAATTTTAACGAGCATTGGGAACCACTGCTCGGTGGCCGCGTCAAATTTGGACTGCAAGGCGGTACGCTGAAGCTAAATCTGGAAAACAGCGAAATGCCCCTAGCAGCGCGTCAATTAGTCGGTGATGTCCAACTGTCGCCCACCGAAACAACCCAGGAAATTCAAAGCAGTGCAAAAGCCAGCAGTGCAGAAGTTTTATTGACTGAAAATCAGCGGAGCGTGAGAGAAAGCGCTCAGGAAAAAATCGCTAAAAATGACAGCACATTGTGTCACGTTTCAACAATTGGCGACGCTACAAAACCAGCTTGGAGTTTTGCAATAGAAGGGGGTCAACCAGTATTAAAAGGTTTGCTAAAAAGTGCTAAGCTGGGAGAGTTAGCAGCAAAACCATTGCGGATTGAAGCGGTTTTTGAAGTAGCGAAACAAGATATTTATCTAACAGATGCCGAAGGTTTGTGGCCGCACGAAATCACCCCAAATCAACATTCTATTTTAGGAAGAATACTGACAGTATATCTGCAAAAAAACCAACTCCAACCAGATCTGAGTTGGGCGATATTGTGCTACGACTCGCCAAGGGTTGAAAGGCGCGAGGTGGAAATTGTCCCGCAAGCTGAATCGGAATTGCAGGAAATAGTCGATCGAATTATTGGAGCCAAAACCGACAACTTTGCAGAGTTGGCAAAAATAGCCAATCTCAATCCAGCAGAGGATTTCGGGGGCGCAAACCTGCGGGGAACTACCTTGAGTGCAGTGGATTTTAGCGATGCAAATCTCCAGGGGGCAAATTTCCGGGGTGCAGACTTAAGCGACGCCGATTTCAGCGAAGCCAACCTGCAAAATGCCAAATTCGGCGGTGCAGATTTGAGTGGCGCTTTCTTCGGAAATGCAGATTTGAAGGGTGCAGATTTGCACCGAGCAAGTCTAGCTTTAGCTAACCTCAGCGGTGCGAATTTGTGCGGTGCAAATCTGGTGGAAGTGAACTTAATAAATGCGAATCTCAGCGGTGCGAATGTCGAGTCAGCGCAATTCGGAAACAATTCAGGACTTTCGGAGGAGATGCAGGTAAGTCTACAGCAGCGGGGAGCAATTTTTGAGGAGGTTTAGTCGATACAGCTAATTAACCGGACTTGATATAAAAAGGTTTTTGGCTGTTGGGTTTCCTTCCTCAACCCAACCTACGGCTTGTAGGGACACTCCAAGAGCTCATAGGTGTCAACTTAAGCCTGAAACCCATGAGAAATCTCGTTTTTACGCCAAGTCTAGATCCCCCTAAATCCCCCTTAAGAAGGGAGTAGGGTGTGAGTAGGGGGTGACGAAAGAGAAGACTCCTGTCCCCCCCCTC
>DPLL01000009.1 GCA_003542015.1 Microcoleaceae cyanobacterium UBA9251 | reverse complement strand
AAACCCAACACAATCGGAGAGTATCGAAATGATTAAATTTAACAACGATCGCAATGTAGGGTGCGTCAGTATTATCAGGTTTTCCGTTTCAACGTAAGGGTTCTAGCTGACGCACCCTACTAACTTTCAAGGGCAGGCGGGATGCCCACCCCACCAGAAAATTTACTATTTGTGGAACAGGCATCTTGCCTGTTCCTGAGCATCCCCACAAGTGCAACATATCAATTTATTCGATATATTAAACAAGGTTAGGTATTTTTATAATAACGCTTATGACTGTCAATCTTGCTCCCTCACCCGGTTCTAGTCTCAAACCTGAAGCCCAGAATGTCTCAGCACTTAAGCAAGTCTTTCAGACAATAGATGCCGATAGCTGTCCGGGTTCCTATAACTTCCATCTGCACACAATTAACTCTGACGGGCGATCGCAGTCAGAGCAAGTGATCGAACAAGCGATCGCGATCGGTCTCAAAGGCTTAGCTATCACCGACCACCATAGCACCAAAGGCTACGAGCAAGCTCAAATTTGGTTAGATAATTGGAAATTAAACCATCCCGACCACAATAGCACAGCACCAACTCTCTGGACTGGTGCGGAAATTAATGCTGAATTGCTAAACAATGAAGTACACATTCTCGGTTATGCCTTCGATCCAGAACATCCCAGTCTGAGACCATATTTACGAGGTAAAAGTACAGAAGGCAGTGATAATTATCCCGCAGCCAGGGTAATTAAATCTATTCAGGAAGCAGGAGGTTTAGCCGTTCTCGCCCATCCTTGCCGGTATCGATCGACCGCAGATCAATTAATCCCAGAAGCCGCTCGTTTCGGCATTGACGGCGTAGAAACTTACTATGCTTACAATAATCCCAATCCTTGGAAAGCAAGTCCAAAACAAACTGTTTTAGTCAAAGAATTAGCAGAAATTTACGGTTTGCTTGGAACTTGTGGAACCGACTCTCACGGCCTGAGTCTTCTAGTCAGAATTTAGATATAGCAACCGCGCCCGGTGGCGTCTGACGCAAAGCGCCATACATCCTCAATCGCCAAAACGTAAACAATTAAACCGATCGAGTTTTTTGCGGATTAAACTCTTTAACCAAGACTCTTCTTTGCTCAATCAAGTTGAAGTCTCTGCCCATACCTGCTGGATTAGTTTGGGGGCCAGAAATCCGATCGCCTCTAAATTAAAGCGCATGGCGATCGCCTCCTCTCAAACTCAAAGGCGATCGCACTTAATTCCACTCAAGTAGGGCCCACAAAGCCCACGCTACAGAAACTATGCTTCTGGCACAAAAACACTTGCCGTAAGCTCGCTTTGAGCAACCCCTTGAACGATACCCAAATAGTTAGTACCGAGTTTAATTGCCGTAGCACTCACAGCAGCTCCTCCATTCAGATTCAAACTTACAGATTCCAAGGTGAGGCTAGCAAATACACTCCCGCCAGTTAGACCAATTTTGTCCCCAACAGTAAAGTCTGTAATCACATCTGCCTCTGCTAAGGTGGCTGCCGTCGCCGCCCCTCCGGTTAAGATAAATGTATCGCTTCCGCCGCCACCTGTGAGAATGTCTTGACCGCGATCGCCACTCAGTCTGTCGTCGCCGTTACCGCCAATCAGGACATCGTTTTCTTTACCACCGGTCATAATGTCATTGCCATCTCCTCCGGTGAGAGTATCGTTGTCATTGTTGCCTAGGATCACGTCGTCGCCAACACCGCCGTCAATCTGATCCGACCCTTTACCGCCTGGTAAACAGTCGTTGCCAGCCCCTCCGTCGATTGTATCGGCTCCTTGCATTCCGTTAATGATATCAGAGCCACTTGTCCCGGTAATATTGTCGTTGCCAGATAGCGCAAATATTGGTTTGCGAGCATCAGCCGGAGGAAGTGATGAAAGCAAAATATTGTCATTATTGTCGGAGAGGTTGTAAAACCCATTGCTAACAGTGTTTGCTGGTTGTCCAGTAGGAGTACCAGGGCCGGAAGAATTGATTGCAGGTGCCGCGATCGCTACAGGCGTACCACCAGGTGTTGGTGTTGGAATTGGTGGTGTTGGTGTCGGTATTGGTGGTGTCGGTGTTGGAATTGGTGGTGTTGGTGTCGGTATTGGTGGTGTTGGTGTCGGTATTGGTGGTGTTGGTGTCGGTATTGGTGGTGTTGGTGTTGGTGGTGTCGGTGTTGGTGTGGTGGAAGTAGCAAATGCCAAATTCAGAGTGTATTGGGTGCTGTTAAGGATATTTTCCGGCTGATTAAATTCCGGGGGGGTGCGTTTAACTTGCAAAAAATATCTTGCGTCTGGTTTGGGTATCAGACCCTCCAATATAACTCCCGACTGGAATACGTTGCTTACTGGACCGATTAGTAGATTTCCATCGCTGTCCACTAACTGTACAGAGATAATACCTTGTAGATTTGTCAGAGTCGCTGTCACCTTACCAACACCAGGTCCTTGAATGCGGTAGTTGTCAATAGGGTCAATCGCACCTACCCACCCTGAAAAAGTTCCGGGGTTAACGGCTGGAGTATCAGCATTGGCACTGTTGTTAAGCTCGTTCGGCTCTGAACTAACTTCGACTATGTACGGCGTTCTATCTGTAACTCCCGTTGCCCTCTCGTCCTTAACAATCGCCGTCAAAGTACCGTCTGCTGAGGGTGGCACAGTGGCCAATTCACCGACCTCGTTACCGTTACTATTTGTAAAAGTGACACCACTAGCAACCTCGACGCTGCTAGGATTGTTGACCTTTAAAAAAGGCTTAAATGTGCTGCTGTTCCCAGGTAATACAGCGATTTTAGTAGGCTGATTGGCGACTATGTTCGGCAAACGAACATTATCACTTTCAGTACCCGCTGGGATTTCTCTTAATAAACTGTAACCGCTCATTATTTTATTCCTTAATCAAGTTTTTGTGGATGGTAAGGCACTGGTTTAGTGACTAAATTTAATCAGTCGTCAGTATCTAATTGACTGGAGCAATTGACAGACATTTGCCTTGGAGTTTATCTCAACCAAAAAAGAATTGGATAATTAATGTTTCAATCGCCCTAATTCAGCATTCTTCCTCTGGCAAAGCGTAGGAGTTTGTGGATTAGTTTGTGCGTCTCAGTGAACGCACGCACAAACCTAAAGCACTAAGATATTGCTACACATCCCGCGCGAGTCACTTGTGCAGTTATGCTGAAATCTGGAACTCGATACTAGCTTTATTTGTAGGTTTTACAGAAGGCGACGCACCTTTTTCAACACCAGTAAATGCAACTAATCAACTAAATTACCTAAAAATTCCTGAACTTACGCAGCGTAAAACATTGGTAGGAGTAACTCATAAATTGCCCTACACAACATAGACTTTACAACTTACTTTTGCGCCCGTCCTAAATTCTATTTCTACGAGCACCTCTCATAGAGTGAAATTTGCATGAATCAGTTTATTTTTGGCTGATCAACTAACACTTTACTGTTTTCCAAAAGCAAGTTCAATAGTTTATTGATTTGAATTATATATATATATATATATATATGCGATAATTAAAAGTTATTTAAGTTGCGATCGCCCTACTGTTTGAGTTCGGAAAAATTAATTTTTTATAAAAAATACTCGCTACTTTTTCCCCGCACCAGCAAGCAACTTTTTACCGGGTGCGTGACACTCCGCAGTCGCAAGTTGCGAGTCAAATATTTCTCGCTGTCACGCACCCTACAATCACCGTTCTGGAAAAAGGGGTGCGTGACACTCCGCAGTCGCAAGCAGCGAGTCAAATATTTCTCGCTGTCACGCACCCTACAATTACCGTTCTGGAAAAAGTTGACAAGACCTGTTTGTTGGCTGATTAGCCCAATCCAAACGAGAATTTTCAAACCGATCCATCCAACCTTCTAAATAAGCCCGATTAGCCTTTCTTTCCTCTGGATCGGATGTATTCATAGGATGAGGTGCTAAACCCAAAATAGTCGCCGTCGTCACGCAAAACATCGACTTTTGGAAACTCTGACAAATTTGCACCCGCACATCATCTTCACCCCGACAGCTACTGCGATAAACTTCGTGCAAATACTCCGGCAAAAAATGCCGCATATCTTGCATCAATTGAGTTGGCGGAATCCCTGCACCTCCAATAGGTAAAGGATCAGCAAACAAAGCCCCGTAGGTAAAATCTCTTTGTTCTTCTGGGATTTGATGGGCTTGCGCGTTGTAGGAAACTGTGCCAAAAAAAGCCATACCCCTAAAGAAAATTGACTCTACATAGGGAATCGCTACATCTGCTAAAAACGTTAAATTAGCTGCTGCTGGAATGATATCGTAGACTTCACCGCTAATCTTAACGCTGTAGGTAATTGGTAGATTAGCCGCCGCTACCAAACCTGCTAATATCAAATCAACTACGTCAGAAATAGACTTAGTTTCTCCTCGATCGTAGGAATCAGATAAGTCCATAAACAAATCACTCATTACCCGCCAAAACTGACCGAGACCGGTGTAATAAGCCAGCATCCGCACTTGTTCCGGCAAAAAATTAGGAAATGCTTTGTTAAGTCCCTGCATGAAAAAATTGCCTTTCAATTTAGCAGCGATCGCCTTTTCTGTCAAACTGCTAAATTCCGGCGAATCCAAATAACTGTCCAAACCACCGCCACCGTGCCAAAGCATAGTTTTCATGCAATATTCGGCATACTCAAAATTTATGCGATCGTGCCACAAATAGCGCATTAATTTCGGCAGAGTGACTTCCCCATTGAAATATTTAAAAAACGGGAACAGCACTAAAAACTGTTCTTCTGCAATATAGTTGAGATTCCGAGAATAGGCATCGAGAACAATAGCGTAACTTTTGAGAACGCCAACAACTTCTACTACATTTTCCGCAGAATCAGGAAGTAAAGCTTGGCCTGATTCCAAGAGGTCAATGTATGCAGATAGGGGATGGGAAGATGGTTTTAATACGGTACTTGTCATTTTAATTTAGCCTTAAATGAAGGAAGTTCGGCAGCGATCGATGTACAAGATGTAACGGATGGACGATCGAGAATTAGCCATAAATTAGAAAGAGGTTTGTAGTGGTGTAATATCAAATCCGGTAGGATCGGAATTATTCATATCTCTATTCTCTCCCTCTGTGTCCTCTGTGTTCTCTGCGGTTAAATAATTCCGATACAACCAAAAACGATATAACTGCCCATCCTAAAAACCTCACTTTCAACTGTCGTGCCCTGAGCGGAGTCGAAGGGGCAACTGTCAACTGTCAACAGTTTATTTTAAGTTTTGAGCGATCGCATTAACTTGCGGAGGCACATTAGCTACCATAGCGATCGCAGTTTTTTCACTCAAAGCCACAATAACTCCCGGTTGCACTCCCATAATCAAGATAATTACTGCTAATACCAGAGAAGGAATGCGATCGCCCCAGCGCACTTGTGGTAAACTAACCACCAAATCCGAAAGGCGGCCGAAAAAGACGCGGTTGACCATAATTAAAAAATACACTGAAGTCAAACCAGTCCCGATCATGCACAGCAAAGTTTGCACCGGAAACACTTCTAAACTACCGCGAAATACCAAAAATTCAGCAATAAATCCAGCCAAACCCGGAATACCCGCACTCGCCATTACGCCGACAATCATTAGACTACCAATCATTGGCAAACCGCGATCGGGATTAAACAAACCTCTAAGCACGTCTAAATTGCGGCTTCCTGATTTTCTGTAAACAACGCCGACACTTAAAAACAGCAGTGCCGAAATTAAGCCGTGGCTTACCATTTGCACAACAGTACCCAACAAACTCACCGGAGTAGCAGCAGCGCTAGCCAACAAAATGTAACCCATGTGAGCGATCGAACTATAAGCTACCATTTTTTTCATATCTTTTTGGGCGATCGCGCAACTCGCCCCATAAAGCACGCTAACAACAGCCCAACTCGCCAACCAAGGCGCAGCCACCGCCCACGCATCAGGAAACAAACCCAAACCGAAGCGCAGCATCCCATAGGTACCCAACTTCAAAAGCACCCCAGCCAGCAACACCGAAACCGGAGTCGAAGCTTCTACGTGAGCATCAGGAAGCCAAGTATGAAAAGGCACCAAAGGAATCTTAATTCCAAAAGCCAGCAATATCCCAGCCAGCAAAACAATTTGCCTTACCAAAGGCAAAGGTAAACCACCTTCCAAATGCGATTCACCAACAGCACCAACCATGTCAAAACTAGAAGCACCACTCAGCCAAACTACCCCCAAGAAAGAAGCCAACAGCACAATTCCCGAAAACGCAGTATAGATTAAAAACTTAGTAGCAGCATAACCCCGACGTTCGCCTCCCCAAATTGCAATTAACAGGTAAAGCGGTATCAGTTCCACCTCAAAAAACAAGAAAAACAGCAGCAAATTTTGAGTCAAAAAAGCCCCAGCCACGCCGCCCGTAATCAGCAAAATCAAAGAATAATAAAGTCTCGGTCTGCGAAGAGACTCATCTGTACTGTAAATAGCCACCCCTGTCAGCAGACAATTTAAAATCACCAAAGGCAGAGACAAACCATCAACACCGAGATTGTAGTTCAATCCCAAAACATCTATCCAAGGAATAAATTCAGCAAACTGCAACTCACCGGTACTCGTATCAAACTGAGTAGCCAAAATCACCGATAAAATCAAAGTTATACCTGCAATGGCGATCGCAGTATTCCGAACAATTTTAGAACTCACCGAACCAGGCCAAAACCCAATCAGAGCCGCCCCCAAGATTGGTATCCAGATTAAAGCACTCAGCATCAATTAAAACTTTCCTTTACTACAGATTTTTAAACTATATTTAAGATTAGCGCAAAGCCAGAAATTATAAAAGCGATCGGCTGATTTTTTTACATAGGTTCAAATATCAATAAATTCATCTGCGTTCATCAGTATTCATCTGCCTGCATCTGCCTTGAAAAGTTGTCTTGAGAGAAGGCGAAATTATTTCACTTCCCGAACTTTTATACCAATTTAATGGGTCG
>DPLL01000079.1 GCA_003542015.1 Microcoleaceae cyanobacterium UBA9251 | reverse complement strand
TTGACATCGTTTTTACCTATTTTTGATTGCGATAATTATAGCGTTTACAGTTGACAGTGAGATTTTTAGGATGGAGATTTACACCCCACCCTAAAAATATTTTGTTTTAGCGTTTGACTAACTTCTTAGACAGCTTCCGCAAGCGAATTGATTTCGGTGTTACTTCCACCAATTCATCCTGACCGATGTACTCCAAAGCGCGTTCTAAACTCATATCGACTGGTGCTTGCAATTGCGCCAATTCTTCACCGCCAGATGCGCGGTGGTTTGTCAACTGCTTCGACTTGCAAATATTCAGCTCCATGTCGTCATCTCGGTTGTTTTCTCCGATAATCATCCCTCTGTAAACCTTGGTTCCGGGGGTAATGAAAAATACGCCACGGTCTTCAGCATTTTTCAGTGAATAAGTAGTTGCAGTTCCTTCTTCAAAGGAAATCAATACTCCGTTGCGACGGGCGACAATTTCTCCACCGAGGGGGCGATAGTCGAGGAAACTGTGGTTCATAATTCCAGCGCCGCGAGTCAAGCGCATAAACTCGCCTCGGAATCCAATCAAACCGCGAGCGGGGACTGAAAATTCGATTTGGGTGCGGCCGGTGCTGCTGACGTGCATATCTTGCATTTCTGCTTTGCGCTGACCGAGGCGTTCGATACAGCCACCGACGGCTTCTTCGGGTACGTCTAACACCAAACATTCAAATGGTTCGCAGGGGCGACCGCCGACTTCGCGGAAGATTACTTGCGGCTGAGATACTTGGAATTCGTATCCTTCGCGACGCATATTTTCGATCAGGATTCCCAGGTGAAGTTCGCCACGGCCAGATACTAGGAATTTGTCGGGAGATTCGGTTTCTTCGACGCGCAAGGCGACGTTGGTTTCGAGTTCTCGCATTAGGCGATCGCGTATTTGTCGCGATGTTACCAAACTACCTTCTTGACCGCAGAACGGCGAATCGTTCACAGAGAAAGTCATCTGCAAAGTTGGTTCGTCTACCTTAATTAAAGGTAGCGCTTGCGGGTCGTTGGGACAGGTAATTGTCTCGCCAATATACGCATCAGCAAAACCGGCAACGGCGACCAGATTACCAGCAGAAGATTCTGCGATATCAATCCGCTTCAGGCCTTCAAAGCCCATCAATTTACTGATTTTTGATTTGACAATTGCACCACTTTCTGTGATCAAAACTGCTTGTTGACCGACTCTAATTGTGCCGTTGTGGATGCGACCGATGACGATGCGACCGACGTATTCGGAGTAATCTAAGGTGGTTACTTGCAGTTGCAGGGGCTTTTCGGGGTCGCCTACGGGGGGTGGTACGTGGTCTAGGATTTCTTCAAAGAGCGGCTTCATATCTACGCCTTCGTCTTCGAGGCTTTTTTTGGCGTAACCGCTTAAACCGGAACCGAAGAGATAGGGAAATTCGCACTGATCGTCATCAGCACCTAGTTCGAGGAATAGATCCAAAACTTTATCAACTGCTTTGTGGGGGTCTGCCCGATCGCGATCGATCTTATTCACAAAGACGATCGGGCGCAATCCTTTTTCTAGGGCTTTTTTGAGTACGAACCGGGTTTGCGGCATCGGGCCTTCGTTGGCGTCTACGATCAGCAAACAACCGTCTACCATGCCGAGAACTCGTTCGACTTCGCCGCCGAAGTCCGCGTGGCCGGGGGTATCGACGATGTTGATCAGGGTTTCTTTGTATCGGACGGCGGTATTTTTGGAAAGGATGGTAATGCCACGCTCGCGCTCGATGTCATTGGAGTCCATGACGCAATCTGGGACTTCTTCCCCTTCGCGGAAGACCCCGGACTGTCTGAGAAGAGCGTCCACAAGGGTGGTTTTGCCGTGATCGACGTGAGCAATGATAGCAACGTTGCGAATGGGAAGACTCATAATGCGTCCGAGACGTTAAACGGATTTAACTAAAGATTTCTTAACTATTGTAGCGCATTAAGTCAAGGGGCGATCGGGTGGCGGCGATATTGGGGGGCGATCGTCGCTAGAATTAGGGTTATGGAAGTACAACCGAGGGAAATTGAGCGTTACACCACGGCTGACGGCAGAGTTCCTTTCGATCGGTGGTTTTACTCACTGCGGGATCTCAATGCCAAACTGAGGATTGAGGGGCGAATCCAGCGTGTTCAGGATGGTAATCTCGGAGATTCTCGCGTTTTGGGAGAAGGTGTCTGCGAGTTGAGGATAAATTATGGCCCTGGCTATCGAGTTTATTTTGGACAAATTGGAGCAACAATTGTACTTTTGCTGATAGGCGGAGATAAAAGCACTCAAGAGCAAGATATTCGCAAGGCTAAAGAATACTGGACAGATTACAGGAGTTAAGACAATGACAATGCCTAAGAGTTTACCTTACCATCCCTTTAAAATTTCCAATCTGAAAGACACAAGCTATTCTGCTGCTTACCTCTCACTGATTTTTGATGAAGAGGAAGAAGGTGATTTAGAGATGGGAATAATGCGACAAGTGCTGAGAGATGTATTTGAGGCTCTTGGGGAACCAATTATGTCTGCGGAGGATGCTAAATTGCATCTGGAAAAATTAGATATTTTGTTGCCGCAATCCGGGATTGCAACTATTTATGCTTTGGCTAATTGGCTGAAGGTTTTGGGATTGAAGTTAACAGTTGCTGTTGCTCAAGAGGATGAAGGAGAAGAATCAGGTGCTGTTAGTGATGTTGAGTTGGCGGAAGTTGCTAAGGTTTGATTGGGTGCGCTCGCCCGTATTATGATCGTGAGCGAGTAGTTGCGATCGCACTTATGGAAGTACAACCAAGGGAAATTCAGCGTTACGTCAAGTCAGATGGTCAGATTCCTTTCGATGAGTGGTTTTATGCTCTGCGGGACTCTCAAGCTAAACTCAAGATTAATGTGAGATTGAAGCGAGTCAGTACAGGTAATCTTGGAGACTACCGCCCAGTGGGAGAAGGAGTCTTGGAATTGAAAATTAATTTTGGTCCAGGCTACCGGGTCTATTTTGGACAAGTAGAAACAACTATAGTGCTTCTCCTGTGTGGAGGGGATAAAAGCACTCAGGACGAAGATATTCGTAAAGCAAAGAAATATTGGATTAAATACAGGAGTCAAGACAATGGTTAAAAGTGTACCTTACCATCCGTTTCTGATTGAACAGCTCAAAGATCCAGTATATGCAGCGGGATACCTGACGCTATTCTTGAATGAGCAAGAAGAGGGAGATTTGGATATTGGCATTTTCCCATCAGCTTTGAAAGATGTATTTGAAGCTCTTGGAGAACCAAATATGTCAGCAGATGAGGCTAAATTGCATCTGGAAAAATTAGATGGTTTGCTGTCACAATCCGGGATTGCAACTATTTATGCTTTGGCTAATTGGTTGAAGGTTTTGGGATTGAAGTTATCTGTTGCGGTTGCTGAGGATGAAGGGGAAGAGGAAAGTTCTGTTAGTGCTGTTGAGTTGGTGGAGGTTGCTAAGGTTTGATTTTGGGCGATCTTTTGTAACCGCAGCTTGTAGCCTGTAGGGTGCGTCAGTCTTAAGGTTCGTAGGAAAAATTAGGGTTTTCCCAACTGACGCACCCTACTAATTGTGCTTTCATTGAGATGCTCCCAGAGATCCCCTCTATTCATTCCCAATTATAAGATAAAGACCGAATAATATCCCAAACAACAAGATCGCCCAAATACCCATCGCCAGACTAAGCCCACCCATAAATAGCCCAGGCCAGAAAGCGCCTCTTAGCTTTGATTCAAATTTTTCGTCAGCTTCTTTTTTCTTCTTTATACGTGTTTCTTCCTCGCTTTTCTTCCGGCTATTTTCAAGATATTCCTTAAGCCGAAGTTGCTCAGCTTGCCTCTCATTTGTATAACAAAGTTTGTGGGCATAACTGTCGTATCCACCGTAAGGATTTTTAACTACCACTTCTAGATTTTTTTCAAGAAGAAAACCACAATACATACAATTAGTGTAAGGATCATTTTCTTCTGTTTGTTCATATTCATAAGGATGTCCACACTTAGCACAATTTATCCTTTCTTTGAAGTGCGTTCGCCAATTCCTCTCCCGTCGTCCGTAGCTGAAATGGTTTGGCTCCGAGCAGACGGGGCAATTTATTGTTTGGTTTTTTTCTACTATTTTGAGGCTAACTTGTTGATAACAAGCATGATGAAAGAACTCTGATTTTTCGTCGTCGTCGTAATAACGTTTTATGCTTTCCGAAAATTTTAAAAGTCCACCACAAACATGACACTTGACACCCCGGATGCCATCGCGACTTGTTTTACAATGGGGACATTGGTTAGCTTCAGAACTTACCATTCCTCCGCATTCCATACAATTTGATAGGTCTGCCATAATTTTTACCCCATTCGTTGGTCACAAATTTATACAAATTTTACACGAACTCTTCCATATCTGTCAAACTTAAAATACCTCTCGACTGAATTTATCCCTGGAATGAACTATTGAATTTATCTGTTCGGGTTGCTCAAGAGGATGAAGGGGAAGAGGAAAGTCCTGTTGCTGGTGCTGAGTTGGCGGAAGTTGGTAATGTTTGAGAAGGGACGATCGCCCGTATTATAATCAGCTAGCAGCTACGATCGCACTTATGGAAGTACAACCAAGGGAAATTCGACGTTATATTACCCCAGAAGGTAGAAATCCTTTCGCAGAGTGGCTTAGTTCCCTGCGAGATTTGAGTGCAGTCGTTAAAATTGAGCAAAGGCTCGATCGAGTTCGCTTGGGGAATTTAGGAAACACTAAGTCTGTTGGGGAAGGAGTCTGCGAATTGAAAATCGACTTTGGACCGGGGTATCGCGTGTATTTCGGACAATTTGGGTCAACAATAGTGCTTCTCCTCTGTGGTGGGGATAAAAGCAGTCAAGAACAAGATATTCGTAAAGCTAAGGAGTATTGGAAAGAATATGAAGAACGCGAAAATGCCAACTAGCGATAGTTACCAGGACTATCTGATCGAAGCGCTTAAGGATAAAATACACGCTGCTGCTTATCTAACGGCGCATTTGGAAGATGATGAGCCTGAAGCCGGTTTGCTCGAACTCGGACTTAGCAATGTATTTGAGGCTCTTGGAGAACCAAATATGTCAGCAGATGAGGCTAAATTGCATCTGGAAAAATTAGATGGTTTGCTGTCACAAAATGGAATGGCGACTATTTATGCTTTGGCTAATTGGCTGAAGGTTTTGGGATTGAAGTTATCTGTTGCGGTTGCTGAGGAGGAAGGGGGAGAGGAAAGTTCTGTTAGTGCTGTTGAGTTGGTGGAGGTTGGTAATGTTTGATTGGGTGCGATCGCCCGTATGATGATTTACGAGTAGTTGCGATCGCACTTATGGAAGTACAACCAAGGGAAATTCAGCAGTACAAGATACCTGATGGCAAAATTCCTTTTTCGGAGTGGTTGGAATCTCTCCGAGATTTTAAGGGAAAAGCCAAGATTGTGAAAAGACTTGAGCTGGTTAGCGAGGGTAATCTGGGAGATGCTCGATCGCTCGGAGAGGGAGTCTGGGAATTTAAAATTGACTTTGGGCCGGGCTACCGCGTCTATTTTGGACAAGTAGAAACAACTATAGCAATCCTAAATCATTTGTGAATTTCTTACTCCCTCCCCTTGGTAAGGGGAGGGTTGGGGTGGGGTAAAAATTTTACGACTCATTTAGGATTGCTATATAGTGCTTCTGCTGTGTGGCGGAGATAAAAGCACTCAAGAGCAAGATATTAGCAAAGCCAAGAAATATTGGACAGAATATAGGAGTCGAAAAAATGTCTAATGAAAGTGTACCTTACCATCCCTTGAAAATTAAATCTCTCGAAGATCCATTATTTGCTGTGGCTTATCTCACAGAGATATTTGAGGAAGAAGAGGGTGATTTAGAGACCGGAATAATGCGAAAAGCGCTTCGAGATGTATTTGAGGCTCTTGGGGAACCAAATATGTCAGATGAAGAGGCTAAATTGCATCTGGAAAAATTAGATATTTTGTTGTCACAGAATGGAATGGCGACTATTTATGCTTTAGCTAATTGGCTGAATGCTCTGGGATTGAAGTTAACAGTTGCGGTTGCTCAAGAAGATGAAGGGGAAGAGTCAAGTTCTGTTAGTGATGTTGAGTTGGTGGAGGTTGGTAATGTTTGATAGTGCGATCGCCCCATTGGTGTCAACTTAAGGTCAAAGGTAGCCACAGACTGCTGTTTGACTATTAAATCTAGATCCCCCC
>DPLL01000030.1:9731-24521 GCA_003542015.1 Microcoleaceae cyanobacterium UBA9251 | reverse complement strand
TTTCTCTGCGTTCTCTGCGCTCTCTGCGGTAAAAAAAATCCAATCTAAAAAAGAATCATGAATAGCCAAGATGTAGCAAAATATATCGAAGCAACCGATGGCATTTCCAAACCTTGGCTGTTAGTGCAATTGCGACTCAAAAAACTGCAAGAAAGGCGATCGGAAATTTCTGCCGAAGAATATGTTACAGAACTTACCGACATTCACAAAGATTTAATGAATCTGGGGGAATGGTGGCTGGGCATCGAAGATGAAGTGTTTTAAACTATGATTCATATCAGATGAAAACCGCTGGCTGCAACCAGAGTGCGATCGCCTATCATAAAAATAACCCCCTTGCAGCAGCGCATCAGGAGAACCATCAAATGTCAGATCCGATTACCTTGGGCTTGCTTTTCACAGTCGCTTGGCAAGGCATTCTGGGTGATCAAGTCAATGATGCACTGAATCATGCTTGTTTGACCGGGATAAGAAAGATATCACGAAACGGAAAAATTGTCAATCACGATTTAGAAAAAGCACTGAAAACATCTTTCCTGAAAGCTCAACAACAAATCGCCTCAGAATGCAAACAGGAAATCGACCCCAAAAATACAGCGAACCGAGAGAGTTTTGCCTATTCGCTGCAAGACAGGCGCAGGGATTTCGATTGGTTGAAACGAAAGCTTGAAAAGCTCAAATTAGAATTAGAACAAGTCGATAAAGAAACAGTCCCTTCTGGGATTCCCATTGCCGGATTAGATGAGATAGAATTGCTGCTGACTTCCGCAGATCAGTTAAAGCAGAATCAGGTTGAAAAACTCAAGCAAAAACTGCTGGAAGTCGCCCTAGAAAATTGCGATGTCGCACCCTACAAAACTAAGTTAGAGCAAGAATTATTTGATTTATTATCATCATACTTTGCTCAGGAAGTCAAGGAAAATGACAAAGTTTTTCAGATTTTTACCGGGCAGAGTTTAACGCGGATTGATAGCAGAACCCAAGAGATGTATGATTGGCTGGAGGAGATAGTTGAAAAAAGCCGCATTGTTTATCAACCGATTGATTGGCGGGATATTTGCCAGCAGATATTAGAGGAGAAAGAACAGCAGCGACTTAGTAGCAATCAATTGACTTTTGGCAACCATCAAATAGATGATGTTTACGTGCCGCTGGGATTGGTGGAAAGGCACAAAGTGACTGAGAAGCGCGAGAATCTTGGGGCTGAGGAAGGTTCGGATTTGTATCGAGAAAAAGAAGTTACTCAGACATTTGAACATAGCGAGTTTCTTGAGCAAGTAATCCAGCAAGGAATTAGCCCTAAAAGCAATGGGAAGCGATTAGGAATTATTGGGGAATCGGGGGCGGGAAAAACAACGCTGTTGCGGCAGATTGCGAATTGGGTAGCGACGGGCATTTCCGAGGCTATGGTAATTTGGGTATCTTTGGCGGATTTGCAGGGGAAGGAATTAGAAACTTATTTATTTGATAATTGGCTGCTGGCGGCAATTAAGAGAATTGGGAAGGCTGAGGCGACGGCGGATATTAAGGATGATTTTTTAGCACAGTTTAATGCAGAGTGCGTATGGTTGGTGTTGGATGGGGCGGATGAGATGGCGGTAGGAGATGGGAATCCTTTGGCGGAAATTCAGCGGCAAATTAGGACGGGCGGCTGTATTCAAAGGGCGCGAATTGTGCTAAGTTGTCGGCAGAATGTTTGGGATGCGATCGGCTCTGCGTTGGATAGTTTTGATACTTATCGCACTCTGGAGTTTTCCTATCCCGAACAAGTGGAAATGTTTATCGATAAATGGTTTCGATCCCCCCCTAACCCTCCATTGGTTCGATCCCCCCCTAACCCCCCCTTAAGAAGGGGGGCTGGGGGGGTGCTTTCTCAACAGCTACGGGAAGCATTAGCAGCATCAGGAAAAGAGCGAATTCGAGATTTAGTAAAAAATCCCCTGAGATGTTCGCTATTGTGCGGCACTTGGCAATCCTTGGATGGTGATTTACCAGATACTAAGGCTAAACTTTATCAGCGGTTTGTGACTACTTTATATCAGTGGAAAAAACCGCACTTGAATTGGATTCAGCAGCAGGAATTGAATGCGGATTTGGGGAAATTGGCACTTTCTGGGATGTTAAATGAAACGTCGCGGTTTCAGTTGCGAGAAAGTGTGGGATATGGGGTGATGGGTGCATCGCAGTTTGAGTTAGCTTGTCGTTTGGGTTGGCTGAATTTAGTGGCGAGGGATGCGGAGATGCTGGAAGGGATTTATACTTTTTACCATCCGACTTTTCAGGAATATTTTGCGGCGTTGGCGGTTGAGGATTGGCACTTTTTCTTGAATCATATTCCCCCAGAGGGCGGGCACGGGGCACCGCCCCTACTGGGGTTTACCGCATTTTTGAGAAGCAGTGGAAGGAGGTGATTTTGTTGTGGTTGGGGCGTGAGGAAGTAGGGAAGGAGGAGAAGGAAGCGTTTATTAAGGCGTTAGTTGAGTTTGAGGAGGGGTGTTATTATTTTTATAAACTTCGGGCGTATTTTCTAGTGGCGGCGGGGATTGCTGAGTTTAAGAACTGTAGTCTTGCTGATGAGATTATATCGCAGATTATTCAGTGGGGATTTGGTTATTTTAATGAGGAAAAGCAGCAGTGGCAAAGATTTATCGATCCACTGGCCGAGGGCTCAAAGGAGATACTGAAACAGACCGATCGGGAAAGGGCGATCGCCGCTTTATTCGAGTTAATCCGCAATTCAGCTAATGAAGAAAGCCGGTGGATAGTGGCAAATATCTTAGGGGAAATAGACAAAGATAATCCAGTTGCGATTGAAGCTTTAGTCGAGTTGATCCGTACTTCTGAAAATACCCGGTGGCGAGCGGCCGATAGCTTAGGCAAAATAGGCAAAGATAACCCAGTGGCGATCTCCGATTTAGTCGAGTTAATAGGCTATTCAGGTGATGAAGATACTCGGATTAGAGCGGCATATAGCTTAGGAGAAATAGACAAAGATAACCCAGTGGCGATCACCGCTTTAGTCGAGTTAATCCGCAATTCAGATGATGAAGATACCCGGTGCCGAGCGGCCGATAGCTTAGGGAAAATAGACAAAGATAACCCAGTGGCGATCTCCGCTTTAGTCGAGTTAATCCGCAATTCAGGTAATGAAGATACTCGGTTGGAAGCGGTATATAGCTTAGGAAAAATAGGCAAAGATAACCCAGTGGCGATCGCCGCTTTAGTCGAGTTAATCCGCAATTCAGGTAATGAAGATACTCGGACACTAGCGGCATCTAGCTTAGGGAAAATAGGCAAAGATAACCCAGTGGTTATCTCCGCTTTAGTCGAGTTAATCCGCAATTCAGGTAATGAAGATACTCGGTTGGAAGCGGTATATAGCTTAGGAAAAATAGACAAAAGTAACCCAGTTGCAATCCAAGCTTTAGTCGAGTTAATCCGCACTTCTCAGGATGAATATACCCGGATGGGTACGGCAGATAGCTTGGAAGAAATAGACAAAGATAACCCAGTAGTGATATCTGCTTTAGTCGAGTTAATCAATACTTCTGAGAAAGAAGTTATCCGCAGAAAAGCGGCAAATCATTTATTGAAAATAGACAAAGATAATTCAGTGGCGATATCCGCTTTGATAGAAATAATTCGTAATTCAGGCGATGAACATCCCTTGTGGTACGAGGTATCTAGATTAAGAAAAGTTATGAAAGGTAAAAACTTCGCTATCGCAGTCTCAGGATTGAAAAATTGCCTAACTTCCCAAGACCTGAAAAAGAGTTTTAATCGCTATAACAACTGCTATCAAGTCATCTGGGATTGCGCCCAAAATAGGACTTACCCAGAATTTCATCAAGCATGGCACACCCAACCCACCAATTCCCCAATACCCGATCGCAACCCACAAAATACAGACATCCCCACACTCCTCAAACAACTCCAACCCACCCATAAAACCTGCCCCGTTCCCCTCAACATACGCGCCCTAGAAGGCGAAACAGATATAAGTGCGATCGCCCAAGAAATCTGTACCCAACTATATCAAGCAATCTTCCCCGCAGATACAGACATCCCCGCCATTCGCAACGCCCCCGAATTCAAGCGATTAATTCCCCAACTCAAAAACCGCCTCCAAAAACAGCACATCGCCCTAATTTTGCACTCCTGTCCCTACGAATATGCGCTTGCATCTTTCACCCGCAAACTCGCCGACACTCACATGGGAATTCACATCGCCTGGATTACCGATACACCCCTGGAATTGCCCTTAACAGGTTTTCGGGTGGATGGAGATGATTTGCTGAATGCGGTGCACAATTGGATTGGAGGGATTGGTTAGCGATCGCCCTTCAAAATTTCTCCATCAAATCTTTTTCTGCGGCATAAACATCCCGTAGCTGTTGTAGCGCCGCCCCAGAAATGACCGATTTAACAGTGGCTACCAACAGTCCCCACTCCAGTAAGCTATCAACAGAAACAGCCTCTTTGAACTTGTGCGTGTAGAATTTAGTCCAAAATACCGGTGCTAGCTTGCTTTTCCAGCGTTTGTACCATCTGCCAAAATCTTGAATTGCGGGCTCATTTACTCCCACAATTGGCGGAAAATCGGCGTAGCTGACAAACCGGCTGATGTGTTTGGCGTGCACGTAAACCATGTAGCGACAGCATTCGATGCGGTAAATGTCGTCTACTGAGATATTGAACAGCAGTGCGACAGTTTCTTCTGTGACAAATCTCGCCAGGGGATGCAGGATGGGAGATTTATGAATTATTTTGGATTCTGCGATCGTCCGCGATTTTGACTGATTTTCTGATATCATGGTAAGTGCCTATTCTGATTGTAGATAAATCTATTGATGGTAGGTCAGACAGTTACTAGCTGTCTATTGAAGTTTTGAAAACGATCGCCCTTTAGTTGTCAAGGCTGCGGGGCGATCGGCTTTTTACATATACAATTATACTACGCAACTGCATCAATTGTCAAGCATGGGTTTAGTCAGGCTAAAAATTCGGGAACTAGCAGCGGAGAAGGGCTGGACGCTTAAGGAAGTATCCGATCGCTCTGGGGTAATTTATAGCACCGTCAGAAGCTATGCTCGTCGTCCTGAAATGGCAATGGTAGACTTTACTTGCCTGCGGAGGTTAGCTCGAACTTTTGATGTGATGATTGAGGATTTGGTCGAGGTTTTGGAGGAATAGTCGATCGCCCTTTCCACATCTTCAATATAAACCTTTCTGTTTCGTCTTGTCAAGACGCGCTTAAAATTTTTGCACCGCAGCTAAAATCTCAGCTTAAAAGTGCTAAGATTTAGTCAAAGTTGTTAATCTACCGTTATTTTTGTGACTAGAGCCAGTACCGCCATTGGGGTTAGCCCAATTATCAAGGATATAGTGCAGAAAAAGGCGCTAGCAACCAGACTAACGCTGAAAGAAATTATATATGTCGGAATGCTGGCGATCGATGAGTTGGACGAAAAGCGCCTGCAAGAATTGGCGGACAAGGTGCATCAGATGCAAGTTAATGGGGAGATTTGAGGGGTTGAGGGCGATCGCGTTTTTGGTGAAGTGAAAAGGGCGATCGCCTTTCGTTAGATATATCCTGTGGAACTCGTCTACTGAGCCAAATTATGATTTTTCTACCAATAAATTGGTGTGTTCTTATCTTGAGCAGGAGCGTTCTCCCATCTAGTATTTGTACCCGTTCCGGTGCTCTTAGCCCCACAAAGTTTTGTCAAATCAACGATCGTGCTATCCGATCGCTGATAAAAACACAACGGTCGATCGTTGGATTGAGCATTGGGTTGAGCAAAAGTAGCAGGCATGGAAAAGCGATCGGAAGACTGCCTCGGCATTGGGGATACTTGAACTTTCGTCTCGCTGGCTATATCTGGCGGTTTGGCGCGGGCTGCCTCGGTTGTTACCATTCCTGACAGCAGCAGAAATGCCACCGAGAGGAGCAGGAGATGGGAGTGTTTCATATTACTACTACTTTTCGACAATCTTGCTTCTCAGACTATTAACAAATGCCAGGACTTCGATTTTCTCTGATTGATTGACCCTATTTTTATCGAGAGCTTGGGATACACCATTAGCAAAAGCATTAAATTCACTGTTCGTCAGACCTCCACCCATTCCACTATGGGAAAGCTTCATAGTCCGCCCTGTATAAACACAAGGCCCCCCTGCCGCTTGGCAGAATTGATCTACTAACAACTGACGCAGCCTCTGTTTTGAGTTTGTGCTCAAGCCAATAAAGTATTTACCAATTAGTGGGTCATTAAATATGAAATTCGCTGCATCATCAATGACGGTGGCGATCGCGTTGTACCCTCCCAGCCTAGTGTAGAGAGAATTTCCTGCGGGAACTTGTGCCATCAGGTCTGTAGTTACTTTCTCTGCTGATACTTGTGCTGGCATCGCCGACGTAGAACGAGCGAAACTAGGGCTTAATCTGAAAGTAGTCACAACTATGACTGTGATGCAAACTAATGTCAACAACATCCCCAAAGATTTACTTAATTTCATTGCAAAATCTCCAAGTGTAGTGGTAAATTGAATCGTCAGCACTAGGCTATTTACGGATACATCACTAGCAGTCTAAAGGCTGCAACTGCGTTTCATACCCTGCGGGAAAGACCGGGGTTTGCGCGTGAGGCGCTATAGGGTTAAGAAGCCGGAAGCCTTGTCTCAAGTCAAACTAAACTTTGTGTCTCGCTCGGTGCGATGGTGGAGAGCGATCGCTCGTCACATTAACTAACAAGTTTACCATAAAATCAACTTACGGCATATCTCTTAATATTTCTTGAATTCGCTGTGGCTTAGAGCACTTAATATTTTTGAATTTTTAAACATTAATCGGACTGTTGCGAATATCAGCTTCTACGATCGCAATTAGTTCATCTAGTGTTTGAGTCCAAGCTTCCAGCATTCGATTGCTATCCCGAAGCATGGCAACAGTTTGCTTAACTTTCTCTGGATCGGGAATTTGTTTTTGCTCGTTCATAATATGTTCCAATCCCTTTTAAGCTTTGACTCGATCGCCCCTTAACGAAGGCTGGGTATTAACCATTAAATCCCTTTGAATCCCACTTCCATATCCATCTCTTTTGCCGGACTTACAGGAGGTTGAGGCGCGGATTGGGTTTGGTTGCGAAAAACGCCAATTTGATTGAGAATGATCCCGATTAAAATGATGCTGCCACCGATGTATTGAGCCGTGGTTGGTGTTTCGGATAAAATCAAATAGGCGACTAAAATTCCCGCGATCGGACTAAACGAACTGGCGAGGGATACATCTGCCGCACCCGTCGTTTTTAGTCCGGTAAACCAGCACAGTTGTCCGCCAACAACAATAATCGCACCGTACAGGAGCATCCACTGCCAGAGGAAGGGCGAAAAAACATCGATAAAGTGGGTGGGAGTATATAAGATTAAAACGACAATAAAGAAAACAACTGTTCCCAGTGTTGTTCTGATAATCGAGAACAATCCTAACGGAATTTGTTTGAGCGTGACTTTACTAATAATCGTCGAAATGGCTAAGGCGATCGCCCCTCCTGCTGCCATGAATTCGCCTCTGCCGATCGTCAATCCGCCCATGCCCATCATATTGGTGGTCGGTGCTTGCAATACAATAGTTAGTGCAACACCCACAAACGAAATGATCGCCCCCGCAATTACCCAAAGATTGACGCGATCGCCCAAAATTAAAATGGACAGCGCTAAAATGAGAGGCGGCTCGATGCGTCCGATAAGTACCACATTATTGACAGCGGTTAAATCCAACGCAATAAAAGTTAAGGCTGGAGCCAATGCCCCAGACAGCAAAGAAATTCCGATCAACGCCCACCATGTTTTACCGGGAATCGAGCGAAAATTTTGTACCGTACATTGCTGGCGATAAACCAGGAATAAAACTGCTAACGCGCAGAGATTCCCTACAAATAAAACATTACAAAGTGAAATCAAATTTCTGCCGTCTATCGGGTTCTGCGCTCCTAAATCGGTCAGTTTGCGAATGACAGAGTTAGAGGCAGCAAAAATGAGGATTGCTAGTAATAGATAGGTTCGTCCAGGGATGCGGTTGAATAATTGAGACACGGTGATATTAACATGAATATATGATGCGATATCTTCTTTCTACCACTGTTGCGTGGTAGTTGACACAAATATACCAAAAAATCCCCCGCCAGAAGGCAGGGGATTTTAATTAATTACCTAACAAGACCAGAATTCAGAATTACCCGAATTTCCCGGCCGTCGAGGCAATTACAAAGGCCGCGTAAGTGAGGACGTTGCCCACAGTAAAGTGAACTAAGCCAACCAAACGACCTTGGACGATAGAAAGAGCAACTGGCTTGTCCTTCCAGCGAACCAAGTTCGCCAGAGGAGTGCGCTCGTGAGCCCAAACCAAAGTCTCGATCAACTCTTGCCAGTAACCTCTCCAAGAGATCAGGAACATGAAACCGGTTGCCCAAACCAGGTGTCCGAATAAGAACATCCAAGCCCAAACAGACAAGTTGTTAGTACCATACGGGTTGTAACCGTTGATCAACTGAGAAGAATACAGCCAGAGGTAATCGCGGAACCAGCCCATCAGGTAGGTAGAAGACTCATTGAACTGAGCCACATTACCTTGCCAGATGCCTAGGTGCTTCCAGTGCCAGTAGAACGTTACCCAAGCTAGGGTGTTCAACATCCAGAAGACAGACAGGTACATAGCATCCCAAGCAGAGACGTCGCAAGTACCGCCACGGCCGGGGCCGTCGCAAGGGAAAGCATAACCGAAGTCTTTTTTGTCCGGCATCAGCTTAGAACCGCGTGCATCCAGAGCGCCCTTGACCAAAATCAAGGTGGTGGTGTGCAAGCCTAGTGCGATCGCGTGGTGAACCAAGAAATCGCCAGGTCCGATCGCTAAGAACAGAGAATTGGTACTGCTGTTGATGGCATCGATCCAGCCTGGGAGCCATACGTTGCCGTAGTTGGGCCAAGCGGTAGCAGCAATGCTATCAGGGTTGGAAAGTAGGACGTCCATGCCGTACAGAGCCTTCCCTTGAGCAGCTTGGATGAACTGGGCAAATACCGGTTCAATCAAGATTTGCTTTTCAGGAGTTCCGAAAGCAACTACGACGTCGTTGTGAACGTACAGTCCGAGAGTGTGGAAGCCCAAGAACAGCGACACCCAGCTCAAGTGAGAGATAATCGCTTCTTTGTGCTGAAGGACGCGATCGAGCACGTTACCTTTGTTAGCTTCAGGATCGTAGTCCCGCACCAAGAAGATAGCTCCGTGGGCGAAAGCGCCGACCATGATGAATCCAGCAATGTATTGGTGGTGCGTATACAACGCAGCCATTGTCGTGTGATCCTGCGCCATGAAAGCGTAAGGAGGCAACGAGTACATATGCTGTGCTACCAAGGATGTGATGACACCCAAAGCAGCGAGGTGAATTCCCAGTTGGAAGTGCAACGAGTTGTTGTAGGTTTCGTACAACCCTTGGTGAGGCAGGTTGAAGGGACCTTCACTCTTGCCACCGACCAAACCAGCCTTAGAATCCATCATCTCTTTGATGCTGTGACCGATACCGAAGTTTGTCCGGTACATATGACCGGCAACGATAAACAGCACGGCGATCGCCAAGTGGTGATGAGCAATGTCAGTCAACCAGAGGGATTCTGTTTGGGGGTGGAAGCCGCCCAAGAAAGTCAGAATTGCTGTTCCAGCGCCTTCGGAAGTACCGAATACGTGGCTTGCAGCATCTGGGTTTTCGGCGTATACGCCCCAGTTACCTGTGAAGAACGGAGCCAAACCAGCCGGGTGAGGAGGGGTAGACAGGAAGTTGTCCCAACCTACGTGCTGTCCGCGAGATTCGGGGATAGCAACGTGAACCATGTGACCAGTCCAAGCCAAAGAGCTGACACCGAACAAACCAGCCAAGTGGTGGTTGAGGCGAGATTCAGCATTTTTGAACCAAGACAAGCTGGGGCGGTACTTAGGCTGGAGGTGCAACCAACCAGCGAACAGGAAGACAGAAGCCAGCAGTAGCAAGAAGATAGCTCCTTGATACAGGTCAGCGTTCGTCCGAATCCCTTGAGTAAACCACCAATGGTAAACACCAGAGTAGGAGATGTCCACCGGATTGGAAGCGCCAGCTTGAGTGAAAGCCTCTACTGCTGGAGCGCCGAATTGCGGGTCCCAAATCGCGTGAGCGATCGGGCGGACATTTAGAGGGTCTTTAATCCACTGTTCAAAGTTACCTTGCCATGCTACGTGGAACAGGCTGCCCGAAGTCCACAAGAAAATGATTGCTAGGTGGCCGAAGTGAGAAGCAAAAATCTTTTGGTAAAGATTTTCTTCGGTCATGCCATCGTGGCTTTCAAAGTCGTGTGCTGTGGCAATCCCGTACCAGATCCGCCGTGTGGTCGGGTCTTGGGCAAGGTCTTGGCTAAATTTTGGAAATTTCGTTGCCATAAGCCTTGATTAATCCTGAATCCTGAACAAAGTTGAAGGGATTCGGTTCGGAGTTTGGATTCGGGATTTGAGATTCCTCCCAAGTCCTGAATCCAAAACCTAGGGGTAGTTTACCCTACCGAAATGATTCGCGCTAGGAAGAATGCCCACGTAGTGACAATTCCGCCTAACAGGTAGTGAGCTACACCCACAGCCCGACCCTGAATAATACTCAGAGCGCGAGGCTGAATCGAGGGAGCTACCTTGAGCTTATTGTGAGCCCAAACAATGGACTCAATCAGTTCTTGCCAGTAGCCACGGCCGCTGAACAGGAACATCAAGCTGAAGGCGAAGACGAAATGTCCAGCTAGGAACATCAGACCGTAGGCCGACAGTGCCGAACCGTAGGACTGAATCACCTGAGAAGCTTGCGCCCACAGGAAGTCCCGCAACCAGCCGTTGATCGTGATCGCACTTTGTGCGAAATTACCACCGGTGATGTGAGAAATTGTGCCATCTGAATCGACGGTTCCCCACACATCCGACTGCATTTTCCAGCTAAAGTGGAAAATCACGATCGAGATGCAGTTGTACATCCAGAACAAGCCCAAGAAGACGTGATCCCAACCGGAAACTTGGCAGGTGCCGCCACGGCCAGGGCCGTCGCAAGGGAACCGGAAGCCCAAGTTGCCTTTGTCAGGAACCAAGCGAGAACTGCGTGCAAACAACACGCCCTTCAAGAGAATCAGGACTGTAACGTGAATTGTGAAAGCGTGGATGTGGTGGATCATAAAGTCCGCCGTACCCAACTCGATCGGCATCATCGCTATTTTGCCGCCTACTGCTACAGCACCGCCGCCAAAAGCGTGACTGACGATTTCCATAGCATTAGGAGCTGTGTTACCCGGAGCCGCAGCGTGAATATTTTGTATCCACTGGGCAAATACTGGGCGCAATTGAATCCCGGTATCCGAGAACAAATCTTGGGGACGACCGAAAGCGCGCATCGTGTCGTTGTGAACGTATAAACCGAAGCTGTGGAAGCCCAAGAATATACAAACCCAGTTAAGGTGAGAGATGATTGCATCTCTGTGGCGGAGTACGCGGTCGAGCAAGTTATTAACGTGCTGGGCCGGATCGTAATCCCGCACCATGAAGATTGCTGCGTGAGCGGCTGCTCCAACAATCAGGAATCCGCCAATCCACATGTGGTGGGTGAACAGGGATAACTGAGTCGGGTAGTCGGTCGCGATGTACGGATACGGAGGCATCGCGTACATATGTTGAGCCACGATGATGCTCAAAGAGCCCATCAAAGCCAAGTTCAACGACAGTTGGGCGTGCCAAGACTGCGTGAAGATTTCGTACATCCCCTTGTGGCCTTCGCCAGTGAAAGGGCCTTTGTGAGCTTCCAGAACTTCTTTAAAGCTGTGGCCGATGCCCCAGTTAGTACGGTAGAAGTGACCGGCGACGATGAACAGCACTGCCAAAGCTAAGTGATGGTGCGCTGTATCGCTCAGCCACAGACCGCCTGTGGTGGGGTTCAGACCGCCTTTGAAGGTCAGGAAGTCGGTGTAGGCGCCCCAGTTGAGGGTGAAGAAGGGCGTTAGACCTTGAGAGAAGCTAGGGTAGATGTCAGCCATCAAGCCCGGGTTAAACAGCCACTCATGTGGCAGCGGGATATCGGCAACTGTTCTAATCAGCTTGCCACCTACTGTCAACGGTGAGCCTGCATCGATCGCGTCCATGCAAGCGTTAATCGGCAGAGCAACGTGAATTTGTTGTCCTGCGAAACCCAAGCAGCCGCAGCCTAGCAAACCTGCCAAGTGGTGGTTCATCATCGATTCCACGTTCTGGAACCATTCCAGTTTCGGAGCGCGGACGTGATAGTGGAACCAACCGGCAAACAGCATCAAAGCTGCCATTACCAATGCGCCGATCGCAGTGCAATATAGCTGGTATGAGTTAGTGATGCCGTTGGCGCGCCACAGTTGGAACAGACCCGAAGTGATCTGAATGCCGTGGAACCCGCCACCTACATCTGCATTTAAAATTTCTTGACCAAAAATCGGCCAGACCACTTGAGCACTAGGCTTGATGGCTGTAGGATCTGTCAGCCAAGCTTCGTAATTGGAAAACTTAGCGCCGTGGAAATATGCGCCGCTTAACCAGACGAAGATTACCGCCAAATGGCCGAAGTGAGCGCTAAAGATTTTGCGCGAAACGTCTTCTAAGTCACTGGTATGACTGTCGAAGTCGTGAGCGTTAGCGTGGAGGTTCCAAATCCAAGTGGTGGTTTTTGGCCCCTTAGCTAGAGAGCGATCGAAATGTCCTGGTTTTGACCACTTCTCGAAGGAGGTTGGAACCGGATCTTTATCGACTACTACTCTAACTTTTACCTCTCGCTCTGGAGGACTAATGGTCATGAAGACTCTCCTCTCGATAAGACAAGGAACGAGAACTGATAATGTTCGTGACACTCCCCGGGCTTTTGCTACGGGGATTCTCGGTTCACCGACACAGCTTGCATTTAACTCTTTGCAGAATCAGACACAGTTGCTGTATCTCCCCAAGCGTTTTGCTTCTTGTCAGAAGCCAGTTTCCCAGTGTCGCTGGGTACTGTCCACGGCTCTCGCAATTTGCGAGCTGTCGATCGCATCCTTTTTTTGGGGGAGCTTTCGCTACTCTTGGAGAGGCTGTTTTATGGATTATAAACTTGCTATGGCAGCATAAATCACTTGTTAACAATACTTAAAAAAGCGGAACTTCCTGATGTGTGAATGACTTGATGTTCCATAGTCCATCGCAAAAGTCAAGGGGTATTGCCATTAAGTTTACAAAACTCAAAGATCAGGTATGGAGGAATGGTGATTTATATAGAGATGTTTCCCATAGACGAAGGAGGGAGTTATGCATAGGATCGAATTAGTGGTCGGCGATTCAGCACTCCGGGGGTCAGGCTCTCCCAAATTCTCGATCGGCAATTCCCAATTAATAATTCAGTTTTGGGCTATAGTGCCCTAGGAGAAAGCTTGTAGGAGTATAGTTGCGTGATTGGCATCAATTGGCTCAGGACGGCTGCGCGACGGCTGCTGACAGTGTTCGCAGCGGCAGTATTGGTTTTAGGTTTAGCAGGTTGTGGCTCAGGTAATCCTGAATTATCCAAATCTAGCAACAAGAGCGCGGAGGCTCCCACCCAGGTACAAAGCATCTCAGAGGTTTCTCCCCCAGAAGCCATTCAACAACTGCGTCAGACTCTGGAAATCTACCAGCCTCAAGTTAGTATTTTGGAGCCAAAACCTGACGAAGTGCTTCAGGATACAGATATATCAGTACGGCTCCAAGTTAAAGACTTGCCGATTTTCAAAGATACCAACTTGGATTTAGGCCCGCACCTTCAGGTCTTTTTAGACAACCAACCTCACAAAGCAGTTTACGACACCAGCCAGCCTTTAGAGATCTCTGACTTAGAACCCGGAACCCACACCCTGCGAGTTTTTGCTTCGCGCCCTTGGGAAGAAAGCTTTAAAAACGATGGTGCTTACGCCCAAACCACCTTTCACATTTTTACCAAAACTCAAGACAACAATCCCGATCGAACTTTACCCCAGCTCACCTACAATCAGCCCCAAGACACCTACGGGGCAGAACCCATCATGCTGGACTTTTACTTGACAAATGCTCCCCTGCATCTAGTCGCTCAAGAAAACTCCCAAGATGAAATACTCGATTGGAAAATTCGAGCCACAGTCAACGGCCAAAGTTTTGCGATCGACCAATGGCAACCTATATATCTTAAAGGATTCAAACCAGGGAAAAACTGGGTACAGCTAGAATTGATCGACGAACGGGAAAATTTAGTCAAAAACGCCTTTAATAATACAGTCAGACTGATAAATTACCAACCCCAAGGCCAAGATACCCTTTCTAAATTAGTGCGGGGCGAACTAACAGCAGCAGAATCTCGCGGTATAGTCGATCGCACCTACCAAGCACCCAAGCCGAAACCAACCCCAACCCCCGAACCAAAACCGACACCAGCATTAGAAACACCAATTGTCAACCCCTCTCCTGCGGTTCCAGAAACTCCAGTTACTAAACCCAGTCAAGAGCGAAAAGTTGCTCCTGAAGTCAAGACGATTCAAGTAACCGAACCAAAACCAACAGCAACACCAGAACCAGAAACCCCAAAAATTGTTGAGGAAATTCAAGTAACCGAACCGAAACCAACAGCAACACCAGAACCAGAAACCCCGAAAGTTGTTGAGGAAAATCAAGTAACCGAACCAAAACCAACAGAAACACCAGAACCAGAAACCCCAAAAATTGTTGAGGAAATTCAAGTAACC
>DPLL01000030.1:0-9689 GCA_003542015.1 Microcoleaceae cyanobacterium UBA9251 | reverse complement strand
AGTAACCGAACCGAAACCAACAGAAACACCAGCCACCCCGAAAGTTGTTGAACAGATTAAAATAAGCGAACCAAAACCACCAGCAATTTTACAAACAGTCAAACAAAAAACAGGCGAACTTCTGAATCGATTCCGTAGCTTTGTAAATCAACTTAAAGAACCGAAAACGCCCTCTCCAAAAATACAGCCAACACCAGCAGAAACAACAGACCAAAACCCAGTAAAATCGGAAACTCCCAGCAAACCAACCACAGAATTAACCGTCCCAGAAACAACCATTTCCGCACCAGAAAATCAGCCAAAATCCGAACAGCAAGTCGAACTTGCAACCTAACAAAAACTTTCCGTATTCATCTGCGTTCATCCGCGTCAATCAGCCTACATCTGCGGTCAAAAATCCCAAATCTAAAATCTAAAATCTAAAATCTAAAATCTAAAATCGAATGACCTACCTCGAAACAGCCGCCAAATTCTACAGCGAAGTAGCAGAAAGTCCCCAAATCGGCCTTTGCTGCGTCCAAAGCAGCCCTCTGCAACTGCCAGGATTAAAAATCCCCGAACAAATGCAAGAGATGAATTACGGCTGCGGTACAACCGTCCACGCCGCCGAACTCGTAGGCAATCCAGTAGTGCTTTATGTAGGCGTTGGTGGCGGTTTAGAAGCACTGCAATTTGCCTATTTCTCTAGGCAAAAAGGAGCAGTAATTGCCGTCGATCCAGTTTCAGCAATGCGAGACGCAGCGGCACGGAATTTGCAAATTGCGGCCCAAGAAAATGATTGGTTTGATGCTAATTTTGTGGAAATTAGAGAAGGCGATGCTTTTGCGTTGCCGGTGCCGGATGCTTCTGTCGATGTGGTAGCCCAAAACTGTTTATTTAACATCTTTGAACCTGCGGATTTAACTAAGGCATTAACAGAAACCTATCGAGTGTTAAAACCCGGTGGTAGATTATTAATGAGCGATCCGATCGCAACTCGGACAATTCCCCAACATTTGAAGCAAGACGAACGCTTGCGGGCGTTGTGTTTGTCGGGTGCTCTGACATACGCAGAATACGTTCAGCACCTTGTAGACGTAGGTTTTGGCCAAGTGGAAGTTCGGGCGAGAAGGCCCTATCGGCTGCTGGACAAATACAATTATCAATTGGAGGCGGATTTGCTGTTAGAAAGCCTTGATTCGGTGTCTTTCAAAGTGGATGTCCCCGATGACGGAGCTTGCATTTTCACTGGCAAGACGGCGATTTATACGGGGTCTGAGGAGCTATTTGATGACGGGGCTGGTCACGTTTTGCAGCGGGGCGTGCCGGCGGCGGTCTGCGATAAAACTGCTGGGAAGTTGGGGGGATTGATACCGGATCAGGTGTTGATTACTGATTCGACTTGGCATTATAATGGCGGCGGTTGTTGTTAATTTTTGTGTGGGTTAACTCAATAACAGAATAAATATGTCAAGCATCTCCAACATGACTTCTGAAGTGGAAAGTGACGCTCTGGGAGAGATTGATAACCTTGACAAGCAATTACACGATCGCTTTCAAGACAAGTTCGTAGTCCAGCCCTCGCTTACCCGACTTTTGGTCAGTTTTCAGGCTAACAAAACTAGACCCATTTATCGGTGGTACAAATACAAAGAAGCTTTCTCCGCTTCTCTGGTAGAGTTCTTATTCCAAAAATATCAAGTCATTCAAGGCAAGATTTTAGATCCTTTTACAGGTAGTGGAACTGCTTTATTTGCTGCTAGTGACTTGGGAATTGATGTTGATGGTATTGAATTGTTACCTATTGGTCAACATATAATTAACACCAAAATCCTTTTAGACACTGCATTCACTCTTGATGATTTTGAGCGGCTAAAGACATGGTTTAATTTGCAAATATGGAAACAATTTGAGAGCCCAGTCACTCTGGCAGAATTGAGAATTACTAGAGGGGCTTACTCCGAAGAAACTAAAATAGCAATTGAGCAATATCTGGGAGCTTGTTATCAAGAAAATACCAAGGTTCAATCAGTTTTAATCTTTACTTTACTGTGTGTTTTAGAATCCGTAAGCTATACACGCAAAGATGGACAGTATCTTCGTTGGGATTACCGTTCTGGTCATGGACAGTCAAAAAAGTCCTTCAATAAAGGTGAGGTTCTTGAGTTCAGTAAAGCGATTACCGAAAAATTTAATGAACTTGTTAACGACTTAGAACCTCCTACACAACAACTTGAGCTTTTTTCAACTCATAATAATCAAGGCAAAATTAATTTGCATCAAGGTTCTTGTTTGGAGATAATGCCGGATTTTCCTGACTCTACATACGATGCAATTATCACATCTCCACCCTACTGCAATCGATATGACTATACTCGCACCTATGCACTAGAGCTAGCTTTACTAGGAATTTCTGAAAAGGAGTTAATTAATCTACGTCAGGAAATGCTAAGTTGTACGGTTGAGAATCACCCCAAAAATTTGTTGGCTATCAATCAGGCTTGGGAAGTAGCTTTAAGTATTGCTAATTCTCAAACTCTATTGCAGGCTATCTTAAGATATTTGGACAGCCAAAAGTCACAGGGCGTATTGAACAACAATGGTATACCAAGAATGGTAAGGGGATACTTCTATGAAATGGCTTGCGTAATACAAGAAAGCTTTCGTATCCTTAAACCAGGGGCATTTTTGTTTATGGTTAATGACAATGTGCGCTACGCAGGTATAAGCATTTCAGTGGACATGATTCTTTCTGATTTTGCTGAAAAACTAGGCTTTATTACTGAAAATATTCTCGTCTTACCAGGTGATAAGGGGAATAGTAGTCAACAGATGGGAAATTATGGACGTGCTCCTTTGAGGAAGTGCGTTTATGTATGGAAGAAGCAATAACTCGAAACCTATGTGTGCTTATCGTAACCATCTTAAATTTGAAGAAGTTAGTTGACAATAGATACCTAATACTATAGTATTCGATTATGACACACAAGACTATTGACTTATTTTCTGGTGCGGGTGGCTTGACTACAGGATTTCACCTGGCTGGTTTTGAATCTTTATGTGCGATCGACCTTAATACAAAAGCCCTAGCGACCTATAAGCACAATTACCCAAACACCAAAATTGTTCATCAGGATATACGTGAGGTCAATCCTTTGGATTTGCGATTATGTTTGGGTTTGCAGAGGGAGGAACTAACAGCGTTGATAGGTGGTCCCCCATGCCAAGGATTTTCAAGAAATATTCCTGCTGACTATCGCTACCTCAGCGACTCTCGCAATCAGTTATATCGGAGATTTTTAGAATTCGTACAGGAATTTAGACCCCTTTACGTTGTTATGGAGAACGTACCTGAAATTTTGAAAGCTTATGGTGGTGTAGTTAAGAATGAAATTATACAGCAACTTGAATCGGAAGGCTATAAAGTCACTTATGGATCACTAAACTCCGCGCATTATGGAGTACCGCAGACCAGATCAAGGGCTTTTTTCCTGGCTAGTTTAGATAAACCACTTCAATTTCCTGAACCTACACACGCTGGCGAGATTAGAAGCGATTACAGAGCTACGAAATCTTGTTACCAACTTAGTCTCCTAAAATCAAACATTTCTTCAGTCGTCACAGTTAGAGATGCGATTGGAGATTTGCCGTCATTGAACGCAGGAGAGGAATATAATGCTGAAGTTTATCCTTTGCCACCCCAAACTACGTACCAAGCAATGATACGTAATGGAAGTACGAAACTTTTCAATCACGTTGCTCGTGCTTTGAGTCCTATTCAAATGTCAAGAGCGCGTCTTCTTAGTGAAGGGCAAGATGCTAGAGACTTGCCACCTGAATTAGCTCCTAAAAAGCACTATAGCGGTGCCTATGGAAGGCTTTACTGGGATCAACCAGCAAGAACTATCACAAGGTGGGTTTTCCATCCAGGATCAGGCAGGTTTTTTCATCCAACCCAGGATCGGACAATTACAATCCGTGAAGCTGCAAGATTGCACTCTTACCCAGATAACTTTCACTTTCTGGGAACGTACACTGATATGGCTTCTCAAATCGGAGAATCAGTACCCCCACTTCTAGGTAAAGTAATAGCTGCATCTATTCTCCAAGTTCACTGTCAAGAGACTGGGTACTGAGTTGATCTTGCAAAGCTGAGAGAACAGTCCGCACATATCGTTCAAGTGTAAGACGAGTTCTCTCAACCCTGATGTGAACGGCTTCTGGAGAAATGGTTCTAGCTCTGAAAAGTTGCTTTTGATTCTTGTACCAAACTAACTCTGGCTTACCTGCAATACTGCCTTGTAGCCCTGCTCATGATTTTCCAGTAACTCTATCAACTGTCCAAGCCCAAGAAAAAGCATTTGGGTCAAATGGATTAAGAGGGAATTCACAGTAACTATATTCATATCCTCTAATGGTTTTCAGCAGTATGCCTTCATAGCTATTCGTAATTCTCTGTGCTGCCTGACTCGATATAATTTTCTCGTTCCAATGCTGAACAATAGCTGCTCCTAGTTCAGCAGGTGAGGATTGTTCAGTCAAACCAGGAAAACCAAGTTGGGCAGCCTTTTTGATAACATCTGCTCTCTGAATGACAAACAAAAATGTATTGACAACCGTAAGACTATTCAGTTGAAGAGACTTGAGTGACCAACCAGTTGCAGTCGTGGTGTCAACAGCATCATAGAGGAGTTTGCTACGTCCTAATGCTGGATCTGATAAAGGAATATCCTTGACATAATGAAAAATTGCTTCCCAAGTATAATCCTCTATCGATCCGATAACTGGAGATGCAATGGTAGTAATAATGGCTTGCCTCAATCTTTCAATCTCGTTTTCCGTCAGCACTCAAGAGTTCCTCTACGGCTCGTAAAAATTCACCCATTGTTATGTCCAGAGCATTTGTAATGTGACTAAGAACCCTCACAGATGGACTTTTTAGCCCTCGCTCAAGCTGGCTGATATAGGTTCTGTGCAGACCTGTGACTTCTGCCAGATATTCCTGTGACCAACGTTTCTCTATGCGACGACGTTGTATTTCTAGTCCTAAAATTTGGTCTAGTTTGCTAGGTTGCATAGAGAAAGATAGTAAGGTTTTGAATACCAAAGTTCTACAGACTAAAGTATTCAATGCCGCAATATGAGCACTGAGATCGCCCCCCCTCTAGTGCCACAGCCATCATACCTGTGCCCAAAAACCCTGATATAACCAGCTTTTCCCCATCCAGCCAAACTTCTCGCTAAATTAAAGAAGTGTAAAAACTACTCAGACCCTACCAAGGAGATACCATGCCCCGCGTCAGAGCACCAGAATTCCCAGCCAACTACCCCTGGTTAAACACCGACAAACCCCTATCCATCGCATCCCTCAAAGGCCGCGTCGTCCTCCTTGACTTCTGGACATACTGCTGCATCAATTGCTTGCACGTCCTCCCAGATTTAAAATACCTCGAACAAAAATACCCAGATTCCCTCACGGTTATCGGCGTTCACTCGGCCAAATTTGACAATGAAAAAGAAGTAGAAAACATCCGCCAAGCTATCCTCCGCTACGATATCGAGCATCCGGTAATCGTAGACAGTGACATGACAATTTGGCAAAGTTATGCTGTTCGCGCTTGGCCGACTTTAATGGTGATTGATCCTGAAAGTTATGTCATCGGTTACGTTTCCGGCGAAGGCAATAGAGATGCACTTGATGAGTTATTTTGCAAGTTAATTGCTGAACACAAAGAACAAGGTGCTGTGAAGTTTGAATCACTCAGTTTTAGCTTAGAAAAAGAGCGCAAACCTCTATCAACACCGCTGGCTTTTCCTGGTAAAGTGCTGGCATTTGCGATTACTGCAACTGAGGCGAAACATCTTCACCAACAGGTCGCTCTTTTGGGCGAAATGACCGAGGACAGTGAATCTGTAGAGGAACTTGTAGAACCAGGGCCTGCTAACTCAGTCATACAAAGTTTAGTTGGTTCTTGCTTGTTTATTGCTGATTCAGGACACAACCGCATAGTTGTTAGCACTACTGAAGGAGAAGTTCTGCACGTTATTGGTACGGGGAAACCGGGTTTAACTGATGGTGATTTTGCAGAGGCTGAGTTTTTTGCACCTCAAGGCATGAGTTTTGATGCAGACAGTCAAATTCTCTATGTTGCTGATACTGAAAATCATGCTCTGAGAAAGATTGACTTTGTAACTCAAAGGGTAGAAACTATTGCTGGTAATGGTGAACAAAGTCACGAAATTGTCCATGACAGCGGCAAGGGTTTAGAAACGAAATTAAATTCGCCTTGGGATTTAGAAAGAGTTGGAGATAGACTTTTTATCGCAATGGCGGGATCGCATCAAATTTGGGAAATGCAGTTAGATACTGGAATTATTGGCGTTTATGCGGGTAATGGCAGAGAATCCTGTGTTGATGGGAATCTGGCAGAATCTGCTTTTTCTCAGCCTAGTGGCCTCGCTACGGATCGATCGGAGTTGTTTGTTGCTGATAGCGAGATTAGTTCGATTCGGGCGATCGGCATTGATGAAAACCCACAAGTGCGAACTGTCTGCGGTAGCGGCGAATTGTTTGGTTTTGGCGATAAAGATGGTCGCGCTGAGGAGGTAAGGTTGCAGCACTGTTTGGGTGTAGAATATGCTCAAAATTACCTTTGGGTTGCTGATACTTATAATCACAAAATTAAGCGGATCGACCACCGGGGCGGTATGTCGAGAACTATGATTGGAGATGGTACTGCGGGTCATCTTGATGGTAAAGGTATCAATGCTCGATTTTTTGAACCTTCAGGATTGAGTGCGATCGGACCTCATTTGTTTATTGCTGATACGAACAATCATGTAATTCGGCGAGTTGAGTTAGATACGCTGACAGTCACAACTTTGGATTTCCCCGGTTTGTGTGCTCCTGATGTTTGTATTCCTGATTGATAATTTATGGTGGGCAATGCCGACCATTTGTGTCAACTTAATGTTAAAAGTAGTATCAGTATACCGTCTGNNTCCTGGAGATTGGCTGGGTTTATTTTCTGGTGTTAAATAACAATTGTTTGTAGGGGTCGAAGTCTAGATCCCCCCTAACCCCCCTTAATAAGGGGGGGACAAGAAATATGCTCAAAGTCAACCCCTACTCCCCTTATTAAGGGGGATGCGAGGGGGATCAAGACTTCGATACAAGCGAGAAATACAAAGGGTTTTAATCTGAAAAGCTTGAGATTTTTTGTTGGAGATGTCTATTAGACCGATCGCGAGTAAGTAGAAGTCCGATGGAAGTAGTTCGATGGAAGTCGGAAGAATGCTCATACAGCAAGCTTTTTAGCCACCGGTATCTTACGTTTAATTAAGTGGATTTACTTATTAAATAATGGCGAAAACTTAAAATTCCGAAGAACTCAGCAGCCGCCTAATTTTTTCAGCATCGTTTAATTCGCCTACAATTCGCCGCACTGGTTTCGGCCAAATTTTAATCAACGTAGGAGTTGCAGAAATTTGATCTGACTCCGCTTGTTCGGGATGTTTGAAAACATCTATCACTTTTAAAGTGTAGGGATGATTGAGGGATTGCTCTAATAACTGATGTACAGTCACGAGAGTGTGTTCAGTGTTGGGGTTGCTGCCGGAAACAAACAGCCGTAAAACGTACCCTTGAGTCTCAAGTGCGCCTACACCGGATGCACTTGAGTGCAAGCTCTGGGTTGGCGGCGGCGACGGGAAGCGCGACGGGGGTGGAGTTGTCTCAGGAAACTGTTGAGTCGATCGAGATTGGGCGATCGGAAACTGTACAACTAAGTCGTGATTTTCCCAAAGTTGGGGGAATTGCTCGTAATAGGTAGCGATCGCCATCGGCTCGCACATTTCTTCACGGAGGAGGTGCCACACCAAGTCGCCCTTGTCAAAAACCGCATTCAGCAGCGTTTGATGGCGCAGCACCGGGGGGTAGGCTTCTGCTGAAACTCGCAACTGCCGATCGCGCGGATCGAGCCAGCAGTCAATGGTTGCCGTATAGCAAGGTATCAAAAAATGCGGCGGTTCCGACAAGCCCAGTATTTCCTGTAGGGCTACGCACAATTGCAAATGCCACCGAGTTTGCTTGCGATCGTCTATGCAGTAGATTAAATCTCCCCCTGGTGTAAACAGAGCAATGCCTTTGAAAAATTTGGGCAAGGTTGGGCGATCGGCTTTCAATGAAGTACACCAATAACAGTTAACAATTAACAATTAACAATTAACAATTAACAATTAACAATTAACAGTTAACTATTAACTATTAACAATTAACAGTTAACTATTAACAGTTAACTATTAACTATTAACAGTTAACTGTTAATTCTCGATTTTTAAACTCGACCTCGAAGCATTTGGGCCATTTCGTTAGGAGATGGGGACTGTGCGAGACAAATCTCCTCGGTGACACGACCCTCTTGATATAGCCCGTAAAGACACTTATTCATCGTCGTCATACCCTCATAGGTATCTTTGATCATGATTTGGTTAATTTCTTCACTCTGCCCCTTCATGATGTATTCCTTAACGACGTCAGTATTGATCAGAATGTCGTGGTAGGCCGCCCGCTTCCCATCTGTGGTTTTGCAGAGCATTTGAGCGATGATTGCCAATAGAGATTCAGCCATCGAAACCCGTAGAGCCGGTTGCTCTTCGGAATTGAACATATCCAGAATCCGGTTCAGGGTTTTGACGGCGCTGTTGGTGTGCAGCGTCCCCGCTACCAAGTGACCCGTTTGGGCAGCTTTCAGGGCGATTTCCACTGTTTCTCGGTCGCGAATTTCCCCTACTAGCATCATGTCTGGGTCTTGTCGCAGGGCCCCTTTCAGGGCGTTGACAAACTTGAGGGTGTGTCGGCCCACTTCCCGGTGCTTGATCAAAGATTTTCGACTGGTGTGTACAAATTCTACAGGGTCTTCGATGGTAATAATGTGGTGAGAATTATTCTTGTTGATGTAGTCAATCATGGCAGCCATTGTGGTGGACTTACCGGAACCCGTGGGCCCTGTCACCAAAATTAGACCTTTGTGATAGCCACATATTTTCCGAAACACCTCCGGTAGCTTCAATTGCTCCATTGTCAAAATTTCGGCCGGGATGAGCCGCAATACCATAGCAGGGCCGGCCAAAGAGTCAAAGGCGCTGATCCGAATGCGGACGAAACCAAAGTCGAAAGCGCCGTCAAAGTCCAGGTTTTTCTGGAAGTAGGCAATTTCTTCATCAGTCATGCACTCCCGCAGCCAACCCATAAAGACATCTAAATCAGTCGTTGGATAACCCGCATCGGTAATCTCACCGCGTTTGCGGAAGCGGGGGATCTCATTTACTCCCAAGTGCAAGTCAGAAATGCCTTCTTCTTTGGCTCGCTGGACGAGCTGTCTCAAAGTCGGGTTTCCGTTGTTTTCTGAGCTTGAGCTGACGGGCGTGGACGATGGGGGGGCTGGTGCAGCAGTCGCCGGTGGCGCGGGGGGAGCCGCTGGTGGTGCAGTCGCCGNNGTGCTGGTGGCGGTGCTGGTGGCGCTCCTGCTGCTCTGGGAATGCCTGGAGCTGGAGGGCGGGGCATACCTGGGGGTGGGGGAGCACCGGGTGCGGGGGGGCGGGGAGCTGGCGGTGGCTGTTGTGTCATAAAAAAGTTCGGTATGTGGGAAACTCAGTGGCTTGAGCTTAGAGAGGGAAGCGACACGAGTGGTTTTAACCACCGTGAATCT
>DPLL01000007.1:15729-15884 GCA_003542015.1 Microcoleaceae cyanobacterium UBA9251 | reverse complement strand
GGTGCTCCCCCATCGCAAAAAACGATCGCGATCGGGGCAATTATGATGGCAATGCGCCACAATCCAGGTATGGCAAGACCGCGCGGAGGTACGGGTGCATTAGTCCAAGCGCTGCTCAATTTAGTCAAAAGCTACGGGGGTGTGGTACTTACCGA
>DPLL01000007.1:0-15650 GCA_003542015.1 Microcoleaceae cyanobacterium UBA9251 | reverse complement strand
GATTCGGTGAAACACGTTGAGATTGCTCATACTCAGCCTGCGATCGGCAAAATTCCCGATGCTGACCCATCGATGTATGTGGTAGTACCAACCATGCGAGACCCATCAATGGCTCCCCCTGGACATCATACGGTTTGGATTGAATTTTTTGCTCCTTATCAAATCGAAAATGCTGAGGGAACGGGGCTCAACGGTACGGGTTGGACGGATGAGTTGAAAAATCAAGTTGGCGATCGATGTATTGACAAATTGGCAGAATATGCACCCAATATCAAGAACGCAATTATCGGCCGCCGGGTGGAAAGTCCGGCAGAATTGGGAGAGCGTTTGGGGGCTTTTAAGGGGAATTGTTATCACATTGATATGACGCTGGATCAGATGATATTTTTCCGCCCTTTACCGGAGTTGGCTAATTACAAAACGCCGATCGAGGGTTTGTATCTCACAGGGGCGGGCACTCATCCGGGCGGCTCGATTTCGGGGATGCCCGGACGCAATACGGCTCGCGTTTTTATGCACTCGCAGCAGCCGATCGCGCAATTTTTGGCGGATGTGACCAATTCTTTGAAATCGACGGCTAAGTCGGTGTTTCGAGGGCATTAGAAGTAAGATTTTTTAACCGCAGATGAACGCAGATGGCAATGTGAGTCATCTGCGTTTATTTGTGTTGATTGGCGAAGTTGAGCGTTCCTCAGATTGAGTGGGTGCTGTGTATTAATGTCGCTTCTTTTGATTGGAAGGCGGTTTAACCGACTCTTCTCTATTTAAGTAATATAAAAGCGCGATCGATCCCCCGATCAGGACAACGGCTACTATTATCATAGTAGCCATTATTTTTAAACCAGATGAGTATACCATCAGAATTAACCCCAGATAAGGGACTCCTAACAAAATAGCAGTACCTAGGGTTTTTAAGGGCGTCCACTTAATCTTGAGTGTCGTGGTTTTGTATGGTTGACCAGTAAGTTTGTAGTGGTCTTTAGATGGGCCTAAAGGTTGTACAGGCGGTACTATGGGTTTGTGAGGAGGCATCTTATTTTACCTGGTGAAATATAGTATTGGCATCAATCTCTTCAAGAGACTTCAAGGGAATTGCAGCCCGCTCAATTTCTGTCTCTGAAAACAGAGATTTAACAGAAACAGTAACATCAGAAACATTCCATACTTTTTTCAATAGGGCGGGAAAGTCTTCTTTACCGAATATCCTCACATGATCGTGCTGACCAAACAGTTTGATCCTCTCTTCGTCTGTTAAGCTAGGAGATATATCTTCGATTGTTTCATTACCACGAAACGGAACAGTAAAAAAATGGTTTCCACCTTTTTTAAGGATCCTATTTAACTCAACTAAAGTATCCTCGACCGAGCAGCAAATATGCTCTAATACATGATTGTGGATAATAACATCAAATAGTTCAGATGGCATTTTTTGCAAGTCGTCACACATATTAATAGGGAATATGCGACAGTAACGGCTTTTATATCTCAGCGGATCTAGATCGCAGGGATGATAAAAATCGCCTAGCAAAGAGTGAAAACGCATTAGTAAAGGTAGTTCGGGAGCAAAGTGCAAAACTCGAATTCCAGGCTTAATGATTTCGAGTCGCTGAAGTACCATCCACAGCAATCTACTTCTCTCAACTGAAAGACAGCGTTGACATCTGGCATTCTTGCGTCCATTAAAGTCTAGAAATTCTACAGATTGACACACCGGACAACAAATACTTGAAGTTACTTCTTTAACTCGATCTGACTGAAGCATAAAGATTTTCTCCTATTCAATATTACAGGAGTCACGTATGGAGGGCAAAAAAAATGATTTCACAATCAATATTTCTCGATTTTATATAGGATTTCGCTCAGAAACTGGGTTGTTTGCGTAAATCCTGTTTTATTCAATCAAATATCTCGCAAAGATATCGGTATTTCCCCACACCTTTTTCCTATATTCTGCCTTTTAACTGTCGGATCCGGATCTTGTTCCATAATAATTTAGGAGATGTCTACTGTTTAATCGAGATATCTAATTGAGGTCAAATTCCCTCAGACGATCGATTGCTTTTGCCTCGAAAACAACCTTGGTTCCTCCAAGCAGGTTGTCTCTAGATCAAAGATCTTTTAAATATTTAATGCTGTAAGGATCGGTAGCAAGCACAATATCATAGTATTCTTGTCTCTCTCTTAAAAAATCTTCAAGTTGCAGCCAGCCATACCCTCGTATAACTTCAACTTCTCTAGAAATATCGGCATAAATATCAGTCCAGTTTTCTGTATCCGTCAGGTCGGTTAAGTATAAGGTGACAGCATATCTTAACTCTACGAGTGTTGAGAGGATGCGGTGATTGTCAGTGGAACCAGATTCCAAATAGGGATGAAGAACTCGATTGTCGATATAGAGAAGCCGCTGGCGGTTGTCTCTGGGATGAGTACGAGCACATAGTATGTTTTTACGATCGCACGGATATTGATCCTGAAGCCAGTCTTGATGTTTCTGCTGCAAAATTTTATAGTTTTGCTGCATCAGTGCACTCGCGTTGGCGCTGGAATTAGAATGACTGGAACTGGCGAACTCGTAATGAACGATCGTAACTTTTGGATCGTATATGACTTTTTTACCCAGCTTCCAAAGTCGGATACAGTAATCTATTTCCTCGCAGTAAGCGGGTTGGTAATCTTCATCAAAACCACCTAGTTTTAAAAATAATTCTGTTGGCGCGATCAAGAATGCAGCCGAACAGTAATCCACCGCACGTTGATACATATATTGAGGTGCAGCGGGAGAATCTCCCCGTCCGTATCCCACACAGCAACCATCTTGCCAAATGATACTTCCAGCTTCTTGAAGTGCACCATCAGGGAAAGTTATTTTGCCACCCACTGCGCCGATATTTTCGGAAGATGTAATAGTTTCTACTGCTGCGGTAATGCTATCTCCAAGCAGTTGGGCATCGTTATTTAAAAATAAAATAAACTCGCCTGTTGCAATTTTACTAGCTTGATTGCAAGCAAGCAAAAAATGTAAATTCAGAGAATTATGAATGATTTTTGCTCCTTTAATTCTGGCTAAAAGGTGTGGAGTTGCATCCGTAGAGCAGTTGTCTACAAGGATGACTTCGTAAGATTTAAAGTTATTCCTTAAAATTGAAGAGAGACAGCTTAAAGTCATTTCTGCTCGGTTGTGCAAAACTATAATAATGCTAACTCTCGGCTGTTTGATAGATGGGAAATGTATCTGAGATCCAGTATCTAATAAGTTGTCTAGAGCAATCTGATTTAAGTTTTCTAAGGATTGTTTGGCTTGCTCTAGTTTACATTTTTTATCGAAGCTGGAGTTAGCAACAACCAGGCTATCGGATCGAGTTGTTTTTAAAATAGCTAAAAGCTGCTTTAGCTGTGAAGCCTCTGCGAGATCTGGTTTGAGCTGAAGTGCTTGACTGTAAGCGCCGATCGCAGCATCTAACAGTCCTTTTCTTGCTAAAGCTTTTCCTAAATCTAAGTAGAGTTCTCCGCGCTCCGGTGCTAAATCTATAGCTTTATAATAGTTGGTGATGTCTTCTGAGTTTTGCTTGATTTTCTGGAGATAATTATCGAGTAATAATTCTTTTTTTCTTTGGACTTCTTGGTGTACAGCATCGGCTAATTTTCGATCAATAATGTTTGAGTTTGGCTGGATTTTTCAAGCTATTTTATAAGCCAATACTCCTTCTCTCCAAGACTTTTTTTGACAAAAATATCTCCGATATTTCGTAGTCTTATCCAGATTTACACTCAAATTTGACAGGTGCTTTATAGCAGGATATTTCTGGCTCTAAAATATGCTCATTTTTGCCAGATGGCACTGAATTTAATATCTCAAAATTTGGCATTTATAACTCCATTTAAATAACAACAACAATATTTCTGGACACAACTATCACAATCCAATCGATTTGTAGGGTACCCGGATGAAATTATCAAACAATTATTGAGGGTTTCAGACGCTGACGCACCTGATACAGCGGATTCACAATTGATGAGATGCACCTAGGCGATCGCTGAAAAGAGTGGGAGCGATCGCATCGTATTTACTTCGGCTTTTTGCTAACAAAAGTAATCAGCCTTTGAACATCTCTGTCTTCGATCTGAGGTTGTAATAGCTCGACTTCATAGCCGATATCTTGTAGGCTATCGACAATATCTTTGCCAAAGTCATTATATACTAAGGAACGTAGGCTACTCTTCTTATCAGCAGAGGGAGCGCTGTGATATCGAGGTTCCATTAACATAATATCTTGCTCTCCTGAAGTATCAACACGCTCAATTGTTTTTGATGGCATTGGATGCTGTACGGGGATTGTAAAAATATGACAGCCACCGGGCTTGAGAGTGCGGAAAATTTCTTGAAAAGCATCCCAAGGTCGCCTTACGTGTTCCATAATATCTGATGACAAAACCAAATCGAAATGATTGCTGGGATGAGTCAGGTGTTCTAGGTTTTGACATTGGATTCCATCTTTATATTGTCCTGGTGCTACGTCATCCCAATAATAAGAATATGCGTAGTTACTGAAGGTTTAAAAATACTTTCTAAACGGCCCAATAATTCCTGGTTCGTAGATATAGAGTTGCTGAAATTCTGGGTTTTGAGATAATGCTTCCAGCGTTGAGTATCCTCGCTTAGAAAAATACTTCAAAATTGCTTCGGCTTGACCACGGTAGCGCAATGAAGACTTGCAATTTTTGCATTGATACCCTTCTCTGAGTGATGAGTGATTTTTGATAAAAATCTGTGCTTCTCCACAAACATCGCAAATTCCTTGATAGCTATTATCTGAATTAATTGGCGTGGTTGCTTTGCTTGGGCTGGGTTTATTCTCGATCGCTGTTTTCATAGAATGTACCGATTGTTTTACAGGAGTGATACTTTTACTTTCAGAGAGTGTTGGCTCGGAAACGCCCCGAAGCTTTAACTGTTTTTTTGGTATGATAGGCACATCTGACAAGCGTCGATCGATGATAGATATCATATTTTTTACCCGCGATCGCCAGTTGATTTGCTCCAGCAGTTTTTCCCGTTTTTGTATTTTATCTGACGAGCGATCGCGCTTAAGCGCAACCTCAATACCGTTAATAAACTCTTGCGGGTTAGCAGCGACATAAATGTTGTCGTAAAGTTCGCCAATATTGGAAATGGGGGAGGAAACAATGGGTACGCCTGCGGAGTAATATACATAAAGTTTTAAGGGATTCATGCTCCGCGTTAGCTGATTATCAACATGGGGAATGATAGCCACATCAAAATTGCGGATGAAGCTAAGAGCATCATCGTAAATTTTCACGCCCAGCAGGTACACGTTATCTAATTTTTCTAACTCTAAAATTTTCGAGTTTCCGTGTGCAGATCCGATAATTACCAAATTCCAGTCTTTCCTCGAATTCGCAAGAAACTTGAGAAGATCGATATCAATGCGATCGGAAAGATTGCCAACATAACCAATAATCGGGCCTGTTAAAGCCGCAAGTTCGGCGGGCTTTGAGCAGATGTTTTCATCCTCAAATACTTCGGCGCCGTTCGGAATCACAGTAATGTCAGAATTCAAATCGCTGAAAGCATTGCGGACTGGTTCGCAGTTCGTGAAAATAACATTGGCTTGTTCAATAATCTGCTGATAATTTTTTGTTAATTGTGCGGCATAGGAAGGCTTGATATCCCATTTCCGCTGGTCGTCAATTAGATCGGCAACCACAAACTCGAAGTTCAACTCTTCCAACACATCGGGAAACTCAAAACAAACTGGACACACCCAAGCAATTGTCTGTCCTTCAAGATCGGATTCTGCGATGACTTGTCTGACAAAATCGGGATAGTCGCTTTTCTTTTGCAAGTTGCGTCCTAAGAAGCTTTCCTCAATGCGATCGTCCCCATAAACAAACGTGCGTTTAATAATTTTTGATGTATCTTTTAGTCCGAGAAATCGCTCCACTGTATTGGTAAACACTAAATTACCTTGGTGGAATTTCGCCCGCGATCCATGCTGTACCTGTTCGTGCAATTTCCGCAAGGAAATCGGTGCATCGAAATGAATAATTTTGTTTACCCGATCGCTCTGTGCTAAGTATTTGAGAACCATATCCTGACGGCGGCCGTAAATGTCTGAGTCGTTCTGTTTCCAAAAGAACAGGATATTTAACGGCTGACTCAACTCGATCGAACTCACATCAGAAGTTAATTTTACTATTTTGTTCCCGATATTTCCTGAAGTAATCACTGGAAGTTAGACTCCAGACTTAGCAGCAACTAAGTCGAAAACATCGGAGAACAATTGAGGCCAGGGCTGGCTTTTTTGTTGTTGGGCACACTCAAAGGCAGATCGAATCCGCTCTGCATTGACGCCATAGCTGAATTCACTTAGGAAATAAAACCGTCTGTGGCGATCGGGTAAAGACGCTTTATTGTCTGAATTAATTAAATTTTTGATAGCTGATTCCAGCCGATCGTCATTGACAGAAACCGCACATTTTGCTGCGATGATATCTGCTAATGGGGGTACATCCGTTATCAAAACGGGTACGTTCATAGCGATTGCATCGGTTAATTTAGCAGGAATTTGATATTCCGAAATCGGAGAGTTAGGATCTTGTAAAATGCAGATCATATCTGCCATTGACACCAGTTCGGGAAGCCTTTCCCAAGGCTGGTTTTTATGAAAGTCTATCCTGGCGTTTTTGTAAATAGCAAATCGGTCGGAAACCCGCTTGTCATTAATCGTGCCGATCATGCACAAAGCCAAGCGAGGATCGTTAATTTTTTCCAAGGCTTCCGCAATACGGAAAATTCCCTTGTGGGGGCGAGGAGTACCGAGAAACAAAACGACTTGATCGCGATCGCTGTAATCGAATTCTGCCCGAATAGCTGTTCGATCGTACAGTTTCGGATCGAAAACTTTTTCATCGCGGGCGTGTCTGACAATCAAGCCACCATAACGCTGCTGCAATGCTACGTTGGATACAGTTACAGCATCGGCTAAGGGAATCAGATTTTCACAAAACCGCGTCCAAATTTCGCCGTAAGGGCTGTTTCCTTCCTTGCTATCAATCCGCTGTATGAGTTCTAACCATGAAGCTTCTGTTTCATTTTTAAAGAAAGAAAGTTCGCAGTCATCGATATCGAGAACCAAAGGACATTGACTGTAATGCTTGATGAGCATTCCGATAAACAAGCTGGGAAAACGCGGCTTGCTTACGTAAACTGAGTCATATTTCTGAGCCTGGGCGAGTTGCTTAGCTCCTCTAACAAACTCCTCAAAATTATTCGCAATAAATGTGCTATTTTCGATATCTGCATTTTGCAGGGGAGGCCAAAGTTCTTGACCGTAAAACGGAAATATCGGGCCGATTAATTCCACATCGAAAGCTTCCTTCGCCATGTCTGCTAGCAAGAAAGCTCGACCGACGGGATTGTGGCTCATATCCCAAGAAACAACGGCTAATTTGGGTTTTGACTGAGATATTGTCGCATTTTGAGTAACGGACATCTTGTCAGTTACAGCAGCAAGTTGATTGGTAGTTTCCAAACTTAAATAATCGCTAGTTAATTCAGTTTGATGCGTCGAATCTTGTCTCAAAGCTTTCAGCTTGTATGCTCCTGCTTCCTCACGCTGTCCGATCTGTTCTAAAATGTCTGCTAATTTTAAATAAGCTGCGGTCGATCGGGGATTAAGAGCGATCGCGTGGCGGTAAGCTTCGATCGCTTTTTGTACATCTCCTTTTGCTTCCCAAGCTGTCCCCAAACCTGCTTGCAGTTCGGGATCGTTTGGTGCAATTTCCAAAGCCTTAATGTAGCTTTCGATATCAGTTGGATCGCGATCGATCGCCTGACGGTAGTAGCTGAGTGCTAAATTTAAATTTGACTTGACTCGATAGTGCAAGGCATTATTTAACTTTTCTTCTGCTTGCGGCAAATCAGGCTGAAGTTGCAGTGCGAAGCGATAAGCAACAACCGCCTCCTCCCACCTCTGCAACTCCACCAAAGCCTCCCCCAAATTATAGTAAGACCAATGGAAGTCTGGATTGAGCTTCGTCGCACTTCTATACCCATCCACCGCCTCTTCCCATTTCTCCTGCTTAATCAGCACATCCCCTAAATTATTGTGCGACCAACAAAAATCTGGATTCAACTCAATAGCCAGACGATATGCAACAACCGCCTCATCTAACCTTCCTTGTCCCTGCCAAATATCCCCTAAATTGTGCTGGACTTCCCACAAATTAGGCTGAAGTTCGATAGCTTTATGATAAACTATTACCGCTTCATCCAACTCACCATTTTTAACAAGAGCATCCCCTAGACTTTGGTAAATCTCCGCCGCTTCAGAATCAATCTCTAGAGCTTTTCGATAGGAAGAAATAGCCTTCTCCCATTCTCCCTTTTTCGCCAAAGCTTTCCCTAAACTGTAGTGAGGTTTAGCAGCATTGAAATTAGCTCCCACACTCCCATAGGAATACTGATATCGCTTCCTATCCTGTTCCCCAGATTCCGAGTCAACCTTTGTTAATGTAACTGATTGAGGAGGTAAAAGGTCATGATTTTGCTGCGATAAGGCGGATAAATCTGAATGCTTATTTACTGGGAATGCAATTATATTGGATTGGTTTGTCATCGCCTGTACCTGTTGTAATTTGAGACCAGTGAATCCGCTTAATTTATGATTCATGGTGTTGGCTAAGCTATCCGGGGAAATTCTAAATTTTTGCTAGTTGAATGGCGCGCTGGTAAGCCTCGATCGCCTCATCAATCTCACCTTTTTCTTGCAAAGCATCCCCTAATTTGTGGTGAACTTCCCAGATGTCTGGTTTCAACTCAATGGTTTTTTCATAACACCCGATCGCTTCATCTAACTGACCCCAACTGTCTAAGACATCCCCCAAACTTTGATAAGCTTGAGCCAAATTGGGATTTAATTCGATCGCTCTTCGATAACAGGCGATCGCATCTTCCCCCCGGTTGAGACTTGCCCAAGCTTTCCCCAAACCGTAATGAGACCCCTCGAAATTCGGGTTCAACTCTATGGCTGGCCGATAAGCCGCGATCGCATTCTCCCACTTACCCTGAACGCTCAAAACTTCCCCTAAATTGTGATAAGCATCCGCATAACTCGGCTGCAACTCAATCGCACGCTGGTAACAGGAAATTGCCCGCTCCAACTTGCCCAGATCTAACAAAGTATTCCCCAGAGTAAAGTGTTCCTCAGCCGTTGCCCAGTTGATATCTAAAGTGAGAGCTTCATACCAGCAATTTGCCCCTAATTTTGGCTGGCCAGACTGCAAAAATACCTGAGCTAAATTCCGGTAAGCCGATGCTAAATTCGGTTGAATTTCAAGCGCTTTTCGGTAACAAGAAATTGACTTTTGCCACTGTTTTTGCTGAGCATAAAGACTGCCTAAATTAGCATGAACTTCAGCAAAATCCGGGTCAATTTCTATGGCTTGAGCGTACCAATACCACGCCGCATCTAGTTTGTCCATCGCTTGGGTAGCATTCCCCAAAATCTTGTAGGCAAGTGCCGCCGGAGGTTTCATTTCAATAGCTCGCTTGCACTCTGCGATCGCCTCCTCATATTTCTGCTGGCTGTAATAAGATTCTGCCTGTTTAATGTATGTTTCCGCATCGTAGCGAGGGACTATCTGAGCAGGTTTGCGATCGTTGCTATTGCCCTTTGCCGGCGCGGATGTGACAATTTCCGCAGATTTTGAATGACCGTTGCTGGGAGTATTTACCTGTGCTGCGGTGGCCAGAGAATTACCAGATTGATGATGATTTAGCAAACTATTTTTGTTAAGTTCCGCCACTCTTTGAAAACAGAGCGCAGCTTCATCTAACTTACCTTGCTGTTTCAACGCTTTCCCCATATTTTGATAAGCCCCAGCCCAGTTCGGCTTTAACTCGATAGCGCGGCGGTAACAAACGATCGCATGAGTAATTTGACCTTGCTTAAACAAACTGTTACCCAGTTTAAAATGTTGCTCTGGTGGCACTTTTTCCGGTGCCAAAGAATACGCTTCGTACCAGCACTCATTCGCCTCTTCCAGCTTACCTGCCTGCGTCCACACCCTAGCTAAATTACGGTAAGCTGGTGCTAAAATTGGTTGAATGGCGATCGCATTTTGGTAGCAATTAATAGCCGACGACCACTGTTTAGTCAGGGCATACAAACTGCCAAGATTTACGTGGGTTTCCGCATCATTAGACTTAATTTTGACGGCTTTTTTATAGCACTCCATCGCCCCTTCCATATTCCCTTGCGCTTGCAAAATCTTGCCACACAGTTTGTAAGCAGCCACCGCATCTGGTTGAATTTCAATAACTCGCTTGCACTCAAGGATAGCCAGATCAAATTGTTTTTGAACGTAATAAGATTCTGCCTGTTGAATGCACGCATCAGCCGTTTCCTGTTTCCGAGAATCTGCCTCAAAACTGCTTTCAACAACTGTCACTTGCGACAAAACATCAGCCGAGTTTTGAGGAATGGGGGCAGAATTCGTCGAGAGGGCGATCGCATTTAACTCTTGCGGTACAGTATCTATCGGTTCTGGCCGCTGCAACTGCACATTAGGTTTTTCAGCGGAGATTGTTGAACCGAGTTGCAATGGATTAGTTATAGGATTGTCCGACATCTGAAGCAACTCAGATTTCCCGTTCAAACTCAGAAATACTGTCTTGAATAAATCCCCAAAAATGTTGGCTGGACGTTCAATAAGTTTTCGATAATTGGCAGTTTCTTCGTTTAATTTTCTTTGGGATTTGAGAGCATTTCCTAAATGTTGGTAAGCCTCGTTTGAATTGGGGTTTAACTCAATAGCGTGGCAGTAACAGCGTATAGCCTGCGTTAGCTGATTTTGCCTCAAAAAGTTATCGCCTAGATGAATATGTTCTTCCGGTGTTGCCTTGTCAGGTTCGAGAGAATATGCTTTAAACCAGCACTCGTCAGCCTCCGACAACTGACCCATTTGCATCCATACCCTAGCCAAATTTCGGTAAGTTGATGCTAAATTGGGCTGGAGGGCGATCGCTTTTTGGTAACACGCAATGGCTGGCTGCCACTGTTGTTGCTGAGCATAAAGCGTCCCCAAATTAGTATAAGCTTCAGCAAAATCAGGATCGATTTCAATAGCCTTAGCGTACCATTTTTTCGCCTCATCTACCTTGCCTTGAGCTTGCCTAGCATTACCCCAAATTTTATACGCCCTCGCATCTGGTTTAACTTTGATAACTCGCTGACAAGCGGCCGCCGCCAGCTCAAATTTTCTTTGAGCATAAAATGCTTCTGCACCTTGAATGTAGACTTCAATATCATCAATATCGCAGGTAAAAACAGCGCGTTCACTATTAGTGTTTTTTGGTTCTTTTACCTGCAAGGAAGTTGCTTTTTGATAACAGACTAAAGCCCGCTCCCAATTTTTTTCTTGGGCGTATAAGGTGGCAAGATTGGTATAAACTTCTGCAAAATCTGGCTGAATTTCCAAAGCTTTATTATACCAATGCTTTGCCTTGGCTAAATTGCCTTGTACTTGACTAGCCTTGCCCAAAGTTTTGTAAGCTGGTGCAAAATCAGGTTTCTGCTCCAGGGCTTGCTCGCAAGCAGCGATAGCATCATCTAACTTGCCTTGTTCCAAATAAAAATCTGCCAGTTTTTGGAAATAATCTGCTGATTCTTGGTTCATGGAGGTGTTATTTTTAAGATTTGCCAAACTTAAATCTCCTATTTTCTGTGAGGGAAGGAGATGAGTTTTCCCCATCATTGTTTTGAGGGAACTCAAGTTCACCCAAATATCTTCAGTTAATGGGTTTTGATACATTAACTCTCGAATCGGATCACAGTTAAAGCTCTCCCCTGTTACATAATAATGTTCAAGATTTAGCTGCTGGCTGATAGCCCAGTAGTAATGTCTGATGTAATTGGGCGACACCAGCTCAATTACCTTAGTTCCCGGTTCACAAAACATAATATTTGTTAAACCGCTGCCGTGGGGCGAAATAATGACTTTTGCACGAGCAAATAAGGCTATTTGCTCATCCAAATTCATAGATTCTAATAACACTGAAACAAAGCCAAATCCGCTTAAAATTTCTATGACATTTTCTTCATTTATGACTCGCCGATAGCTGCATTTGCTGCGACTGATATAGATGCGCTCTGGGTAAGATTTGCGATCGCTTAGGGAAACACCTGTTTGACTTAAGTTTTTTGCGTGATTAGATAGATTTTGAATCCCTGATAAAACTGTTTTTGTGGTAGAATTATGCAAGTCGTGTTTATGAGAAAAGTCTTTGAAAAAAACCTGCCTCAGAAACTTCAGCCCTCGCGGCGACAACCAGCCCAGATATCCAGGAAAAGAGGGAACAATTAATTGTTTGGCTTGGATGTAGGGATGGCGATCGCTTTCTATGATTTTAGAGTCAGGAATGCCCAAAGCTTTCAGAGTTTCTCGCTGAAAAGACTGCTGACAGCTATTCACCAAAAACCAATCAATCTCTTCCAGATTCACACCGCTGCTGAGCAAAATTTCTACTCTAGGCAGAATATCCACCATCCAGTGAAAATAGACATTTCCTGATAATCCAGCTAATACCGCCACCGTGCCATCTATTTGTTCTAAAGGTGGCAATTCTTCCGGTTCTAAATTCAGAAATCTGTGTTGAGTAGAATGTTGATTTTCGCATCCAGGCAACTCACCCGGATATTCGCGGGAAAGTTTAGGTAAAAGTTGATTTTCCTGATTAATAATAGCGATCGCATTGCAAATCATCCAAGAATTTTTCTGCGGTACAACCCAAGCCATGCCATTTGGCAATTTAGCTACAAAGGTTTCCGGTGAATCAACAGCAGTCTCTTTCTGCTGAGAACAAAAATATACGCCATCACCTAAGTGTATAGGCTCAAACTGTCGGAAAATCTGCTTGAGACACCGCTGACAATCTAAACCCTGACATTCCGATTTTTGCTTTTCATTCCCGTTAACAAGGGAGGGTAAGGGGGAGTCACATCTGGAATTTTGAACATCTTCACTGCCTTGTTTCAATTTCTGCTGTTTTTCCAATACAGCTTGCAACTGCTCGGAAATATCCGAGCGATCGCCTGCAATTGCCAGCGCCATGTGGTAAACTATAATCGCTGCCGGAAATCGTTTCTGCTTCGCCAAGCAATTTGCCAACCGCAAGTAAATATCCACATTATGAGGCTGAATTTGTAAGGCTTTTTGGTAATAACTTTCCGCCTGTTTGTACCCGCCATACTCAGCCAAGACATTTCCTAAATGAAAATAAGTCTGTACTAAATGCTCGTAAATTACGGCAAGTGGTAATTGGTTTGTAGTTAGTGCTTTAATAAACCGAGCACAAGCTACTTTAGCCCGATCGAGTTCATCGTTTTCAACTAATAAACTTGCCCGATCGCAAAAATCATCAACAAACTCGCTTTGCAGAGCAATAGCATTTTGAAAACAGACCATTGCCTCAGCTAGCTTCCCTTGTGCCATCAGGGAAAAAGCCCGATCGCTGTATGCTGAAACATGATTGGGCTGTTTGCTAATCACCTGTTCAAAACATTCTCCTGCAAAAGCGTGCAGCCCCAGTCTTTGAAATGCTTTGCCCAAATTATGACGAGCGATAACTAACTCTGGCTGCAACTCGATCGCCCGACGGTAAAGCGCGATCGCCTCCTCTGGCTTTTTCTGTTCCAACAGAGCAATACCTAAATTATTGTACAGAGTAGCATCACCGGGTGCCACAGTTATTCCCGCTTGAAAAACCTGAATTGCTCCGTCAAATTTGCCTTCCAGTACCAGAATGCAGCCCCAATTACTATAGGCATTAATTGCGTCGGGTAAAAGTGCTTTTTTCGAGCTTTTTTGACCGCAGCCTATCGCTTGCTGGTAACTGTGAATCGCCGCTTCTATCTTGCCTTGCTGTTGAAAAGCAACTCCTATATTATAGAGAGCTTTCACGTCATCTGGGTGCACAGCAAGGGCCTGCTGGTAGCTGCTAATCGCCCCTGGGAAATCCCCCTGCTCTTGCAGAACTCTACCTAAATTTTGCTGTAGTTCTGGGCTGTTTTTTCCTAATGCCAGTGCTTGTTGGTAGTGAAAAGCAGCATCTTCTATCCTTCCCGTGCGATCGCACAGCAAACCCATTTTGGCAAAAGCTTCTACTAAATTGAAATCTGGTTCCGTCCTTTGGGTGCTGAGCATACTTAAACTACTGATTTGACAAGGTAAGTTCTCAAAAAAAAATGAGAGTGTGGAAGAGGCTATCTGGAATAGGTTAGGGCTGCAATTCGGCAGATTTTAATTAGAATATCCCTGTGGATTGACTAATTACCAATTAGCAATTAGCAATTACTATTTAATTAATGATAGATCCACCGGAAATTAAGTTGAAATCTAGATAATTTCAAAGTTATTCGATCCAAGATTCAGGTTATTACCTACTTGAGCGACGATCGATATTTGACCGTTTTGATTGCGGTAGTAAAGCGAACCGTCAACGGGGTTGTAGATGAGATTAGGCGCGCCTGTCACCCCAGGAGCGTTGGGATTGAAATTGGGGACGGTAATAAATTGGTTCCCAGTTAAATTGCCCGGTATTAAAGCATTAAAAACAGCTTTGTCAAGCTGTATTTTATCTTCTGTAGGATTAAAGTCGGTCAGCGTATCCATATTATCTATGCCGAGGAACTCGAAGCGGAATGTATCCGCCCCGACACCACCTGTGAGGGTGTCATTTCCTCTGTCGCCAGAAAGAATGTCGTTGCCAGCATCACCCATAACGAGATCGTTGCCTTTACCGCCGAACAAAATATCGTTGCCATCGCCGCCTCTTACGGTGTCATTTCCTAAGTTGCCGCTTACGAAATCATCCCCAGCGCCGCCAAATACCCAGTCATCGCCTTTACCGCCAAAGAGAGAGTCGTTGCCTTGGCCACCCACGACGACATCATGGCCCTTCCCTCCAAAAAGGGTATCGTTGCCTTTACCGCCGTCGAGGAAGTCATTGCCGCTATCGCCATAGATGATGTCATCGCCCTCGTCGCCATAAAGAACGTCATCGCATTTACCGCCGAACACCGTATCGTTGCCAGCGCCAGATCTAACGTAATCATCCCCCTGGTTACCTTCACTCTAGCAATTTTGGGTTGTAGATTTAAATTTGGGAGTGACAATCTCAGTGACAATCTCGCGGACAAGTTCCTTAAACAGCAACTTGACTGCTTTGGCCGCTATGCGCGATCGCACCAACCGCACCGGACACTAAGTTTTTCTGCATCCATAATTTCCCCTAGCCGTAAACCGATATCATTAGCAAGCCGACACCGCTGCGGTTCAATTCTAGTAAAAATCCACTGCCAGAAGGCTCTTCGACACAAATCACTACCGCCAACAACTTTAGATTTTTGTAAATCACCGCTACTTTCTTGAGATGGTGCATAGCCAAGCGCTTTACAAAAACGCCGCAACGATAAATGCCGCTTAGTTGGCTTACCCGATCGCCTACCTTTACGAATCTTAATATCTGGTTTGCCATTGGCCGCTAAATAATTCTCGAAAGGATAAATCTGAGAAAGTAACAGCGCCTCAACACGACGACCAAAGCCAAATTTGGCAAAAACCTTGCG
>DPLL01000396.1:3648-3800 GCA_003542015.1 Microcoleaceae cyanobacterium UBA9251 | reverse complement strand
GAAGATAAGCTGGCTGGTTACATCAGTTTTTTGAAGGTTGGCCCGAAGTTATTGAAATACGTGCCACTGCAAAAAGTTCAGGATTTACGCAACTGGCTGATTATTTACGGTTACTGGAATGCGGGTGGTGCGGATAATGTTGTGTCCATGTT
>DPLL01000396.1:0-3617 GCA_003542015.1 Microcoleaceae cyanobacterium UBA9251 | reverse complement strand
GGCAAGATGCCCGTTCCACAAAATTTGGAACCAATTGGTGTCAAAAATCGGTGGGAGGAAAATCCCCGGTTGTGGGAATCTTGCTTTACCGCAAGCACGTTATCACTAAACAGCCTTACATTCCTCAATTGATTCGCTATTTTGAAGCTGCTGGCATTATACCTCTGCCGATTTTTATCAATGGTGTTGAAGGCCATGTGGCGGTGCGCGATTGGATGACTACTACTGATGAAACTGCACGGCGAAAACAAGGTAATATTGAAACTCTTTCTCTTTCTCCAGATGCTGTGGAAGTAGATGCGATTGTTTCTACTATTGGCTTTCCCCTAGTTGGCGGGCCCGCTGGTTCGATGGAAGCTGGGCGGCAGGTGGAAGTTGCTAAGAAAATTCTGGCTGCTAAAAATGTACCTTATTTTGTTTCCGCACCTTTGCTGATTCAGGATATTTATTCTTGGACTCGTCAGGGTATTGGAGGTTTGCAAAGTGTGGTATTATATGCTTTGCCGGAGTTGGATGGGGCGATCGATCCGATTCCCCTCGGCGGTTTGGTTGGTGAGGATATTTATCTGGTTCCCGATCGCCTGAAACGCCTTACAAGTAGAATTAACAATTGGGTGAAACTGCGGCAAACTCCGCCTTCTCAACGGAAAATTGCTATTATTCTCTACGGGTTTCCTCCCGGTTACGGTGCGGCTGGTACGGCGGCTTTACTTAATGTACCGAAATCGCTCTTGAATTTCCTCCAAAAACTGAAAGCACAAGGCTATACTGTGGGAGATTTGCCTGCTGATGGTGAAGAGTTAATTCGCATGGTAAAAGAGGCGGATGAAACTACATCTGCGGTTAATACTGTTAATGTCAAAACTCTCGAAAAATGGCTCGGTTATTTGTTAAAAAGTCGCATCGAAAAACAGTGGAAGTCTCTCACTGGTACTGGGATTAAAACTGATGGCGATGAGTTCCAAATCGGCGGCATTCAATTGGGCAATATTTGGATCGGTTTGCAGCCACCTTTAGGCATTTCGGGCGATCCGATGCGCTTAATGTTCGATCGCGATTTGACACCTCACCCTCAATATGCTGCTTTTTACAAGTGGCTGCAAAATCATTTTCAAGCTGATGCTGTCGTTCACTTTGGGATGCATGGCACTGTTGAATGGCTACCAGGATCTCCTCTGGGAAATACTGGCTATTCTTGGTCGGATATTTTGTTGGGAAGTTTGCCGAATCTTTATATCTATGCCGCTAACAATCCGTCGGAATCAATGTTAGCAAAACGTCGCGGTTACGGTGTTATAATTTCTCACAATGTGCCACCTTACGGTCGCGCTGGGCTGTATAAGGAATTGATGGCTTTGCGGGATTTGATTGCGGAATATCGGGAGGATTCTGACAAGAATTATCTGCTGAAGGAGGCTATTTGCCAGAAGATTTTAGATAGCGGTTTGGAGGCGGATTGTCCCTTTGATGATGCTCGCAAGTTGGGGATTGCTTTTAGTTTTGAAAATGTGGGTTTGTTCAGTGCTGATGCTTTTAATCGCTATTTGGTGAAGCTTTACGAGTATTTGCAGGTGGTTGAATCTCGCTTGTTTTCTTCTGGTTTGCACGTCCTCGGTGAACCTCCTAATTCTGAGGAAATGGTGGCTTATCTTGAGGCTTATTTTGGGGATAATTTGTCACAGGAACAGGTGCGGGAAATAGTTTTTGAAGAAAATGAACCGCAGAGGCGCAGAGGGCGCAGAGAGGAAGAAAAAGAGGGGTTTGGTGGGGTTTTTGAGGATGGGTTGCTAGTTAGGGATTTGTTGTTGCAAACGACCGATGAGTTGACTAATCTTTTGCGGGGTTTGAATGGGGAATATATTCTGCCAGCACCTGGTGGGGATTTGTTGCGGGATGGGCCTGGGGTGTTGCCGACTGGCAGGAATATTCATGCTTTAGATCCTTATCGGATGCCTTCTCCTGCTGCTTTTGAAAGAGGGCGCGAAATTGCTCGGAAAATTCTTGATAAGCACGTTGCTGAACAGGGAAGTTATCCTGAGACTGTGGCGGTGATGCTTTGGGGTTTGGATGCGATTAAAACGCGCGGGGAGTCCATCGGCATTTTGCTGGAATTGGTGGGGGCTGAACCTCTTAAAGAAGGTACGGGACGCATTGTTCGCTATGAGTTAAAACCGTTAGTTGATGTTGGTCATCCCCGGATTGATGTGTTGGGAAATCTTTCGGGGATTTTTCGAGATAGCTTTGTGAATATTATTGAATTGCTGGATGATTTGTTTGTGCGGGCGGCGGCTGCTGATGAACCGGAATCGGAGAATTTTATTCGCAAACACGCTTTGATTTTGCAAGCACAAGGTGTGAAAAATTGTGCGGCAAGATTGTTTTCTAATCCGGCTGGCGATTTTGGTTCTTTGGTTAACGATCGGGTTGTTGATGGTAGTTGGGATTCTGGGGATGAGTTGGGGAAAACTTGGGAAAGTCGTAATGTTTTTAGTTACGGAAGACAGGATAAGGGGGAAGCGAGGCCGGAGGTTTTGACTCAATTGTTGAAAGGGTGCGATCGCATTGTTCAAGAAATTGATTCGGTTGAATACGGTTTGACTGATATTCAAGAGTATTATGCCAATACTGGGGGTTTGAAGAAAGCCGCCGAAAAGCAGCGCGGCAAAAAGGTTAATACCAGTTTTGTCGAAAGTTTTTCTAAGGATACAAATCCTCGCAATTTAGAAGATTTGCTGCGTTTGGAATATCGAACTAAGTTGCTGAATCCTAAGTGGGCTAAGGCGATGGCGAATCAAGGTTCCGGCGGTGCCTATGAAATTTCGCAGCGGATGACGGCGTTAATTGGTTGGGGGGGAACGGCGGATTTTACTGATAGTTGGGTTTACAATCAAGCGGCGGATACTTATGCTTTGGATCAGGAAATGGCGCAGAAGTTGCGGGAGGCAAATCCTGAAGCTTTTCGCAATATTGTGGGGCGAATGTTGGAGGCTAACGGGCGGGGTTTTTGGCGGCCGGATGCGGATAAGTTGCAGAAGTTGCGCGATTTATATGAGTTGACAGATGAGAAACTTGAAGGGGTGACAGTGTAGTTTTTTGAGTAGGTTTGGTTGAGATAATCGCCACCCAACCTACTAGACAACTCGGCTTTTTTGGGAAAGTTAAATTTAACTATCTGTCACCTAGAAAAAATCAGTAAAAATACGGTAGCTTTCCCAGGACTGCTGTGATATAATATAACTGTTATTTTGGAGTGCATTGATGAAGACTAAAAACCCAAAAGCGGTAACATTGACTTCGCTTTTGGCGATCGCAACTTTCTCATCTATTTTGATGCCTGTTGTCGCGCAGAATTTTTTAAGTGAAGTCAAACCCCTTGCTCAAAAAAATCGCTTGAGTCAGGCAGTTTTGCCAAAAATTAATGGATATTGGAACCTTCAGGTTCATATTAATGGTTTTACGCAACCCGGATTATCTAATGAAAGGGATTATTTAATTATTTAGATCCGCCTACTTATGACCGAATCAGTTCCCAAAAATAGCCAACATTTCCAAGGCATTGTGTTGATGATTATGGCCAGCCTCATCTGGCCCTCAATGCCTGTGGCGATCGCAGAAGT
>DPLL01000395.1 GCA_003542015.1 Microcoleaceae cyanobacterium UBA9251 | reverse complement strand
TTTAGGCTTAAGTTGACACCTATGGGCACGCTTGAGTGTCCTGATTTTTGCTGACCGGCTAATTGAGGAGACGGCAATGCCGTTTCCCTACCCAAAATAATATTGTAGGGACACGGCAGGTGCAGTCTCCTAATTTCGGCTAATAATAATTCCGAAACAACTTTTGAGTGAATATTGGCGTTAATTAGTAACGTTTGTATTTGTGAAGGCACACTATATGTATGTAGTGTGCCTGCCTAAGTCCTGAGAAACTACCAACACTATTGATTAGATTCCGGGCGTTTCTGGTGTTTTTTCTGGATAAACTGTTCCAAATCGGCGATCGCATCTTCAAAATCCGACAAATTAATTTTCGCAGGTCTAGCCTTCTTCGGCGGACTAGAAGGCAAGGGTTGAGGCGGTGGAGATTTAGGCTGCGCTGGTTGACTGCTGCTGGCTTCTATATAATCGAACAATTCATCAAGAGACTCAAAAAATGATTGAGCCGAGGCGCGACGTGAATCTTTCTGGTCGTCGTCTTCCATCATAAGTTGCTCCATAGACAAGGATTCGCTGTTTCTCAGTTTATATGTTGATCACAATTCCCTAAGCCAGTGACAATTACGGTACTGTGCGATTCACGAGTGCTCCATTAAGCTAAAAAAGGTGTCTAATTCATCCTAGTCTAGTCGAAAATAAGGATCAGGACTTATGCCAGGATCACACCTATTCCAGGATTGCGATCGCCATGTACCAGCTTGAAATGACTGAAATACGGTATTTTTGCTTAAGTCCTCAGATAGAAATAACACTAGGAGAATCAGGTGACTCAGGGATTTGATTACGATTTAGCAATTATCGGCGCCGGCGTCGGCGGACACGGGGCGGCCATCCACGCCGTTAGCTGCGGGCTGAAAGTGGCAATAATCGAAGCGGGCGACATGGGGGGAACTTGCGTCAACCGGGGCTGTATTCCCTCTAAGGCCCTGCTGGCGGCTTCTGGAAGAGTGCGAGACTTGCGGAATGCTCACCACCTTAAGACTTTGGGAATTCAGTTGGGAAGTGTGGATTTCGATCGCGGGGCGATCGCCAATCATGCTAACACCATTGTCAGCAAACTACGTGGCGACTTGACCAACAGCCTCAAACGTTTGAATGTCGATATCATCCAAGGTTGGGGAAAAATCGCCGGTTCTCAAAAAATTACCATCGAAACCGATAAAGGCGAGAAAACGATTACGGCCAAGGATATTATTCTCGCTCCCGGTTCAATTCCTTTTGTCCCTCCGGGGATAGAAATTGACGGCAAAACTGTATTTACCAGCGACGATGCTGTCAGATTGGAATCGCTACCGAAGTGGATCGCAATTATTGGTAGCGGTTACATCGGTTTAGAGTTTTCCGATATTTACACTGCATTGGGCTGTGAAATCACGATGATTGAGGCATTAGATCAATTAATGCCAACTTTTGACCCAGATATTGCTAAGTTAGCAGAACGGGTGTTAATTACACCCCGCGATATTGAAACAAAAGTGGGTTTGTTAGCAATGAAGATTACTCCTGGTTCGCCGGTAATTATTGAATTAGCTGATTTCAAAACTAAGGAAATTGTCGAAGTTTTGGAAGTAGATGCTTGTTTGGTAGCAACTGGCCGAGTTCCTGTTAGTAAGAATTTGGGGTTAGAAACTGTTGCGGTGGAAACGATGCGCGGTTATATTCCTGTCAACGATAAGATGCAGGTTTTGGCTGGGGGAGAACCGGTTAAGCATTTGTGGGCGATCGGCGATGTGAATGGTAAAATGATGTTAGCTCATTCTGCGTCTGCTCAGGGCATTGCTGCGGTGGAAAATATCTGCGGGCGCGATCGGGAAATTGACTATTTGAGCATCCCAGCGGCGGCGTTTACTCACCCGGAAATTAGCTATGTGGGGATGACGGAACCGGCGGCTAAGGAGTTAGGAAAAGCTGAAGGGTTTGAGGTAGCTTCTGTCAAGACTTATTTTAAGGGAAATTCTAAAGCTATTGCTGAAGGGGAAACCGACGGTATGGCTAAGGTGATTTACCGGAAAGATACGGGGGAATTGTTAGGAGTTCACATTTTCGGTTTGCACGCTTCGGATTTGATTCAGGAGGCGGCAAATGCGATCGCCCAACGGGATTCTGTGCACACTTTAGCATTCCGAGTGCACACTCACCCGACGCTTTCGGAAGTGTTGGATGAGGCGTTTAAACGGGCGGCTGGGGCGGCCGGCGGTCATTAATCTGTAGGGGCGGTGTTCTTGTTTGACAGGACTTATGCACTGCGCCCAAAGAAACCGGGTTTTTTACCTAATCTGCGGGTGAGAAGGAAAGATTTTCGTAAAAAACCCGGTTTCTGGCCCCGCGCGTCCAGGACTACAGATATGGGATGAATGAAAGCTATCTCTTTATAAAACTTATTGTTATCCCTGTTACCGCGTATTTTGTAATTGCAGGATTCTAGATGTTTCTCGATGAGGTGATTTAGGGCGATCGGTGCTAATAGTTTAGCAAGTTCATCCCAAATTGGGTAATTTGTCGAGGTTACTGTATTCAAGAGATTGCATTGGGTTGTCTGCGATCGCGATTCTTTCGTTATACCAAATATCGCACTCCGATTTTCTCCTGCTGACTATCGCTTGTCTTATAAATGGTTGTCAAAGCGGTAAAAATTCCCTATGGTGTTGGATAAAAAGAATCAGTTAGGACTTAGATGGGAGCCCAGAAACCGGGTTTTTTTACGAAAAAACTTCGTTTCAGCCCTGAAATTCGGTAAAAAACCCGGTTTCTTTGGTCAGAGCGCGTAAGTCCTATCGCACTCTGAGTAAGGGAATGGCGATCGCACCTATTATATCACAAGCACTTTAGCCACCAGATGATGCACACATAAACACCATATCGCTACCGCCTCCCTTCTCCCCAGCCATACAACAAGCTAATGTTTCATTACCGTCTTCAGGCTTGGTGGGAGGAGAGATCTCCACTTTGAACATATAATTGTTGGTTTCCTTTGGCAATCCGAGGAGTTCTAGGGAGTCTGTAAACTGATTGTTTTCAGCATAGTAAGCTAGTTGTTTTTTCTGACAAGTATTAACGTAAGTAATTCCCTCTACTTGTTTAGCTTTATTGATGAAATTAAACATCGTCCCCAGAGATATAGTAGCGAGAATACCTATAATTATGATAACCACTAACAACTCTACAAGGGTGAATCCTGAGTTTTGCTTGCGATAAAACCGATTAAATATCCTTAATATATATTCCATTTTACCCTAATTAAACAGTCACATTAACTAGGCACAAAGAGTTCCTACTGGAAGCCGATGTTCTTAGTAGAAACTCTTTGTGCCTTATGGATATTGGTGTATATCCTGGCTAACTAACAAACATAAGAATGTGAGCCACGACAAGATGACCGTACAATTACTGCCAAAACCATCGCCAACGATAACAATTTGTTTTGTAAAAGTTCTGACCCCAACCAACACCCTGACCCCATACATTGTTATTACCATACCTCCATTGACAAAGCTGATTCCGATTGGGAGGTTGAAAGTTTCCATACCATTGGCCTTGGGCTCGCCAATAAGCAGCATTGTCTGTTGTAGTAAGCTGACCCAAAAAGTCGTCTTTTCTAAACCAGGCAGCATCGGCTGGTTGAGTGTGAGAAAAAACAACTACACTACCAACTAAGGCAGCCATCGCTATTTTACTAAATTGTGCTGGTTTTACCATCAATTATGGTCTCCTATTTAAACAATTAAGTTTTGAACACTTTATATAAAAATTATTCAACTAAACTCTTCTAACTGCAACTTACAATATGTCAGAATAAGTAACTAATTTAGTCAGGCAAAATGTCAGGCAAAATGTCAGCCAATGTCATCTACTGTTGCTAATGTCATCAAATGTCAGATATTTGTGATAATATGATATAAATCCTTGACAAATCAGAGCAATGGACGTAAAAAATGTATTGCCGTTTACAGATAGTCTATTTTTTTCCCAGACTGGTAAACATATAGATCATCTCCAAGAAACCATTTTGAAAGGAACCTGGGATGGTCAGAAATATAGCGACATTGCAGAAGAAGAACATTGTACCGAAGGCCATGTAAGAAATGTCGCCTCGGAATTATGGCAAATTCTTTCCAATGCTTTAGGTCAAGAAGTTAATAAATCTAATTTACGCCGTACTTTACAAAAATCTTATTTATCTATTAGTTCATCCAACTTTACAACAGAATTTACAAATGTTAGGAATGTTAATTTTTGCAATGGTAATATACAACAATCAGAAGAAGTTATGAATAATCGATCGCCCGCATCTCCCCCAAACCTCCAACAAACCCCCATACAACCCCATATAGACTTAAGCGACGCACCCAAAATCTTCACCTTTTACGATCGCACCACCTCTCTCACCACCCTCAAACAGTGGATTCTCCACGAAAACACCCGCCTACTCGCCATACACGGCATAGTCGGCATTGGCAAAACCGCGATCGCCGCCCAACTTGTCCAACAAATCAAACACGAATTTGATTTCGTCATCTGGCGAAGTCTCGCCACATCTCCACCCCTGTCAATACTTCAAAAAAATATCATTCAATTCTTCCGTAGGGGCGGTGCCCCCGTGCCCGCCCCAAATGCTGACGGCGTGCCCGCCTTCGGTAGGGGCGGTGCCCCCGTGCCCGCCCCAAATGCTGACGGCTTGTCCGCCTTCGGTAGGGGCGGTGCCCCCGTGCCCGCCCCAAATACCGACGGCGTGCCCGCCCACTCCCCAGAAGAAGGGGCAACCACGGGGGGATTGCCCCTACTGGAATACTTGCAAAAATACCGCTGTCTGCTGATACTTGATGACGTACAAATGGTAAATAGCAGCGGACAACTTGCTGGTGATTACAAACCTGGATACGAAGATTACGGCACGCTATTTCGACAAGTAGCAGAATTATCTCACAACAGTTGCTTAGTGCTGCTAAGTTGGGAAACACCCAGAGAAATTGCCGTATTAGAAGGCAAAAACCAGCCAATTCGCTCATTACAACTCAATGGTTTAGGTGGTGAAGCGGCGGAAATCCTCAGAGAAAAAGGTTTAACTGAAGATGCAAAATGGTCAGAACTAATTGAACAATACAGAGGCAATCCCTTGTGGTTAAAGATAGTTGCTACAATGATTCAAGATTTGTTTAATGGCAGCCTCTCGGAATTTTTGTCTGATGATCCACTATTTTTAGGTGATTTAGAATCTTTACTGCATCAGCCATTTAATCGCTTATCCGAGTCAGAAAAACAGGTGATGTCATGGCTGGCGAGTGAAACCGCGCCAGTTTCCCTCTCAAAAGTGCCAGAGAATCTGCAATTATCTCGATCGCAATTTTTGAAAGTTATGCAATCCTTGGGACGGCGTTCATTAATTGAAAAAATCCAGGAGGGCGATTCCCTACGGGATAGCTACGCTTCACGCACATTTTTCACCCTTGCACCCGTACTAAAAGAGTATGTCAAAACTAACTATTCCAGCCCAAACAGTGAGGAATAAAAATTATATAGCAAATCCTGCTAAGGACAGGGCAATGCCTTTTTCCTACAGTGAATTATCGGGAATTTGGAAATGTGCGATCGACCTTTGTTTATTGTGGTCAGAAACCGGGTTTTTTCCGAGAATATCGTTACACCGCCTAAAAACTACGAAAAACCCGGTTTCTTTGATTTCTGCCGTAGTCACGGACGCGCGGGTGGCCAGAAACCGGGTTTTTTCCGAGAATATCGTTACACCGCCTAAAAACTACGAAAAACCCGGTTTCTTTG
>DPLL01000026.1:596-6582 GCA_003542015.1 Microcoleaceae cyanobacterium UBA9251 | reverse complement strand
CCCCTTAACAAGGGGGACTTTGATTCCTGATTCCGATCCCCCCAAATCCCCCTTAATAAGGGAGAATTTGACCACTTCTTGCTCCCCCCTTATTAAGGGGGGCTGGGGGGGATCTCCGGGTTTACCACCAGATTGTAAACCCCCCAAATCACCCTTAAAAAGCGATACTTTGACCACTTCTTGCTCCCCCCTTATTAATGAGGGCTGGGGGGGATCTCCGGGTTTACCAACCGACGCCGATCCCCCTAAATCCCCCTTAACAAGGGGGACTTTGATTCCTGATTCCGATCCCCCCAAATCCCCCTTAATAAGGGAGAATTTGACCACTTCTTGCTCCCCCCTTATTAAGGGGGGCTGGGGGGGATCTCCGGGTTTGGAAACACGCCCTAAAGGGAGCGAAGAGGGCGGGCACGGGGGCACCGCCCCTACGGTGGGAATCTTATTTTATCGCGCTCATTATTTATCGGGAAATCTTGCACCAATCGATGCACTTTGTCAAGCTTTATCCGAGCGAAACTTAGTACCCGTTCCCGTGTTTATATCTTCTTTGCGAGAACCAGATTTGCAAGTAAAATTGCGGGAATATTTTCAGCCAAAAGACGCAGAACCAATTCAATTATTACTCAATACAACAAGTTTTGCAATCTCCGGTTTCAACAGTCCCGACTCAGAACAAAATACTTTAAAATTATTAGATGTTCCCGTCTTGCAAGCCATATTTAGTGGCGGTGGTTTACAACAGTGGGAAAGCGAATTGCAAGGACTTTCGCCACGCGATGTGGCGATGAATGTGGCTTTGCCAGAAGTGGATGGGAAAATCATTAGTAGGGCTGTTTCTTTTAAGGCTGTCCAAACTTGGAATAGCGAATTAGAAACTGATGTTGTGGGTTATGTCGCTGCGGCCGATCGCATTTCATTTGTAGCAGATTTAACTACAAACTGGGTAAAGCTCAAACAAACTCCCGCCGCCAACAGACGCATCGCCATAATTCTCGCAAATTATCCCACCCGCAACGCGCGATTGGCCAACGGTGTCGGCTTGGATACCCCCGCTAGTTGTGTGGAAATCCTGAAAGCTTTGCAGCAAGCTGGCTATCAAATAGATAATATTCCCAGCAGCGGCAATGAGTTAATTGAAATGTTGACTTCTGGCGTGACAAATGACCCGGAAGGACGGGAATTACGCCCGGTTAATCAATATTTAGATTTGGCAGAATATCAAGAGTATTTCGCAACTTTGCCACAGCAAGTCCAAGATGGAATTTGTAACAGATGGGGCTTAGCAACGGGAGAAAAAACGGAACTTTTGGCGGCGCATCTGTTTCCCATTCCGGGGATTCAGTTTGGGAATGTGTTTGTGGGAATTCAACCATCGCGGGGATATGAAATTGACCCTAGTTTGAACTATCACGCACCGGATTTAGAACCAACTCACAATTATCTAGCTTACTATCATTGGCTGCGAGAAAAGTTTGGAAGTCAGGCAATAATTCATGCGGGAAAACATGGTAATTTAGAATGGCTTCCCGGTAAAAGTGTGGCTTTATCCAGCAATTGTTATCCCGAAGTTGCATTAGGTGCGATGCCGAATTTTTATCCGTTTATTGTCAACGATCCGGGGGAGGGTTCCCAGGCAAAAAGACGATCGCAAGCCGTGATAATCGACCACCTGACACCGCCGATGACTCGCGCCGAACTTTACGGGCCTTTGCAGCAGTTAGAGGCTTTAATCGACGAATATTGCGAAGCGCAAAGCTTAGATCCGTCTCGATTACCGATGATTCGCGATCGCATTGTCGCCCTCACCAACAAAGAAAACTTAGACAAAGACTTAGGAATTCAACTCAATAAATCCGAAGTCACCGAATTTATCACTCGCACAGACGGCTATCTTTGCGAACTCAAAGAGTCTCAAATTCGCGACGGATTGCACATTTTTGGACAGTGCCCCCAAGGGCGACAGTTGAGAGATTTGATAATTGCGATCGCCCGCCATCCTAGCACAGGAAGATCCGGTTTAACCCGCGCCCTAGCAGAAGACTCAGGCTACGATTTCGACCCCTTAACCACCGCAGGCGATTTAACCGCAGAACTAGAAGAAAAAGCCGCAGAATTAGTCGATAATTTAATTGCAAACATCGGCGTTAATCCGCATTCATCTGCGGTGGGAAATATCCAAATAGGAAAAGCAACACAACCAGAAATAAACTGGATAAATAACTATCTTTTACCATCACTCCTCCAAACAAACCAAGAAATTACTAACCTTTTGCGTGGCTTAGATGGACGTCACATACCCAGTGGCGCATCGGGCGCGCCCACCCGCGGCAGACCCGATGTATTACCCACCGGCCGCAATTTTTACTCAGTAGATATCCGCGCCATTCCCACAGAAACCGCCTGGAGAGTTGGGAGAGTTGCGGCCGAAACTTTAATCGAAAGATACACTCAAGAAAATGGCGAATATCCCAAAACTTTGGGCTTGTCAGTGTGGGGAACATCCACCATGCGAACGGGGGGAGACGACATTGCAGAAGCCCTAGCATTGATCGGAGTTCAACCAGTTTGGGATGGCCCTTCACGCCGGGTTGTAGATTTTGAAATCTTGCCAGTTTCTGTTTTGGGGCGGCCCAGAGTTGATGTTACTTTGCGAATTTCTGGCTTTTTTCGGGATGCTTTTTTTAACTTAATTGATTTGTTTGATTCTGCGGTAAAAGCTGTGGCAGATTTAGATGAACCTGCGGAAAGCAATCCTTTAGCAGCACAAGTTAAGGAAGAGATTCAGGATTGGGAATTGAGTGGTTTGAGTCGGGAAGAGGCCGAATTGCGATCGCACTTTCGCGTCTTTGGTTCAAAACCGGGTGCTTACGGCGCGGGACTTCAAGGCATAATTGAAGCTCAAAACTGGACAGATGACGGAGATTTAGCCAAAGCTTACATTAATTGGAGCAGTTACGCTTATACAAGTACCCCCCCAACCCCCCCTTNNAGGGGGGGCTAGGGGGGGTGAATTTAAGGGGCGTGAATGGGGATGTTCGGCACCCGAAGCATTTACCAAACGCCTCACCCAAATGCAAATAGTTCTGCAAAACCAAGACAACCGCGAACATGACATCCTCGACTCCGACGATTATTATCAATTCCAAGGGGGAATGACTGCGGCAATTCGCAATTTGCAAGGCAAAAATCCTGAAACTTATTTTGGAGATAATTCAATTCCTGAGAATCCGAAAGTGCGGCAATTGCGGGAAGAAATCGCGCGGGTTTATCGCAGCAGGGCTGTGAATCCTAAATGGATAGAAGGTGCCATGCGACATGGTTATAAAGGTGCGTTTGAAATTGCAGCAACGGTTGATTTTTTGTTTGCTTACGATGCTACGGCTAATTGTGTAGAAGATTTTATGTATGAAGGAATCGCGGAGGCTTACATTTTTGATGAGAAAGTGCAGGGATTTATTCAATCAAACAATCCTTGGGCGCTGCGAGATATGGCGGAAAGATTGTTAGAAGCTCGTCAGCGGGGGTTGTGGCAGTCGGCGAGTCAGGATATACTGGATAAATTGCGATCGATCGCCCTGGAAGCCGAAGCAGTCATCGAATCCCACACGGAAATACGCTAAAAAATCTAACCATCTAAAATCCAAAATCTAAAATCGATAGATTGTGAACTCACTCTAGAATCTAGCAATCTCAAATCCAAAATCGATAGAATCTAACAATCTCAAATCCAAAATCCAAAATCCAAAATCCAAAATCGATTGATCGCTAAAAGCTCTATGATTCGCCACTACATCGCTAGCATCAGCATTAGCACCCTCAAACGTACCTGCGCCACTGCGACGGCGCTAGCCTTAACAGTCGGATGTTCCTCAACGAAGCCACTCAACACCGCAGCGGCCGAGGGGGCGATCACATCCGCAGCCCAAGCACAGCCCCCTGAGACTATCCTCGCTCAAAACTCCAAAAAACCCAAAAAACTCGTTAGCGCGCCCTCATGCCCCCAAAACGATGGCTTCACGGAGGCAGTTAACTTTGCTACCCAAGCCTCTAATTTGGCTCAATCAGCCAATTCAAAACAAGACTGGGACGAAGTAGCAGCCCTGTGGGTGCAAGCCGTAGCTTGGATGCAAGCAGTTCCTCCCAGCAGTCCCAAACGGGCTTTTGCTGAGAAAAAAGTGGTGGAGTACATGAAAAACCTCACTTATTCCCAACAGCAAGCAGGCGCAACTCGTCAACTCAACTCCGCCAGCTTTAGCAGCGATTTGCTCAACGAACAGCTAGAACTTTACTTATCCTACGTGGCGACGGTCGGCCCGCCAGATGTTTTGATTGTCGGTAGTTCCCGCGCCTTACAAGGTGTCGATCCCAAACAGCTCAAACAATCTTTGGCTGCTAACGGTCGATCGGGCTTAACCATATTTAATTTTGCAGTTAATGGTGCCACTGCACAAGTAGTTGACTTTCAACTGCGGCGACTCTTAAAACCGCAGCATTTACCTCAAATGATTGTCTGGGCTGACGGGGTGCGGGCGTTCAATAGTGGCAGGGTCGATCGCACTTTTAACTCAATTATCGCTTCCGAAGGCAATCAACTTTTAGTCGCAGGTGTTCGCCCCAAATTGCCGGAAGATGAACCCAATGTTACTCCCCTGTGTTACAGATTCCCGCAGCCTTGCCGTGGCAGTTTCCAGAGAGCACAGCTTTCGACAGCCTCTATTGGTACAAAATCTGAGTTAAAACTTACATCAGCCACCAATATTGATCGAGGACTCTCGCGCGAGGTGAGGGCGGGTTTTTTATTTGGGTATCCTTTAAAGCTATTGCTGAACCCGCCCCTACAGGTTGTTGACGGTGCAAAATCTCAGTTAAAACCGATCGCCACTCCTGTAGTATTCCAAAATGCACCATATAGAACCCTCTCAGCGCCAGCCACTAGGGCGATCGGGCCCGTCAACAACTTAGCAGACTTGATCGACTCTAACGGATTTATGTCTCTATCTGATCGTTACAATCCCAACACCTACTATAACGATCGCCCTTACGTTTCTGGCACATACGATCGCGACTACGAAAACTTCAACCTCGGAGGAAAACAAGCCCAAGCCTTCAATTCAGTCATAGCTTTTGTCAAAACTCGCAAAATTCCATTGGTTTTCGTCAATTTGCCCCTCACCGAGGACTATCTAGACGGCACTCGTCGCTATGCAGAACAGCAATTCCGGCAACAAATGCAGCAACTCTCGCGGCAAAAAGGCTTCGCTTTCCGCGACTTTTCCCAGCGGTGGCCAAACCGCAACGACTATTTTTTTGACCCCAGCCATCTTAATCAGTTTGGGGCGATCGCGGTTTCTCGTCTAATCGCAGCCGACACCAGCATTACATGGCCGCGCCCCAAATCCCGCAGCATCGACGGGTGATACAATTTTCGATTTTCGATTTTCGATTTTCGATTAAATAAATTGGGAATTCTCCAAAATAGTTTAAAATCTAACAGGATGTCCAAAACCAATTTGTGCGATCGTATATTTCAAGATCTTTCACCCAGCCTAAAATCTAACAATCTAAAATCTAAAATCGACAGATTGTGAACTCACTCTAAAATCTAACAATCCAAAATCCAAAATCTAAAATCTAAAATCGACAGGTTGTGCAACTAAAACAAGTAATTATTGCCCACAAAGCCAGAGATCCATTCAGCCAGCGGTGGGCCGAACAATGTGCGAGGCAGTTAGAAAGTCGCGGGTGTCATATTTTGATGGGGCCGAGTGGCCCAAAAGATAACCCCTATCCAGTGTTTTTGGCCTCTAGCAACAGCCCAATTGATTTAGCTGTGGTGCTCGGTGGTGACGGCACGGCCCTTGCTGCGGCGCGAAATTTAGCTGCTGACGGCATCCCGATTTTGGCTGCGAATGTGGGGGGACACTTAGGTTTTTTAACTGAATCTTTTGAGGATTTCCAAAATACTGAAGAGATTTGGGACAGACTG
>DPLL01000026.1:0-373 GCA_003542015.1 Microcoleaceae cyanobacterium UBA9251 | reverse complement strand
GTGCGGATGGCAGACTGCGAAGCCAAGTTTATCATTTTGCGAGAAAACTATTCTTATTACGGCATCTTAAGGGAAAAACTTCAGTGGGCAGGAGCCCGAATTCAGTATAACAACAATCACCGCAATTAATCCGAAATCATCCACCATGAATCATTAACCTGTAGGCGCGGATTTAGGGAAAAAACTTGTTCAATAACCAACAATCTACAAACAAAACCCGCCCCCACCCAACGCACAATCACTCTGTTAATATCATTCAATTATCTCGATCAACTACTTCCTCCATGCATAGATTCAAAAAATCAACCCGCCCTTTTAACCCTCAAGATAACTATCCTTGCCCGGTATGTCGCACCGGTCAAATTTCAACTCT
>DPLL01000184.1:17527-17657 GCA_003542015.1 Microcoleaceae cyanobacterium UBA9251 | reverse complement strand
AGATATTTGGTAACAGGCGAAGATTCGGGAAAAACCCGGTTTCTTTGGTGCACGGGGGCCCAGAAACCGGGTTTTTGCGAGATATTTGGTAACAGGCGAAGAGATGGAAAAAAACCCGGTTTCTTTGATT
>DPLL01000184.1:0-17452 GCA_003542015.1 Microcoleaceae cyanobacterium UBA9251 | reverse complement strand
GAAACCGGGTTTTTGCGAGAATATTTGGTAACAGCCCGCGATTCGGGAAAAAACCCGGTTTCTTTGGATTTTAACCGCAGATTTCCTCCTAACGCCTAGATAATGCTACCTTTGGCATTAACCTTTCCAAAATTTGCTCGATCGCACTTGCAGTCCAATCAATATCAGCTTCCGTTGTTTCCCGTCCCAAAGTCAAGCGAATGCCACCAACAGCCGCAGTTTCGCTATATCCCATTGCCAATAATATCGGACTCGGAGTCAGTTTGCCACTGCTGCAAGCCGCACCGGAACTAATACCAATCCCCGCTAAATTGAGCTGTCTGACTAAAGTTTTGCCCGTCACTCTCCCTGTGTCACCGTCGGGAGAAACAATACAAAAACTGACATGGTGTGGGAGCCTGCGATATCGATCGCCCGTTGGGACTAAACTGGGTACATGAGCTAATCGATAGAAAAGTCGATCGCGCAATTCAATCAACCTCGGCATTTCCACATCTATTTCCTGCGATGCCAATTCCGCCGCCTCCCCAAAACCGACAATTGCGGGCACTGCTTGCGTCCCAGAACGCAGTTTCAACTCTTGACCACCACCGGCTAAGATTGGCACTAATTCGACGCCAGGACGCACGTAAAGCGCCCCTGCACCTTGGGGCCCGTACAGCTTGTGACTGGAAAGAGAAAGCAAGTCTACGGGCAGTTTCTGCACGTCTATCGGTAGTCTGCCGGCAACTTGAACAGCATCGGTATGAAACAGGATATGGCGATCGCGCGCCATCTTTCCCAATGCTTCAATTGGTTGCAGCGTGCCAACTTCGCTTTGGCCGTAAATGATCGAAATTAACACTGTATTCGATCGCAGTGACTGCTGCAAATCCCAAGGGTGAACTCGCCCAAATTTATCCACCGGTAGGCGCGTCACTTCCCATCCCCACTGTTCAAGTTGTCGCGCGGTTTCTGATACTGCGGAATGCTCTACGCTAGAGATAATTATATGCTGTGGTGTAACATAAAGACGAGCAATTCCCATGATTGCCAAGTTGTCAGCTTCAGTACCGCCGGAAGTAAAAATCATTGATTCTGGGAGGGCGTTAATCAGGTCAGCAACCTGCATTCTTGCTAATTCTAAAGCTGTGGCGGCTCTTTGTCCCCACTCGTGCAAACTCGAAGGATTTCCCCAATGTTGAGTGAGAGCTTTTTGCATAGCATCAATTGCTTCTGGGCGTGCAGGAGTCGTGGCGCTATAGTCGAGATAAATTTGCATTGCTTTAAATAACTAATAATCAATGACTTTTGATTGTTAACTGTTAACTGTTAACTGTTGATTGTTAACTGTTAACAGTTGACTGATGACTGTTGATTGTTGACTGATGACTGTTGACTGATGACTGTTGACTGATGACTGTTGATTGTTGACTGATGACTGATGACTGATGACTGATGACTGATGACTGTTGATTGTTGACTGTTAACTGTTAACTGATGACTGATGACTGTTAACTGTTGACTGATGACTGTTGATTGTTGACTGATGACTGTTGATTGTTGACTGATGACTGATGACTGATGACTGTTAACTGTTGACTGATGACTGATGACTGTTGACTGATGACTGATGACTGTTGACTGATGACTGATGACTGATGACTGTTGATTGTTTACTGATGACTGTTGACTGATGACTGTTAACTGTTGACTGTTGACTGATGACTGTTAACTGTTGACTGTTAACTGTTAACTGATGACCAATGACTAATGACCAATGACCAATGACTAATGACCAATGACCAATAACCAATAACCAATAACCAATAACCAATAACCAATAACCAATGACCAATGACCAATGACCAATGACCAATGACTAATAACCAATGACTAATGACTAATGACCAATGACTAATGACTGATTACTAACTTCCAGGTTTGCAGACGTTGTAGTCTTCGTGCGACAAAACTTTTTGAGGATTTAAGAAAGTGCCGCAATCTTCGCACAGCATTCTGTAGTTGCGCGTTACAGGAATACTTACGATCAAACGATTGTGACGTAGGCGTTTCCCGCCAAATTCTCTGTAATTCTTATTTTCGCCCAAAGCTGCTATAATAGTGCGGGCTTTAGTAACTACATGATCTGGCAGACCTCTGAGATCGATGATATCTCTGGCAAATGATGCTTCCCTCTCCTGTTTTTTGGTTTGTTTTTCCGTCAAGACTTGAACGTAATGCTGATTCGCCACAAACTCTTGCGTGCAGCGATGGCACGCTTTACCATATCCTTTGTGACCGCACGGAAAAATTCTTTTTCTTTTAGCCATAAAGCAGCGGTATCGGGTATGATCCACGCCCCTGAATGCTGCTACCCTACCAGTGATGCTTCCGGCATCGAGGCAGTCCTACAAGACGTAAAATCTATTCCCTTGCATAAATTTAATAGGTTCTCACTTTGAATCAAGAAGCCCCCTCCCATGACGGCATGGACAGTATCAAATTATCCAATAGGTTTGAACTGTGGGGAGACTAACAACCTCAAAAATCTTTCAATTTCTGTGGCTGTGCTTTATCTTACTTTACTGCGTTTGTGCTATGCTGCGCTGCTGGCAGTGTGCCTTGTCGCTTGTGGCAAAAAAGATGGAGATGTCCAAAATTTGCCTCCGAGTTTGACTCCGCTGCCTCAAGACCCTTTGTTGCAAGTATACTTTAACCAGTCGCTCACTTCGAGTTATACAGAGCCTTATCGCCTGCAAACCAGACCTGGAGACGATTTGGAAAAGTTGATCGCGGAGGCGATCGCCGATGCTAAATCGACGGTAGATGTAGCGGTGCAGGAGTTTCGCTTGCCCGGTATTGCGCGAGTTTTGGCCGATCGCCAGCGATCGGGGATCAAAGTGAGATTGATCGTAGAACATATGTATAGTCGCCCTTGGAGCGATTTTTCGGCGCAAGAGTTGGCGAAATTACCGGAAAGGGAGCGCGATCGCTACAACGAATTTGTCCAACTTGCCGATACAAATAAAGACGGCAAATTGAGTGCAGAGGAAATCAAAGAAGGCGATGCTTTGGTAATTGTCAAAAATGCGGGCATTCCGGTAATAGATGATACTGCTGACGGCAGTAAAGGCAGCGGTTTGATGCACCACAAATTTGTAGTAATTGATGGCAAAACAGTCATCGTAACTTCTGCTAATTTTACCACAAGTGATGTGCATGGTGATTTCAAAACAGCAGCAAGTCGCGGCAATGCTAACAATTTGCTCAAAATTGAGAATGGTCAATTAGCACAACTATTTACTCAAGAATTTAACATCATGTGGGGCGACGGGCCCGGAGGCAAACTAGACAGCAATTTTGGCATTAAAAAGCCATTTCGTCCAGTGCAAAAAGTCAGAGTAGGTAATGCAACTGTGGCGGTGCAATTTTCGCCGACTTCCAAGAGCTTACCTTGGGAAAAAAGCGTTAATGGTTGGATTAATAAAACTTTGGCTAATGCGAAAAAGTCCGTTGATTTAGCATTGTTTGTATTTTCGGATCAGCGGTTAGCAAATACTCTAGAAATTGAGTCTAGCCGAGGAGTTGCGGTGCGAGCTTTAATTGACTCTAATTTTATTTATCGCTCTTACAGTGAAGGATTGGATATGATGGGGGCGACTTTGAGTGATAATTGCCAGTTGGAAGCTGATAATCGCCCTTGGAAAAAGCCGATCGCTACGGTGGGAGTGCCGGTGTTACCAAAGGGCGATCGCCTGCACCACAAATTCGCCGTTGTAGACGGAAATACCGTGATTACAGGCTCTCACAACTGGAGTGAGGCGGCAAATCATGGGAATGATGAGACGCTGCTGGCGATCCTCTACGAGGGCTCCGCTAACGAAAGCCCTACAGTTGCGGCCCATTTTGAGCGGGAGTTCGATCGGCTTTACAAAGGTGCAATTTTGGGAATTCCTCCCAGAATTAAACAGAGAATTGATGCTAGGAAAAAAGAGTGCGAATCATTACAAGCAGCATCAAAATCTTCAACAATTGCGGGGGAAAACCAGGCAGCAAAACCTCAAATTGTGGCTGGTAAAAAGTTAGTTAATTTGAATACAGCGAGTCAATCGATTTTAGATTTTAGATTTTAGATTTTAGATTTACCCCACGTATAAATGCGGGGGCTTGAGGATTTGAGATTTGGGATTTTGGATTGATTCCGTCCTGAGTCCTCGAAGGAATAAATCCGGGGGCTTGTACCACCTTTGAAATTATTGGTCAGGCAGAATTGGATACTTTGCCAGGAGTTGGGCCGAAGTTAGCCGAGAGAATTATGGCAGCGAGGAAACAGCAACCTTTCACCTCTTTGGACGACGTGGCGCGGGTTCAGGGCATTGGGGACAAGCTTTTAGAGAGATGGCGCGATCGGGTTACATTTTAAGCTAAGTTCGCCTTCTTCAATCTAAAATCTAAAATCTAAAATCCCTTGACTGTTAAGATTAAAATCGAATATAATAGAATATTATCGACATCGGTGAAAAGATATGTCTCAATCTGTCGTGCCAGTTGTTGAAGACAAGCAAATTGATCCTTCACCCACCTTGAATTTTGAAGAATACCGATTTTATCAAACAGATTCCGAGCTACAATATGAACTGTACAAAGGCAAATTAATCCCGATACCAACAGCAACAGTTTTACACATCAAAATTTGCGAATATTTAGTTTACAAATTGCAGCGTTACCTAGCCGCTCACAATCTTGATTTAGTAGTTAAAACTGGTCTGGGAGTGAGAACAGATGAAGATAAATCCCGCATTCCCGATGTAGTTGTTTGCACTCAAAGTCTTTTAGAACAAGCTGCTGCTAGGCCTGGTGCTGGCATCCTCGATTTTGATGAAAAGCCGCTGTTAGTGGTAGAGGTAGTTAGCGAAAATCGCCGGGAAGATTACGTGATTAAACGAGCGGAGTACGAACTAGCTAATGTCCCGGAATATTGCATTGTTGACGCGAAAAATGGCAAGCAAAGAGTCCGGTTTTTAGCATTTACTGAAGGTGAAGAGGGTTACACGCAGACAGATTTTTTGCCCGGTCAAGAAATTGTGTCTGTAGTATTTCCCAATCTGGTTTTATCGGTGGATGAAATACTAAATCCGCCCTTGGTAGAGGAGTTAGTTAAGGCAGAACAAGCTCAATTGCAGAAAGCTGAAAGATTGGCGGCGAGGTTGCGGGAGTTGGGAGTAGATCCTGATTCTATTTAGGGGATTGGATGAAGTGCGATCGCCCTTGTTTAGTCTCAACTATCCAGCGGTAAATCGCGCCGGAAATAAAAGCGATCGCGCCCTAAATCTTCGCCTTTAATTCGCCCCACATAATTTGTCAAAAGTAAAACAATTTCAAGGCACGCCAATAATTGCAGCAACAATCCGCTCCTCAAGGGGTTTGACTGTATCAACTTTAAGCGCATCTTTGAGTTTTTCTGTAAGAATCGGATCGTCAATTAAATTTTGATAAAGGTCTTTAAGTCGCAGAGGTTCAGAACGGCGTTCTTGCAGGCGCTCGAACCATCTAGGCTGAATTAAATCGAGCCAACACTCGGCTAAAAGGCTTAAATCTACTTCCCTGCTTGGGACTTCTCTAATCGATCGTACTTCATTGAACAGAGAAAGCAACTCGTTAACCAATTGTTCACGCTCCCTGTCTTCGTCTTTAACAGATTTATTCTTGTACTCTTCGAGAACTTCCTTCATCAGCTCAAGAGCACGCTGCTTCTTCTTTGGTAGCATCTCTTTTTCTGCCTTCATAAGCTGACCTAAGAAATCTTCTAGGCATCGAGAAGCTTCTTCTCCTAGCGGAAAATCATTAACCTCTGCACCCAGATTTTCTTTGAGTTTTTTACTAATGTAATCCAACTCAGTTATCGGCTTTCCTTCCAAAAAATCGAAATAGACCCAGCGGGGTGAACCCCATTCTGTTCCGGCAATGGCAAAGAAAGCCCAAGGGTAGCCGTTTTTAGAGAAAACAAGACTCAAAGAAGTCCGTACTTTATTTGCTCGTACCTGATCGTAGACTTCGCATGAAACTAGGCTCTGCTCGTCCTCTACGAGCGATCGCACCGGCTCAAAAACATCGTTTAATGTCCAGATTTCACTTGCTCTTTGCTCTTCATTCTTAGCAAGTTCTGCCATCGATGCAATCGCTTCATCTGATGATTCTGTGTCTTCCTCCGGTGATAAGTGATCGGGTAGTGATATATTTGACCCCAACAAATCAGACACCAGATTGTGGCGAGCTACAAATTTGCTCTCCGAAGATCGCAGGGCAAACTCGTTACTATCTTTTGGCCACCATACTTCAATTGCAGGGTGAGGACTGTCCATGCGAGCGATCCGACCTATTCGCTGTTCTGCCAAGCGAATTACACTGGGCATCGTCAATTGAACAACGGCGGAAGCTTGCTGGAGGTTGACCCCCTCAGACATTGCATCTGAACATAACCCAATGACTCTAGATTCCTCGGAACCAAGTTTAAATGACTCATTAACCCGATCGTAGTCTGTTGTTGTATCTCCAGTTGCTATCAGCGTCTTAACCCCTTCTCTTTCAAGGAAATGTTTAATCTGATGAAGAGTAATCAAACGACTATCGAAAACTATCATCAGTTTGTGATGCTTTAATAGCTTGACCAGATGCGCTGCTTTAGTATTTTCTCGCGAGTCCGAAATCTTTTCACATAGATTAGCAATATCTGTGTAAACCTCTATTTCTTCCTCACAAGCTTCTTTATGTATGGCAGGATCGCTCAGCCATTCAGGTAGTTTAATGCCCAGCTTGTTTTTGGCTGTTTCGCCTGATATTTTCTCCAATGTTTTGATTAAATTACCCGTGTCTTTCTTGATTCTGGTATTAGGATCAATGTCGAAGTGGTTCTGTGCACGATCGGTTCCATAGATATGTTCTATCAGTGCCGCACGAGAAGATCGCAAGCAAGCCATAACCTGATAAGCAGGCAGTACCTTAGCACTTTTCAGGCGTGCTTCAAGATACTTTTCTTCGCTCCAGCCTTGCTTGCGAAGAAATTTTGGTAGTTCTGAAATTTCCTTGAGATATACTAAACCGCGCAGTCTGTCAGTGGCTTGACGAATCTGTTGGGCTAAGTTGCGATCGCCATCAGTTTCACCGCAATCATAATCTTTTGATATCTCTTTCGGATAGCGACATAGAGCACCCAACGTATTCTTATAACGTTCGGGTTCGAGAGTTATCATACTATTAAACAAACCTTTTGTCCGCCGAACAGTAAATTGCTGAATCGCTCTCCGCAGGTTATTGCTAAGCTCTTTTGGCATCCTTTCATTCTGTTTTTCGTGCTGGCTCCATAGCGATTTAAGAGATTCCACCAATTCATCATCAAAGTTGTCAGCTCCTAACAATTCCACGATGGAAAGCAAATCCCGGACTCCTCTGTTGATTGGAGTAGCTGTAAACAGCAATACATAGTCAGCAATGTTGCTAAAGAGTGCCTGCGTCCGATTAGAACTGTCGTTGAAAAAGTTATGCGCTTCATCGACAGCAAGGACTTGACCGCGACGGATAACATCAATAAGATGCTGGTGCTTCTTAGATTTGGCACTACTCAATGAGCCGTGAGAGTAAACCAGGAGATGGGCGCCCTCGCAATTCCCAATCTCTTTCTCCCAAGAGTTGAGGACTTTAGGCGGACAAATTAACACTGAATCGCCTTTCCGCACCCGCCCAGTTCCCCAAATATGATTGATTACATTTTTGATTAGGTGGACGCCCATTCGAGTTTTACCTGAACCCGTTGCATCGGCTACGAGCACGCTGCCAACATTTTCAATGACCCAAATTGCCTGAGCTATTCCCTGTTCTTGAGATGGCCAAAGCAGAGGTTCATCACTCCAATAATTGGTAGGTTTGTATTTTTTTGCCCACTCACCTTCTAGCAATTCTCCACAAGCTCTTGCTAAGGTTACTTGCCAGGTTTCATAGCTGAGAAGCCTTGTTAATAAATCGATTAATTCGTCATTGTAGCATCTTCCTAAATTCCAAATTTTTTCTGCCAACTGACAAGCTTCATCGAATCGTGGTTTCTCTTTTTTTAAATTTTGAAACCTAACATTTGCTTCTATTTGGGAACTGAGACCTGACTGGCTATAATTACTAGAACCAATGGTAATAGCACTATCTCCCTTATAAATTTTGGCGTGGATGGGTTTTTCCTTAGCAATCCTGGTTTCTACTATTTCCTTTTGGAGTAACTCGATCGCAGCAATAACTTTCCCACATTTACGGATAGAGATACCTTGCTCCATCCAGTAGTCTTCTATATCCTGAGAAAAATTGTAGGAGGTGGGAAACTCCTGAGCTTTTGTTGGATATGGTTCGTTGCCGAGCAAAATGCGGATGCGATCGAAAGCATCTGGATTGCTTTGCCAACTACTATAACAATCCGCCAGAAAATCGATAATTTTTTCCAGTGAAGCGTAGCCAGTAATAATTAGTGGGTTTTTTGAGCGGCGCAGATCGTTCTCGATAATCGAGCCTACGCTAGATTTTGCGTAGTTATACGGAAATCTATCGCGATCGGGCCAGCCGCTATCGGTTTCGCAATTGGAATGGTTCATGTTTCTTGGTAATTAATTAATTCAGAGGATGTGTCAAACTCCGATCGCCCCGACATCCCCCTTCCCCGCCTCAACACCAACACCCACCGCACCATCCTGATGCCGAATCCATTTCAACAAAGCATTTCCCAGCCGCGTACCAATTTGAGAACCATCAAACTCAAACAGAGAATCCTTACTTTTCAAGCCATCCGCCAAAACTTCTTTCCCCCACGCGCTCAATTCCACCAGCGTCACCCGATTTGACAGCGAATAGACGATCGCCCCAGCTTCCTGCAACTCGCCGATCACCCCCTCATAGTTCTTACTCGTCTCATTAGTACGCACAATCCGCTTATTTAACTCCCCCTTTCTAACGATCATTTTCTCGTCTTCCAAAGCCCACAAGTTCAGCAGCACCCGAACTTTAGCCTTAGCATCCCACACCGCTTGCTCTTCGGCTGTCAAAGTCTTAGACACCGCAATTTCATCTTTCTCAGACATATCTATACCTTCAAATACTTGTTCTCACCCTCGAATTTTATCAGAAATCTTGCTGAAAAACATCTCAATTTTTCAGCCAATTCTGCCCGAAGCTGCGAACAAATTATGCAAATTTCCGGCTGAAATAATTTTGTCACTCATCCGCATTCTTAAACTCGATTATCAAAAAAAAATAGGATTGACTAAAAAGTTGTTTATTGATATAATGTGCCGTCCGAAAGTAGCGGTAAGGTGCGGCGCACCCTACAGATAGAGTTTATGCGTCCAGGACTATTTATAAACTCTCGTTCCTCCCGTCCAAATATGCTTTAACTTCCCTCAAAACTTGTCGATTTGCATCAAAAGTAATCAGCTTAACCGCTTCCTCAAAACAAATCCAAGCAGAATTTTGAATTTCTTCTGCTTGTAACTGAACTTCCATCGAATTTACAAAAGCCAAAAAGTAAGTAACAGTCTTTTCAATTGGCTCCCCTTCCTTAACAAAAGAATAGTGCTCCACAAAACTAGGCTCCTCAAGCACTTCACAATCGCGAATGCCAGTTTCCTCCTCAAGTTCCCGCTTCGCCGTTTCTATCGCAGATTCCCCCGGATTAGCGTGACCTTTAGGAAACCCCCAATGTCCGGCTTGATGTTGAATCAACAAAAACAAACTATCAGTTTCATTCGTAAAAATTGGCACAATCCCAAAACATTCATCTTTCATATTTTTTCTCTTTCCTATTGCTAACTAATCCCATTTTTTTTTATTGAGTCCGCTAGGATTGGACTTCGTTTTTGTAGACGCGATTTCCAATCGCCGGTAATTTGTGGTGTTAACTCAAACCCCACCCCAACCGAGTCGGCTGCTCATAAACCCGCTTCAAAGTATTAACATCCCTCGCCGAAATAGGCGGAGGATTTCTAACTTGAGAAAAATAAAGCACATCAGTTTCCATCAAACTGTGACCCCAAATTCCCAAAGCATGACCCAACTCATGCCGCGCCGTCGCCGCAATATACTTACCCACTTGATTCGGATTCAAATAAACCGAAAACCGATGAGATAATATAGTTTGATCACCCTCCTGAGTCGAATACAACTCATAGACAGATTCTCCAGATCGCGATCGCAACTGCCCTTGCCGCAAAGGCGGAGCCTGACGTAAAATTTTAATATCAGCCACCTCCGAACTTTCCACCACCTCCAAAGGCAAATAAACCCCCCATTCTCGCACAACATCCAACACAGCCCCTACCCAATCTTCAGAGCGATTAATATTAACCGGATGCTCCACATAAACCCGAATTGGAAACTTCGACCAAACCAAATGACCGACTTTCGGCGGCTTCACAAGGTCGAAATAATCGCCGCTATTAGTTGAATCTTGCCAATTAGCCAGCGTTGGCGGCAAAGAATGAACCTGTGGCTCAGGCCAACTATTCGAGAGAGGAGGAAGACTCGCGGCAGGAATATTAACCTGAGTCAAAATTATCAGGCTAAAACAACATAAAGCCAAGGAAAACACTGCCAGCGATCGCAATCTAATCGTAACTTTCCACAACCACATTTTTGCAACCGCAGATAAACGCAAATAAACGCAGATGAACTTGATATGATCTGCGTCTATAGCAGTTCTCAATCTTGGTGAGGTATGCCCTATGCGCTATGCCCTATGCCCTATGCCCTATGCCCTATGCCCTATGCCCTATATCAAGCGTGCACCGCACTGTTACTGAGAAAGGCTATAATTGCTTTCGCAAAAACATTCGCCGCGGCTGCCCCAAAAGCCAATTACTCCAATGTCCATCCACTTGTTCCAAGCGATAGCCAGCCTGATAGTATAACTGTCGCGCTGCGTGATTATTTTCCAGAACGTGGAGGTAAATCTCATCAAATCCCCACTCTCGCGCAGTCTTCTCGCAGTTGCTGAGCAACTCTTGAGCAACCCCCAGCCGCCGATACTCCGGGTGAACTGCTAAATTCGACAAATAAGGATAGTCCAAACTTGGTATTTCCCAAGGGAGGCGAGAACGGAGGGCCATTTCTACGGTTCCGACTAAACACTCGTCCCGGTTCGATCGATATTTATGTGTCCCATCCTCCATCGATGGTTCGACTGCGTTTATCCTGATCCCTTCAGCGGAGTTTATCCTGAGCGTAGTCGAAGGGCTCAGGATAAACGCAGTCGTTGGGCTCACCAAGCATCGCATCTCTACAACTAAGCAAATATAATGCTCCGATCCAGAACGGAGTCGATTTTTTAAATCTTCGTAAATACCCAACCGCAACACCGGATACAACCAATCCACAAACCCCTCACCAGAGTGAAAGCTGAGGGCCAGCAGATCAGCTAGCAGTGCCAGATCCTGAGACGCAGCCACCCGAACCGAAAAGCCAGAGCTGTCGGGGGTTGTTTGGTGGTGGGAGGTTGAGGGAAAAAAAGAAGGATTCACAATTCCTTGCCGCTATATTGATTTTTTTTGTACAGACAGCCAGCCAGCCCAGTAAAATGCTTACAGATAAGTGTGCAAGATATCAGATATATCTCACTCTACCACTGGTCGATCGACTTAAATAAACTCGCCCATACCAATCGCAAAATATTTATTAAGAATGGTGCCAAAATCTGAGCGATCGCCAATCTTTAAAAATGATTATTTGTTGTATTGGCTTGAGCTTAAATTTGTAAGTTAAGTTAAACATTTTGTTTCTTCTTTACCTACAGTCAGGGCTAGTCTTACCAAATAGACAACCATTTTCCTACGTTGGCTATAGGAGCATTCCCTGACTTAAGTCAGGGAATGCGCTCTGGTTGTTCGTAGTTGACATCTAGAGCGCTGGGCGAGCGTCGGAACAACCTCGATCGACAATTCCTCACTAGCCTTATACTTTGTTACCAAGGACTCAGACAATCTCGATCGAGCTATGCTGCCGGTTTCCAGAGAGTACATCCCTGGTTAAGATTAACATATGGATGCTCTCGCTTGCGGTGAAACACCCCATTCATGGGCGATTTCAGGTCTGTAGGAGGCACAAAAGATGCGGATGACGGGGAAAAGACAGCAAGTCTCAGTCAAATAGTATAGCTAATTGCGTGACTCGCACAGACACCTCCCTAGTCTGTGAATATCATTAAATAATTGGGGTGCTACACTAGATAGGATAATCCCTGGACTTTATTGTACATTACTTGACAAAGCCCCAAAAAACTTGTCGTTTATCGCCCCAAAAAAAGTTATGATTGTCGTTGAAAGGCATTACATAGACCGGCAGCATCAGTTTTTTAAACAGTTTGATGACTTATCTTTCCTGTCTAAAAATCTCTACAAGCATGGTAACTATTGGATGAGGCAACACTTTTTTAATTCGGGGTCGAGCGTTAGCTCTGCCTTAAGTTTAAAACAGTTATATGCCATCCTCAAAGCCACAGCCGACTATAAATCCTTACCTGCTAAAATTAGCAATCAAGTTCTCAAACAAGTGGTTCACGATTGGGAGGATTGGCAAAATTCAATCAGGGCTGATCGCCGGGATAGCCATCTATTTTTATCCCGCCCAAACATCCCAAAATACAAACATAAAACCTGCGGACGTAATTTGTTAATTTATGATAACCAATCGCTCGGATCAAGGGGGAAAAATAAAAATAACGGGCTACTTCATTTATCTCAAACTGAGATGATAATTGCTACAAAAGCCAAAGATGTCAGAGAGGTAAGGATAGTTCCCAAAACCGCAACCTACATAGTTGAGGTGGTTTCTGAAAAGCCTGTTACCCTTGTGGATTTAAACCCCAAACTCATAGCAGGTATAGATTTAGGGATTGATAACCTCGTGACCATTGCCGCGAACAAGCCAACATTTACTCCAACTCTCTATGACGGAAAGCATCTCAAATCAATCAATCAAGGTTTCAATAAGCGCAGCTCATTTTTACAGTTTCAACTAGCAACAGGAAAATATACCACGCGCCAAATCCAGCAAATCACCTTGAAGCGAAACAAGGGAGTAGAAAATTACCTTCATCAAACCAGCAGTAGGATTGTCAAGCAGTTGGTGGATGCTCAAATCGGGCAGTTAGTTATTGGCCTAAATGTGGGGTGGAAACAAAATTTAGAGTTAGGGAAAAAAACGAATCAGACCTTTGTAGCAATTCCTCACGCGAAGCTTATAGAAACGATCGCCTACAAAGCTGAGTTAGTGGGGAGCAAGGTAACAGTTACAGAAGAATCTTATACAAGTAAGTGCAGTTTTTTAGATTTAGAGCCTGTCGGTAAGCAAGAGTCTTACCAGGGTAAGAGAGTGTTTCGCGGGTTGTTTCGCTCTTTTCATGGAACGCTGATTAATGAGTAGTGTTAATGCAGCATTAAATATGATTAGAAAAGTAAGCGGAAACTCACCCTTTGAGGAGTGCAGCAACCGTTTAGAGGTGTTTGCAGTTTCACCTGTACGGGTTGCTCCTGTACGAAAAAACACAGAAAAAGTCCGGTAATGTCAAGCATTGCCCGGTTTTTTGTGAACTGTACGACAGAAAACTGTGAATCAGAAGAATTCCGCATCGAGAACGGGTAGGTGAAATCAAGGTTTATCCTTGGTGCTGGCGAATTCACAACAACTTCAGATTGACGAAATCTTGTACTTAAGCAATTGAAACAGGTAAATTCTTCCCAAATCAGACCGATTAAATTGAACAATCCCCAGGCACAGGAGAGCGGTGGATGAATTCCCAAGAAAATCCTAAACTAAAAATTCTGGTCGTCGATGACGAACCAGATAACCTCGACTTGCTTTACCGCACCTTCCATCGGGAATACAAAGTGCTCAGGGCTGAATCAGGCCCCGCCGCCCTAGAAATTTTGGCGAGAGCAGGCGAAGTTGCTGTGATTATCTCGGATCAGCGAATGCCGAAAATGAGCGGTACGGAGTTTCTGAGTCTGACGGCGGCTCAGTACCCAGACGTGATCCGAATTATTTTAACTGGCTATACGGATGTTGAAGATTTAGTCGAAGCGATTAATGCTGGCAAAGTATTCAAATATGTTACCAAGCCTTGGGATGCTGAATCACTCAGAGCTCTCGTGCGTCAAGCGGTTGAAACTCACAACATCCTGAAAGCCCGTACCAATGAACTGCGTAGGGCCCTCAGCCAAGAATCGCTGCTTTATGCCGTTACCAATACTATCCGATCGGCTCCCAACTACCAGCAGATGCTGCAAAGAATTGTGGAAACAGTCGGCCAGATGTTTGAGGTTAGTTGCTGTCTGCTGCGGCCATTCCAAGATGGCTCTGTGGCAGATGAATGGTTCATCTACCAAGGCGCTGAAACGAAACGGCAAGATGCCGATGGTGTCTCAGAGGGCGACATGACACCAGATTTGCTGTCGCTGTTGGTGTGGGAAACTATGGAGGTGGAGGTGATTCAAGATGCCCAAAGGGACGATCGAGTTTTAAACTGGGAAAATGACCAGCGCTCGGAGGCTTACCGGGCTGCGAATATCCGCTCTAGCTTAATCGTACCGCTGTTTTATCAACGGGAACTGATGGCAGTCTTGGCGCTGCACTCCTTCGAGCAGCCGCGCCAATGGAAAGATCACGAGGTACAGTTGGTGATTACGGTGGCTGATCAAGCGGCTTTGGCGCTTTCTCAAGCCAGGGCTTACGAACAGGTGCGGGCACTGGCAAAGCGCGAAGCTCTAGTTAATACTATTACTACGGCGATTCGATCGAGCCTCGACCCCCAAAATATTTTTGCGGCGATTACTGAACAACTGGGACAAGCTCTCCAAGTTGACGGCTGCGCCCTATCTCTGTGGACAGAAGACGACGAGTACGTCCAATGCGTGGGACTCTACGAAGCGACTAGCGATGCTGTTTCTGTACAAGAGGATTTTAACAGTCCGGGCATACTCCTTGTGACTCCCAGCATTGAGCAAGGGAATACCAGCGATCAAAGCAGCCCTCGCGCCTGGGTTTTGGCCCATTCTTCCCTACCGCAGTCTTTGGTGCCGATTCAAGGTAATCCGGTTTTACTGCAAGTTATGATGTCGAAACAGCCGGTGGTGATTGAAGACCTGGACTCACGCCCCGATCTAAATGTTACAGAAGTGCAACTGCGATCGCCCGCCCGCGCCCTGTTAGTCGTCCCCTTGCTCTCCGAGGGCAAAATCATCGGCAGTATTTCCCTGCGCCAAAATACCCATACCCGCCGCTGGCAACCCTCAGAAATTGACCTGGCTCAAATAGTGGCAACTCAAGCTGCTCTGGCAGTACAGCAGTCCCGCCTCTACCAAACTACCAGACAACAGGCAGAACGGCTCCTAGAAGCCGATCGACTCAAAACCGAGTTTTTCCAAAATATCTCTCACGAATTCCGCACACCCCTAACTCTGACCATCGGGCCCCTAGAGTCCGCCTGCGCCCGCAAAGAAGATTTGCCCTACGAACAAGCTGCAATCGCTCTTCGCAATTCCCGCCGCTTGCTGCGTTTGGTAAATCAACTGCTGGACTTGCAGCGGCTGGATGCCGGACGGATGCAGCCGAGTTTTCGCCCCTGCGATTTGGTTGGTTTCTGTTACTCTACCGCAGAGTCGTTCCGCAGCTACTGCGAGAAAAAAGGCCTGCATTTAATTACTCAATTACAAGACAGTCCTTTACTTTATTTGGATATTGAAAGATTTGACAAAGTTCTCTACAACCTGCTATCGAATGCGGTCAAATTTACGCCAGAAGGCGGAACCATTACCTTGAAAGTTGAACTTGCAGGCGCTCACTGTTTGCTGCAAGTTAAAGATACCGGCATTGGCATTCGCACCGAACAAATTCCTTATTTGTTCGAGCGTTTCCGCCAAGCTGAGGGCTCTACCAACCGTTCCTACGAAGGCAGCGGTTTAGGTTTGGCACTGGTAAAGGAATTAGTGGAACTGCACGGCGGTCAAATTTCGGTGGAGTCGGTTTATGGTGAAGGCTCTACTTTTACGGTTTGGCTGCACGTCGGTTCGACTCACTTACCTCCTGAACAGGTGCTGGAAATACCGGCGGAGTTTCACTCATCGAAAGCTGCGGTGGAATTGGCTGATGTGGAAGCCGATTTGTCTGATGCTGAATTTGCTTCTGAGAGTTTTGAGGGGATCAATCCTGTAAGTTCAGAAACAGTCGTTGGCACTGTTTTGGTGGTTGACGACAATCCCGATTTGCGCTTCTATGTGTCGGGAATTCTGCGAGATTCCGGCTTTGCGGTTTTGCTGGCCCGCAACGGGGAGGAAGGATTTGCGGTGGCAAAAAACCGCCTTCCAGATTTGATTGTGACAGATTTAATGATGCCTTTGGTTTCTGGTTTGGATTTGATCAAGATGCTCCGAGAGGATGAGGCATTGAAAGGAACTCCGGTAATTTTGCTGACGGCTAAAGCTGATGAAGATACTCGAATAGAAGGGGTAGTACGGGGAGCTGATGCTTATTTGTCTAAGCCTTTTAACGATCGAGAATTATTAGCAGAAGTGCGGAATTTGATCGCCCTCAAACAAAATGAACGCCAGGTGCAGCAGTTGAATACTTATTTAACTGAGTCGGTGCTGCGCCGATTTTTGCCACCGGCGATGGTGAAGGCGGCGGCGGCGGGAGATTTGGCGCTGGATTTGCGCCCGGAACCGCGATTAATTACTATTTTGTTTAGCGATATTGTCGGTTTTACTGAAATGGCAAATACGCTGAGATCGCGCCGGGTGGCTGAGTTGTTGAATGAATATTTGGCCGCGATGACAAAGGCGATTTTTGACAGTGGCGGCACGGTGGACAAGTTTGTCGGGGATGCGGTAATGGCAATATTTGGAGCGCCGGAGGAACTGAGTCCCAACGAGCAGGTGCGTCGTGCTGTGGCCTCTGCAAAGCAAATGCTGCTATCCCTCAAGGAGCTTAACAAGGGCTGGATTGAGCAGGGAATCGTTGGGGAGAATGGCGTGCCTCCGGTGCGGTTTCGCTGTGGTATTCATCAGGGTACTGCTGTGGTGGGGATGTTTGGTGGACCGGAGCGATCGGATTATACTGCGATCGGGCCGAGCGTGAATATTGCGGCCCGCTTGCAAGAGGTGGCGGAACCGAATACTGTACTGATTTCGGCGGCAGTTGCAGATTATGTTGAGGAGGATCGAATTGTTAAATATAAGTCGCTGCAACTGAAGGGAATTGATGAAACAGTATTGACTTTTGTACTTAATTGTGATTAGTTATTAGTTATTAGTCATTAGTCATTAGTCATTAGTCATTAGTCATTAGTCATTAGTCATTAGTTATTAGTTAGATTGTGTCCGAGCGCTCGCTTATATTTATTGTTGAGTGCGAGTGATTGTTGAGTGCGAGCATAAGGATCGCGATCCTTATG
>DPLL01000138.1 GCA_003542015.1 Microcoleaceae cyanobacterium UBA9251 | reverse complement strand
GAGAAACCGGGTTTTTGGGGAAACCAACAGCTAAAAAACCCGGTTTCTCTCCAAAATCATCTAGGTTTTTACTCAAAACTGCGAGAAACCGGGTTTTTCACGAATGAAAAGCCAAAAAACATCGAATTCCTACAAATTGCTGGCAATTAACTCACGATACTGGCTTTTTGGCTTAACTCCTTTGAGCTCCGTCACCAAAGCCTTGTCTTTGAAATACTGAATCGTCGGTGTTCCAACAATACCAGCATTCTCAGCAATTTCTGGATCTGCTTCGATATCAATTTCCACGTAGTGAATTTTGCCATCGAACTCATCTACGACTTTGCTCAAAATCGGCTTGAGACTGTGACAAGGCCCACAAGTCGGAGAGGAATATTTGACCACAATCAGTCGATCGCTATCGTGGAACAACTTCCGCAAAGCATAACCTCCTTCGTGTCGCGTCTCTTTGATATCAAAGTTCTCGCTGGTTTCCCGCACTTTTGGAGTTTCCGCTACTGCTGCGGGTTTCTCCGATGACTCAGTTTGATGGAATTCCTGGGTTAAACCATTAGCCGAGAGCCACCTTTCTGCCAACATCGCACCCATACAACCACTGCCGGCTGCGGTGATTGCTTGGCGAAACTCGTGGTCTTGAACATCGCCGACGGCGTAAACTCCTTCGACGCTGGTTTCTACGGAGCCATGTTTGGGAACAATGTAGCCGATTTGGTCGAGTTCTAGTTGACCTTGGAATAAAACAGTATTGGGAGTATGTCCGATCGCATAAAACAACCCATTCACAGGCAAATTGCTTTCTACGCCAGTTTCGGTATTTCTGAGTTTAATGCCTTCGAGCTTACCATTGCCGTAAACATCCACAGGCTCAGTATTCCAGTGCACGGTAATTTTGGGATTGTTCAAAACCCGGTCTTGCATAGCTTTGCTGGCTCGCATGGATGATGAGCGCACCAACATATGAACGCGAGAACCGTATTTGGTTAGATAAACTCCTTCTTCTGCGGCCGTGTCGCCGCCACCGACTACTGCTAATTCTACGTTTTTGAATATCGGTGTGGCTCCGTCACAAATCGCACAGGCCGATATTCCTAAATTCCAGTATTTTTCTTCGCTTGGTAGGTGCAGTCTTTTCGCCGTTGCGCCTGTAGCTATTACTATAGTATGGGTTTTGATTTCTCTGTCTTCCGATCGCACTATAAACGGCCGCTGGCTAAAATCTACGGAAATTACATCTTCCGTGTATAACTGGGCACCCCAACGGACTGCTTGAGCTTTCATCCGATCCATTAGTTCCGGCCCGGTGATACCTTCGGGGAAACCGGGAAAGTTTTCTACTTCGGTGGTGGTCATCAGTTGACCGCCGGGAATGCCTCCCATTTGGTAGCCTTCAAAGACTATGGGTTTCAGGTTTGCTCTCCCGGCATAGATGGCTGCTGTGTAGCCTGCGGGGCCTGAGCCGATAATTACTAGGTTTTCTACGGTTTTATTGGTCATACCTATTTAGTTGAACTCATAACGACTTCGTTTAATTAATGGTAGCAGCGATCGACCATAGTTCTATTGTTGAGGGGATGAGGGCGATCGGGGCAACTCAAGCTGGTTTGATAAGTAAAAAAAATCTAACAGCCGATTTAGTTTTAAATGTTCAATCTAATTTGAGCGCCCAAATCTTAAGAAAATCTAAAGACGGCCAAAATTATTGACTTCATTCTCAATTATTTTACCTATTTACTTGGTTTGAGGGTTGTGGTATGATTTTCATACTCCAGGGGCATTATGACTAATTTGGGTTTTTTCGCCTGAAACCTTTTGAAATCGTAAAATCAACGAACTCTTCCAATGTCAATAGTCATTTTTTATAGAGAAAAGGCTGCTGTGACAGGTTAAGAATTGTAACGGAAATTTGGGCTGATTTGACAAATTACACTATTTGTGCTGCGGGCGATCGGGGCAAATTGACCTACTCTGATAAGTAAAAACAATCTAACAGCCGATTTAGTTTTAAATGTTCGATCTATTTTGCGCGCCCAAATCTTAAGAAAATCTAAAGACGGCCAAAATTATTGACTTCATTCTCAATTATTTTACCTATTTACTTGGTTTGAGGCTTGTGGTATGATTTTCATACTCCAGGGGCATTATGACTAATTTGGGTTTTTTCGCCTGAAACCTTTTGAAATCGTAAAATCAACGAACTCTTCCAATGTCAATAGTCATTTTTTATAGAGAAAAGGCTGCTGTGACAGGTTAAGAATTGTAACGGAAATTTGGGCTGATTTGACAAATTACACTATTTGTGCTGCGGGCGATCGGGAATGATGGAATTAAGATTTTTAACCGCAGATGTGGGCGGATTAACGCGGATTAACGCAGATAAAATGCGGATCAGATTTAATTTTACTGTTTGAGATTGTGGATAAAATTAATGGATGGAAGTTTTGGATAACGGGATAAGTTTGATGGATCGAGTTTTAGAACCAGAAGTTATGGATTCCTTGGAAGAGGTGATCGAATACGATTCGATGGACTTTACTGAGGTTAATTCTGCTTTTGCTAGGAGTGCGGCTGTCTTGGGGCCGGTTTTTGGAAACGTTTTGGATGCTGGGACGGGTACCGCGAGAATTCCGATCGCCCTTTGTGCAATGAGTCCACACTGACATTTGACTTGCATTGATTTGTCGGCAAATATGCTGAAAGTCGCGGGTGAAAATGTGGAAAAGGCTGATGTGCGATCGCAAATTAGTCTCGAATTGATTGATGCTAAGGCAATGCCTTATCCTGACAACTATTTTGACATGGTGATTTCCAACAGCATTATCCACCATTTACCCGCTCCTTTGCCTTTTTTGCGGGAAGTCCAGCGGGTGTTGAAACCGAACGGAGCAATATTTTTGCGGGATTTGCTGCGGCCGGAGGATGAGAGAATTAGGGATAATTTGGTGGAGAGGTACGCGGGGGATTGCAACGAGCATCAGAAACAGTTATTTCGTGATTCGCTACAGGCGACTTTTACTCTGGGCGAAGTTGAGACTACGATCCAAAATGCGGGGTTGGATGGGTTGAGGATTTATGCATCGTCCGACAGACACTGGACGGCCGAACTTGTTTGGAGCTAGGTTTTGATTGTGGGCGATCGAGCTTAACCTGCATTGATGTACACTCGCCTAGCTATCTAATTTTATGACATCTAGAATTACTCGATCGCGCCCTTTGTCTTTAGCCAGATATAACGCACGGTCTGCTGCTGCAATCAGGTCTTCCTTGGAAGTGGACGATCGAGGAAAGGTACTCGCTACCCCCAAACTCAGCGTCACACGACAAATCGGCGATTGAAGATGTTCAATTTCTAGGTTTTTCACCCAGACTCGAATTTGCTCTGCAATCCAGGTAGCAATATCAGATGAAGTCCGAGGCAAAATTACCGCAAATTCTTCACCTCCATAACGGGCTACCAATGCTTCCCCCGAAACTTCGTCTGTGGAGCAATTTACAGATTCAACCATAGCTTTGGCTACTCGTTGCAAGCAAGCGTCTCCTGCCTGATGCCCATAAGTATCGTTGTATTTCTTAAAAAAGTCAATATCGCATATTATTAGAGATAATTCTGCTCCTGCTTCTTCTAACTCCTCCCACTCTTGCTCTAAATATTCATTAAAACGGCGGCGATTTGCTACCTGAGTTAAGCCATCTGATTTAGCAAGGCGATATAATTCGGAATTAGCAACTTCTAACTCAGACTTAGTGACAGCTAAATTGTAATAAAGTTCGCTAATATACCAAGTAGCTTGTTGGTGAATTTGCGATAAAGCTAGCAGCACTTGATGTACGTCTAACAGTCTGTAAACATGAGGTTCTAGCTGGACGACAATCGGCTCATAAAGCTGTTCCGGGGGTTGCTGCACAGCTCGCTGAGCTGCCATGACAATTAAGGCTACTCCTGGTAAAATTAAAGTATCTGTTTGAGCAATGTGATACAGAGCTACAATCGGTCGGCAAGCAAATACATCTACTCCGTAAGGGCGACTCATGTGTTCCATAAATCGTCGCCTGGATAGCATACCTAAAAATTCGCCTTTTTCCATCAATATCACTCCCGGAAGCAACGGGTAATCTCGAAACAACTGAGCGACTTCTTTGTTTAAGTAAGAGGATTCAACCTGAAAATTGAATAGCGATAAATCCTTAAGGGTGGACTCTAAAGAGAGAGTTTCCGGTAGTTTCTCAGGCCAAATAGGTGGCGGGCTAAATTCAACAGACACAACGTATACCCGAATGAACAATACACTGGCAACGAAGCTAATGTCATATATTAACTTATATTAACATTAGTAGGTTGGCATCAACTGTATGCTTGATTACACAGCTTTTGAGTCAGATTATGCTGTGTTAGTAGCTAGCATCCCTGTCTTGCATTAATTAATACTCACTCAACTAGAGAAGTTTTAACTTATTACTCAAGTTGTGAGGATTAAATTTTAATCACCAACATATACTACCTGGATTCAGGAGAGTTTGTTGTCCTTCAACTAAGTCTTGGTAAATATACCAGTAAGGGCCAAACATTCTGGTATGAAAATTTGGGTTTTCTGCAAGAATTTATGAAAGGAAGTCTTCGCCCCTACACAATTGGGATGCTCCCTTCCCTCGCTCCCTCACCAGCCCCAAGTTCCAACCCCTCCTTTAAACGGCCCGACAAGATCCTTGGTAATCCAGCCACCGTAAAAATCGCCCGGTTGAGCCTGCACTAATTCCCCGTCCACATAACAGGCATCCATCATGCTCGGATAAAAAGCCACATAATCTTTAATAGCCTCGAAAACCTGATTTGGATGGGGGTAAAACCAACCGGCATTCACCGCTTCCTTGTCCCCTACCCTCACAGTGCAATAGCCAGCTTTTCCCTTCCATTCGCACCAGGACCCCTTGGAAGTTTTGTGCAAATATTGCATTTGGATGTCATCGGGAGGGATATAGTAGGAGGGGGGGTGGCTCGTCTCCAATACCCGCTGAGCCCGATTTGTGTCGGCAATGACAATGCCATTGAAAATTATCTGTACGTGCTTGGTCGATACCTCAAGACGAGGCGGGCGCGGGTAATCCCAAACAGACTCTTGACCAGATCCTGGTTCAATTCGATCGCGGTTCACTTCCACTCATCTCCTCTGTCAAAAACAATTTAGTGTCCGATCGTCACAATTTAATGTACCCCATCATTCGTGCGACTAACCGCAGTTTTTTGGTCCGATCAGAGCAAGGGCTACCCAAGATATAGCGGTTTTCAACCCCATGAGGTACAAGCCGATCGATGCCCTATGCCCTAGGCCCAATCCCCTAGGCCCAATCCCCAAGCGTACCTCATTGAACAGAGAAGGGCTATATAGTAATCTTCGGGTGCAGTTAGGACGTTTTGAATTGCTGAAACCATTGATTTTATTGCTTCTTCCTTCTTCCTTCTTCCTTCAGCATCTGCTGTACCACCTTAATTTGGCTACCAACTCAAGTTTCCACCTTAGTTTTGGGAGAATTTGCTCAAAAGTGGCGGAGGACTGCTGTACCCCAAGACAGGAATTTGCGATTGATAGATGTCTGTAAATTCGATCGCGCTGGGGCGAATCAAGCTCAGACTTTAGATTAGCTGCCAACACAAAGTTCTCCGACTTTTATTGCCGAGTTTGCACAAAAGTGGCGGATACCATCTGTGGGCCCAAGTTCTACAATTCGGTTGATAGATGTCTGCAAATTTGGTTGGGCGTAGCCCGATCAAAATCACGCTTGAGATTGGCTACAAGGCCAAATTGCAGCAGCAATTCGGTCGGAGTTTTTTCACAACTGGTCGAGTGTTAACCGCGACAGCAAATAACAGAAATTCAGAGGTCGGGCGTTGGACAGCCCGACATACTTAGACAGGGATATACGGATTAATGTTTTTATGTTCTCTTACTGACTGATGACTAACGACCAATGACTAAGGACTAATGACCAATGACTAATGACCGAAAGCATCGAGGGTACAAGCCCCCGGATTCATCCGTGCGGTCAATTCTTCAATTTTTCAATCAGGCATTAACCCATCTTTGACATCAAGAGAATTATCTGGTACAGTTAAACCCAATATCAACCCTTTTTAATTTTAGCAAAAAATCTAGGCCCGTGCTGAGTTGGTACGCTGCGCCAAATATAGCACCTGTACTCAAATCACCCGCGATCGAATATTTAAAACTGAGCGGGAAGCCTGTAAAAATTACATCTATGGAAATCCCCTTTAATATCACCTTGTTGATGGTCATGACCGTCACCTGTGGGATCAGTGCTCAAGTTCTGGCCGCTTACTTAAAAGTTCCTGCGATCGTCTTTTTGCTGCTGTTCGGCATTTTAGCAGGCCCAGACTGCTTGGGTTTGCTGCACCCCAATCTGCTGGGTAGCGGTTTAGAAGTTATGGTCTCCCTTTCTGTAGCGTTAATTCTGTTTGAAGGCGGGTTAAGTTTGGAATTGCGAGATTTAGGGCGCATTTCCGGGAGTATCCGCAATTTAGTCACCTTAGGTACTTTAATTACGCTCATAGGTGGCGGAATGGCCGCACACTGGCTGGGAGAATTTCCCTGGCCGATCGCCTTTCTCTATGCTTCTCTAGTAGTCGTCACCGGCCCGACGGTCATCGGTCCTTTGCTCAAACAGGTTTCTGTAGACAAACAAGTAGCCACTTTGCTAGAAGCCGAAGGCGTTTTAATCGATCCTGTCGGGGCAATTCTGGCAGTATTGGTACTGAACATTGTTTTAAACGGCAATACAGACTTGCTGGTTTTGTTCCGAGATTTAATGGTACGGCTAGGAGTTGGCACTGTAGTCGGAGTTGCGGGAGGTTGGCTGCTAGGATTTATTCTCAAGCGATCGCAATTTCTGTCAGAAGACCTCAAAAACCTAGTAGTATTAGCAGGTTTGTGGGGATTATTCGGCCTAGCAGAAGAAATCCGCAGCGAATCGGGACTGATGGCAACCGTGCTCTCAGGAATCGTCCTCAGAGCCGCCTCAGTCCCAGAAGAACGGCTGCTGAGGAGGTTTAAAGGTCAACTCACAGTCCTGGCTATCTCCGTGCTGTTCGTGTTGCTGGCTGCCGATTTATCCCTCGCTAGTGTAGTTGCGCTTGGCTGGGGAAGCGTGTTCACAGTTTTAGCATTAATGTGGGTAGTGCGGCCGATTAACATTTGGCTGTGTACGGTCAACAGTGGGCTGAATTGGCGACAGAAGTTATTTGCTTGCTGGGTAGCACCTAGAGGAATTGTCTCAGCTTCGATCGCATCTTTATTTGCCATTTTGCTAACCCAGCGGGGAATCAACGGTGGCGACTCCATCAAAGCCTTAGTTTTCCTGACAATTATCATCACAGTTTTCGTGCAAGGACTAACAGCCGGACCCATAGCTCAACTATTAGGAGTCACCTCGAAATCAGCCACCGGCGCTGCCATTGTCGGGTCAAATCCTTTAAGCCGATTAATTGCCCGCTTATTTCAAGAGCATGGTGAATCAGTGGCAATTATCGACACCAACCCAGAAGCTTGCGAACAAGCAGAAAAGGAGGGTTTGCGAGTCTTTTTGAGCAGCGCCCTCGACCACAGCGTTTTGGAAGCAGCCGGACTTACCTCGATGGGAACTTTTTTAGCAATGACCAACAACGGTGAGGTAAACTTAGTATTAGCTCAGCGAGCGGCTGAGGAATTTGCACCGCCCAAGGTTTTGGCAATGTTTCCCAAAGATCCACAAGGGAGTACCGCTGCAAATAACACTAAGATCAATCAAGCCTTTGTTTCCGATTTGTCGCTGAAAGATTGGAACGAATATCTGAGTGACAAAGAAGTGAAACTGGGAGAAACTGAGTTAAAAAGTTCAGGATGGGAGTTTCAGGCGGCTCACTTGCAAGCCTTAATTCGAGCCGGGGAATTAGTACCACTGTTGCTCGAAAGACAGGGATATTTGCAGGTGATGTCGGCGACAGAAACTTGGCAAGCGGGCGATAGAATTATTTACTTGCTGCACGATCCGACACCGAAATTGTTAAAAAGATTGTCTGGTTCGTCCCACTCTCGCTTGACTTTAGAAAAACATCCCGTAGTGGAAGAAGTACCGATTCCTTCTCCTGTTTTAGAGAACATTTTGGAGGTAGCTATAATCGAGAAGGAAGCAGAAGTTTTGCAACCGCCTGTTTCGCGGTATTCAAAATTATAGCTGGATTCAGGATTCAGGAGTAGGAGGCTTAAATATTAAGGATTTCAGCCATTAATGTCCTAACACGAGGGACTGCTATAAACCACTCCTGCAATCTATTCAGCTTTTTTACTTCCGTCATAGCATTGTAGCGGCGCTCGAATTCAGCGCGACTCAGGCGATCGCCATTTTCCAAAGGCAGTATAGTTAAAGGAGGATTGAGGAATTTTGGGCGTGTCATCATAATAGTTGCGGTTGGTGATGAAAAAATCTAACAAACATCGCATCGCAGAGCCAGTTTTGTAGCAGTAAATTCCCTGCTTATATAGATGTTAACAAAACCCGCCCCTTGTATTTTCTTCTTCTGCTTCTTCCTTCGCGTCCTTCGCGTCTTCGCGGTTCGTTTCTAACACAAATACCCAATCCAAGCCGGGAAAACATCCGGCGAACCATACCACTTTCCCGGAGAACGAGGCGAATACCAAACTCCCTCCAATACCAAATTTTCGACACCCTCCAAATGACCACTTCTATCGGCGTAATTCCATCTCCCCAAGTCTCCCCCTTACCAACAGTCAACTCATAACTTTTGTAAGCCAGCCAAGTCCCAAAACTGCCCTTGCCAAAAACCACCTTCCCAGCAGCGCAAACCTAGGGAACCTACGGGCGAAAAGCCCCCGAATCGTGAATTTTGACAAAATCTAGATTTTGGCGCGTCCACCGCTCTCTCAAGAGGCGCTGCTTGCCTAAAGTGATTCAAGTATAGACGGTCGGGTGTTCCACAAACCGACATCCTCAAGCACGTCGCCGTGTAGGGTTTTTATCCCAAATATAGCAATCCTAAATCATT
>DPLL01000137.1:1711-11231 GCA_003542015.1 Microcoleaceae cyanobacterium UBA9251 | reverse complement strand
TATGTAAACGATTTACCTCACGTTGGCAGCGCTTACACGACTATGGCTGCTGATGCTGTAGCCAGATTTGAGCGACTGCGGGGTAAATCAGTTTTGCTAATTACGGGGACGGACGAGCACGGGCAGAAAATTCAACGCACGGCTGAGAGTTTGGGGCGATCGCCCCAGGCTCACTGTGACCTAGTNNGCCGGCGACATCTACTTGAATCAGCAAGAGGGCTGGTACTGCGTTTCCTGCGAAGAGTTCAAAGACGAACGGGAATTGCTACCGGGTAAGCGGTGTCCGATCCACGCCAGCAAAGAAGTTGAGTGGCGCGACGAGGAGAACTACTTTTTCCGCCTGTCGCGTTATCAAGACCAACTACTCGCCCTTTATCAAGAACGTCCAGACTTCATCGCGCCGGAAAGCCGGCGCAACGAAGTGCTCAGTTTCGTCAATTCGGGACTGCAAGACTTTTCGATTTCTAGGGTGAATCTCGAATGGGGCCTGCCGGTGCCGTTCGATCCAAGCCACACTATTTATGTCTGGTTTGACGCTTTGCTAGGATACGTCACGGCTTTGCTCGATCCTGACAGTGACCCGACTCTAGAGAATGCTGTCTCTAAATGGTGGCCTGTTGACCTGCACTTAATCGGCAAAGATATTCTCCGTTTTCACGCAGTTTACTGGCCGGCAATGCTGATGTCAGCAGGCTTGCCGGTGCCGGGCCGTGTCTTCGCACACGGTTTTTTGACCAAAGATGGCAAAAAAATGGGTAAAACGGAGGGCAATAGTTTAAACCCAGTAGAATTGGTGAATAAATACGGCGCTGATGCAGTGCGTTACTATTTCCTGAAAGAAATTGAGTTCGGACAGGATGGCGATTTTAACGAAACTCGGTTTATCAATACATTGAATGCTGAGTTAGCAAATGATTTGGGAAATTTGCTGAACCGCACCTTAAACATGGCTCGCAAATATTGCGGTGGTTGTGTTCCAAATGTGTCGGGCGAAAATATTTCCGGCGACAACGTACTCAAGGCTATGAGCCTGAATTTGGGCGATCGAGTAGCTGGTTTTTACGAGGAATTGGCGTTTAGTAAGGCTTGCGAAGCCGTACTGGCTTTGGTGCGAGCTGGAAATAAGTTTATTGACGTGCAAGCACCTTGGAGTTTGTATAAGCAAGGACAGCACGAAACGGTCGGACAAGTGCTATATTCTGTTCTGGAATCTGTTAGAATAGCATCTTACCTTTTATCGCCGATTATACCCAATATCAGCAGTGCTATCTATCAACAGCTCGGTTTTTCAATAGACTTTAACGATCGGGTAACAGTTAACAGTTTAACCAATTTTGCAACTCACTCTGTTTGGGGCGCTTTGCCGGCCAACCAAACTCTGGGGGAAGCCCAGCCAGTTTTTAAGAGGCTGGAACTGCTGGAGACAGTACCGTCGTAGTTGGGGGGAGTGATCGGGGTGCGATGACTGATCGCCAATTAGCTCTTATAAAGAATACCCTGAAAACNNGCGAGTGGGTAGTGGGTTATTGACAAACCCTTTAAGCATCAAGATTTGGGTGGATTCATCCCCCAAAGTTTTTCCTTAAGAATCCCCGTGTCTTTAGACCGGGAAGTGTCAATTCATTACCGAATCTTTCATAAAAAATTGAGGCATAACAATCATGTTGAATAGAATAGAAAATAGTGACCTTTTTACGCCGGAACAAGTTTTAGAAAATCGGGGAAGAGTGGCAATTTTTATAGATGGCTCTAACCTGTTTTATGCAGCTTTGCAGTTGGGAATAGAAATAGATTATACCAAGTTGCTGTGCCGTTTAACGGCGGGTTCGCGACTGCTGCGCTCTTTTTTCTACACTGGTGTCGATCGCACTAACGAGAAACAGCAGGGGTTTTTGCTGTGGATGCGTCGCAACGGCTATCGGGTGATTTCTAAGGATTTGGTGCAGTTACCAGATGGTTCTAAGAAGGCGAATTTAGATGTAGAAATTGCTGTGGATATGATGGCTTTGGTGGGGTCTTATGATACGGCGGTTTTGGTGAGTGGTGACGGCGATTTGGCCTATGCTGTGGATGCTGTTAGCTATCGTGGCGTGCGGGTTGAGGTGGTGAGTTTGCGATCGATGACTAGCGACAGTTTGATTAATGTAGCCGATCGCTATATTGATTTGGAAATGATTAAGGACGACATTCAAAAAACATCGCGTCCCATTTATGCTTATCGCCCTTTGTCGGATCTTAGCTTGATGGATCAACACGACGACAGATAGGGATTTGGGAATGGGTAAGGGGAAATTGGAACAATTTTAGATTTTAGATTTTAGATTTTAGATTTTAAATTGATTAGTAATTTTAATCTAAAATCGCCAATCTGCAATCTAAAATAGGATTGGTAATGGGTTGAATCCTGGAAAATTAGAAGTTAAAAATTTAGATAAAATATGACACATTTTTAATTTTTGATTTACTGTTTTTAATTACCCAATTATCAATTCCCAATTCCCGATTACCAATTCCCAATTACCAATTACTAATGATTAATTTCCAATCCAAAAATCACAATCTCAAAGCCCCAAAAGCGGTGCTGCAAATTTTAGCGGCGCTGATTTTGGGGCTGGGCGGTTGTGCGGTGACCGAAGTCCCTCAAAAGAACAAGTTAGCTGAGGATCTCAAAACTGCTGAAAAGTCAAACAGCACTTTAACTTTGAATAAAGTAACTCTAGAACAGGCTAATGAGAAGGGAGAGATGTTCTGGAAAGTAAACTCAAAAAATGCTGTTTACAGCAAAGACCAAAAGGTGGTTAACGTTCAGAAACCAGTGGGAAAATTGTTTCAGGACGGCAAAGAAATTTACGATATTCAGGCGGAAAGTGGCGATGTATTTCAGGAAGGAAATCAGGTTTTTCTGAAGGGCAAAATAGTCGCTACTGACCTGAAGAATGGAGTGGTATTGCGGGGAAATGAGTTGGAGTGGCGGCCGAAGGAAGATATTTTAGTTGTTCGCAATAATTTGACTGGAGACAACAAACAGGTGAGTGCTTCAGCGAAGGAAGCGCGAGTTTTCACTAGAGCTAGGAGAATGGAGTTATTCGGTTCTGTGGTGGCGGATATTAAAGATCCGGTTTTGCAATTGCGAACGGAGCATTTAGTATGGTTTCTGGATCAGCAAAAGGTAAATAGCGATCGACCGACTCAAATCGATCGATACAAAGATAAAATAGTTACAGACAGGGGTTTCGCCGACCAAATAGATGTAGACTTAAAAACCAAGATTGCGACGCTGACAAAAAATGCTCAATTGATGCCGACAGACCCGCCGCTGCAAATAGAAAGCAGTTTGATGAGTTGGAATTTTCCGGCGCAAAGTGTGGTTTCCCCAGGGCCAGTGAAGATTTTTCACAGGGTGGAAGAGGTGACGATGACTGGGGATACGGGTAGGGGAGATTTAGATAAAAAAGTTTTTTATTTGACGGGAAATGTGGTAGGAATTGGGGAAAAACGTCAAGCTCAATTGAATACCGATCAAGTAACTTGGTATTTAACTAATCAGACTTTCGATGCGGAAGGAAATGTGGTTTACCGGCAATTAGATCCGGTGTTTAATTTAACTGGGCCGAAGGCTTCGGGACAGCTTAAAGATCAAACTGTGATTGTCAAAGGCGACGGTGGCGGTGGCCAAGTTGTGACGGAGTTTGTACCGGATGAGCAGAAGGCAACTTTGGGACAGTAGATTAGGATTGTTGCGAAAATCTGGTTTTTTGATTTTTTACCGCAGATGTCGGCAGATGAGCGCTGATGAACGCTGATATAATTAAGATTAAATTGAGTAAGGAGCAATTGGGATGATCGCAACTTTAGAAAAGTTAGAAAGGCTCGATGAACCTATCTTAATTGACGGGATGAGCTGGAGAGAGTTTAAAGCTGTTGAACAGTTGCTCTCACGTCCTGGAATCAGACTGTCGTTTTTAGATGGGGTATTGGAGATTAGACGTATGCCGGGAAGAAAACATGAAACTGTTAAGCACCGGATTTCAACGCTGTTGGATTTGTATTTGGAATACGCAGGGATTGATTTTACGCCAACTGGCTCGGTGACGCTGGAAAGTGAAACTGGAATGGTGAAGCGAGAAGCGGATTTGTCTTACGAATTGGGAGCTAACCGAGAACTTCCAGATTTGGTGGTGGAAGTGGTGGTGACTAGCGGCGGTATTAACAAGTTGGAAGCTTACAAACGTCTGCAAATTCCTGAAGTTTGGTTTTGGGAAAATGGCGTGTTCCGTTTGTATTCGCTGGGGGCTGATGGATATATGGAAGTCGATCGCTCTTTTGTGTTGCCAGAGTTAGATATTGTGTTATTAGCGCGGTGTATTAATATTGAAAATCATCTTCAGGCCATGCGGGAATTTAGACAAGCTATTCAAGGTTCTTAGATGCCTGTTTTTAGAGTGGATTATTGAACCGCGAAGACGCGAAGGACGCGAAGGAAGAGTCAGTGGTCAAAAACCCGGTTTCTGCGTCAATATCTCTCGGTTCGATGCACCCGGTCACTGAGCGTAGTCGAAGTGTTCGGAGAAACCGGGTTTTTTTTGCCTAGTCCTAATTTTGACGCTTTCTACAACTGTCCGAAACCTTTTTTGGGCTTATCTTTTTTCTTTTTCTTCTTCTGTTGGCCACCCATGTAGCCGCGGGAACCGGGCTGCATTCCTGGGCCGCCCATTCCGGGCATTCCGGGCATTCCGGGCATTCCTCCCATACCTGCAAAGTTGCCTTGACTCATTTGCTGCATCATGGTACGCATTTTCTGGAAATCGCTGACCAGTTTGGTGACGTCGTTTTCAGCGTAGCCTGCGCCTTTTCCGATGCGACGGCGGCGGGATGGTGAACTTGCTAATAGTTCGGGATTGCGGCGTTCTTCAACTGTCATGGAATTAATCATGGCTTCGGTGCGTTTTAGCTGCACTTCTCCTTGCCGCATTTGTTCGTCTGACAGCTTGTTCATCCCCGGTATCATTTTCATGATGCCGCCGAGGGAACCCATATTTTTTAACAGTCTGGTTTGTTTGAGAAAGTCGGTAAAGTCAAACTTTGCCGTGAGCATTTTCTCTTGCATTTTTTCGGCATCGGCGATGTCGAATTCTTCTTGCGCTTTTTCTACTAGGGTTAAGACATCGCCCATGCCGAGTATTCTCGATGCCATGCGATCGGGATAAAATGGTTGCAATGCTTCCACTTTTTCGCCGACTCCGACAAATTTAATCGGGGCACCGGATATTTGCCGCACTGACAAGGCTGCACCGCCGCGGCTGTCGCCGTCTAATTTGGTTAAGATTGCGCCGGTAATGCCGATTTGTTCGTGAAATGTGCGGGTTAAATTTGCTGCTTCTTGGCCTGTCATGGCATCTACAACTAACAGTGTTTCGTGGGGTTGTACTGTTTGTTTGATGCGGGCCAATTCTGCCATCATGTCTTGGTCAATTTGCAGGCGGCCTGCTGTATCGACGATGATGGTATCGACGCCGAGTTGTTTGCCGTATTCGATGCCTTGGCGGGCGATTTCTACGGGGTCAATGTCTTTGCCTAATTCAAATACCGGTACGTCGATTTGTTTGCCGAGGGTTAGCAATTGGTCGATCGCCGCTGGTCGATAAATGTCGGTTGCGACTAGCAGTGCGGTACGATTTTGCTTGCGGAGTAAGAGTGCTAGTTTGGCGGTGGCTGTGGTTTTCCCGGTCCCTTGCAAACCGGCCATCAGGATGACTGTGGGCCCGGATTCGGCGGTGGCGAGGGGTACGTTGGTTTCGCCCATGACGCGGACGAGTTCGTCGTGGACTATTTTGATGAATTGTTGATCGGGACGGACGCCTGAGACGACTTCTGCGCCTTGTGCTTTGGCCGCTACTTCGGCGATGAAGTTTTTGACGACTTGGAGGTTGACATCTGCTTCCAGGAGGGCGCGGCGGACTTCTTTGATGGCGTCTTGGATGTTGGTCTCGGAGATTTTATTTTGTCCGCGCAGTTTTTTCCAGGTGGATTCGAGTCGATCGGCAAGGGCTTCAAACATAGGGCTTTGTTGGCTAGTCAGTCTTTTTAATTTTAGGGCTAAATGCGGGAGTTTGGATTAATGTTTTGCTAAAAGTTGGATTTTTTATTTTTTAACCGCTGATGAACGCGGATTGACGCTGATGGATTTGGATGTTTTGAAGTTATTTGATGTTGGTTTTTGTGTATTCTGCGATGGCTGGTTGGAGCTGGAAGAGGGTTCGATCGCCCTTTTGGACTTTTTCGATCAATAACCTCCGTCTCAAGGATTCGACGGCTTTGAGGAATTCGGAAGGGGATAATTCGAGAAGAGCTGGCTTTTTGGAGATTTCGACTGCTTTGATTTGATTTGCTAACCAGGACATTACTTTTTTTTCGGTGTCTGACAATCGCTGAAAATGTTGGTGCAATAAATATTCTAAGTCTCCTAATACTAGGCTATCATAGGATAAGAATTCAGAAATTTTGCCGTCAAATAAGTCTTGAATTGTAGCAGCTATTGTATTTAACCACAAGGGATTGCCTCGGTAAATGTCGATCAATTCTGACCATTTTTCTGATTCTGCTAAGCCTTTTTCTGTGAATATTTGTCGCGCTGATTCGCCTAAACCATTGAGTTGCAATGTTTGACAATTTTTCGGGTGGCTTTCTAAGGCTGCAATTTCTCTGGGTTTTTCCCAACTAATCAAAATTAGGCAACTGTTGTGACATGATTCTATGATTTGTTTGAAGAATGCGCCGTAGTTTTCATAGCCCGGTTGGTAGTTTCCTGCTAGTTGTTGGTTGCTGAAGATTGTTTGCACATCATCGAGGATGATGAGACAGCGATAGGAACGTAAATAATTGATTACCCCCCCCAGCCCCCCCTTGCTAAGGGGGGGNNTGTTGAATTTGTGGGATTAGTTGGAGTGTGAGGGCGGTTTTGCCAATACCGGATAAGCCGAGGATGGTGATGAGACGGGTGCGGCTTAAAATCCAGTTTTTGAGGGTGGAAAGTTCGGATGTGCGATCGAAAAATGTGGAGATTTCTGGTGCGTCGCCTAAGTCGATGCGGGGCTGTTTTGCTGTTGGTTCGGGGTTTTGGGGTGTTTTGGGCGATCGCACTTTTTCAGAACAAATATTAAAGTTATTATTGACTGTAACATTCTCACCAATTTTAATATTATCGCCAACTACAGCTAATTGATAATTATAAAAATTTTCCTTTTCTAATACCGCCCTAAAATTTGTTTTAGTAATATTTTTTTTCAATCCTTTAGAAAGTGTTTTCCAAAGGTCCGATCCGACATTTCTAACATGACTTGGACTTGAGTAAACTTCTTGAGCAATTTGCGTGTAAGTTGCGTCTTCTAATGTCCCCCGCAGAATAGCATCTTGCACATAATCCAAATGCTTTCCCGTCTTAGCAAAAATTAGCTGATCTGCCAGTGTCAAAACTTCTGCAATATCCATAGATTCGGGAAAAGCTGGAGTTTACGCCATTCATTATACCTGACATTTCGTACAATTGTGACATTTTTGATTTTGTCATCTGTCCAAAGTCAGGACTTTTCCTACACAGCTCATCCTTTATATTAGTTCATTAAGGTATTAGCAGGATATTTTTATGAAGCGAGTGCGGTGGCTCAGTAGTTTGTTCTCGGCTGGGATGTTGTCTTTTACTCTAGCGACTGTTGGGGCACAGGTGGCCGTGGCCCAGCGCCCTATTCCTTGGACTGACCTAAAATGCCAAGTTAAAGGTTGGCAGCGATCAATGTTTGAGGATATTGTGGTAAGTAGAGAAATATACACCAGTATGTTGCGGATTTTTCCTGGTACCAGTTTTACCTGCAAGCTTCCCGGTGGTCGTGCCTTTCTCGAATTACAATTTGCAATTCCTGATAAGGAAAGAAAAGCCCCAATAAAAGTAGATGTTTATGTAGATGGAAATCACCTTAAATCCCTCACCGGTGAAAAAGGTAAAGTACATACAATGTTAGTCGATGTCAGTAATGGCAAAAGTTTATCAATAGACGTAGATTGTGCTGCTGCGACAGATTGCCTTAGTGTGAGTGATGGGCCTTTTAGTAATATCATGGATGGCTATAACTTCATTAAATTTCAAGTTGTACCGGGGGCAAGCTCTCCAGGGAGAAGATAAATTATGAGTCTTAGCCGCCGTCAATTTAATCGTATCATCATCTGGGGTGGAGCTTCTTTTGCTGCTTCCGCCACATCCGGCATCTTTTTCCCCAAACCTGCTGAAGCTTATTCCCTAGAATTTCCGATTAGTGCTTTATCAGCAGATCGCGTTTTCAACGGTATTCAAAAATATTGTGGAGCGCAAGCTATCCCTGGTGTTCTATCACCAATCTTACAAGGCAATACTAATGTTAGCAGTAAAATAGATGCAAGTGCCGCTAACGTTATTCGCGCCGCAGACCAAGAATTTGTAGATCGAGATTTTACCACCAAAAGAACTGAATTAGCTTTAGCAGGAGAAGGTATTAAGGAAAATAGAACTATCAGTCGTTTATGGGGTAGGCAAAGACAGGATAACTTTGGGCCTAATGTTGGTTTTGGCTTTGTGGAAAAAGTTAACGATCAATATAGCGACTCCAAAATTTCTGGGCCGACAATGTGCGCTATTCATAACGCTCAAAAAGTCTTAGCAGACCAAAGATTAACACCTCCTGAAATCGCTGCTTCTGTCTTACCAACGCGATCGAGAGTGAATGATTGGGGCTCTTGGGGAGGGGATGCCGATGCGTCTGCGGGGAGGAATCCCGGTGCTGTTTTTGCTCAATACGGTACAGCAGGAGGTACAGTGATATCACGGTATGAATTAGTTGAACCGGGGCCGAAAGGTTTTGGGCGGGTTGAGTNNAAACCGCTACTACACAAACGAAGTCCGCCTTCGCGGACTGAAGAATTAAATAGATTTTCAGTCCGCGTAGGCGGACTTTGTTTGTGTAGCCCCGAATTCCATTCGGTGGGGCTTTTTCTTCTCACTTCATCAAAAGAGCCAGTTGATGAATGACACCAACCGAAGCATCTTCGACAATGATTTCTTTTAGGTGTTCCCCCAAAACTTGCGAAGCATCAAGAATTTCTAGTCCCGCCAGTTTGCCGTCAGGACTGTAATCAGCAATAATGTCTTCAGTCAATTCTCTATTTTCCGCTGTTCCAGGTGCTAATGACAGCAACTCTATGTAGAGAGCATCAACTTCTCGATCGTATCGTATTCTCATATGATTGAATCCTTTTAGTTAAAGTAATAGACGTTTACTGTCACTACTACAATTTTTTCCGGTGCATCTGTAAAAATTGACTTAACAGCTTTGTAAGCGTAAAACTGTTGATTAATGGGAGATTGATTGCTGAAATCAAATTGAGCGCGGGCTGAAAACTTACCTTGCTTGGCTGGTTGCCAATTTCCCGAACGAATGGCAATAATCACCTCATTCTCGATCGCACCTCGGAGCAGCATTCGCTCTCTGGCATG
>DPLL01000137.1:0-1596 GCA_003542015.1 Microcoleaceae cyanobacterium UBA9251 | reverse complement strand
ACCGGGATTAATTTGGAGAGCTTGATTGAAATCGTCGATCGCCCCTTTTTGATCGCCTAAGTCTGAAAGCGCCAATCCTCGGTTGTTGTAAGCTGCGGCAAAGTTTCTATCCAGGCGGATGACTTGAGTATAATCGGCGATCGCCCCTGGTTTATCTCCCAATGCCGACAAAACCAGCCCCCGATTGTAGTAAGCGTCAACATAACTGGCATTTAGGGCGATCGCTTTGCTATAATCAGCGATACTTTTTGGCATTTGTCTCAAATCAAAATAAGCCAGTCCCCGATAGAAATAAGCTTCTGGATAATCGGATTGAGTTTGAATCGCTTGGTTAAAATCCGCCACAGCACCTGATAAATCTCCCTTGTCAAACCGACTTAAACCTCGAACATAATAAGTCTTAGCATCTTGCGGATTGTTCAGTTTCAGAGGTGCATTAGTGGCGGTGGAAGTATTCACCAAAAGAGCAGAACGATTTAAACCTGTCTCCGACAATTTAGCTATAAAAGTATTGATAGGAATTGCGGAATTAAATCCTGTTTTAGTAATGGCTGAACCTGTGATAACTTTTTTATCGGTATCTGCGACACTATCGTAATCGAGATCGCCTTCTCCGTGAATCCCAACTACACGCCCTTCTCTATCAAATACAGGCCCTCCGCTCATGCCCCCTTTCGTAACAGCATTGTAGCGCAAATTATAGCCTTGGGGATGATTTGAAATCCGGCTAGTAACGAAGCCTGGTGAAAACTCAAAATTGCGCTCTTTTTGGTAGTTTCTGCTAGCGGGAACACCTGGATAGCCAAATACAAAAATTTCTGTTGCAACAGTAGCTTGTTGGGAATCGCCTAAAGTTACAACAGGATAAGATTCTGTACTGTTAAATGTTACGACTGCTAAATCTGCATCATTTTCATTTTTTCGCAAGCGAACAACATTTGTTACTTGATGGTCTTTTCCCGTATAACTGCGAATCATATAGGTAGAATTAGTATCTGCAACAACGTGTTTAGCTGTCAAAACCGTGTAAGTCGTGCCTTGTTTGGCAATGATAAATCCAGTCCCGCTACCAGTTTTTCCATTAATTTGAACTGTGACAGATTCAGCTAATTTAGCAATTTCTTGGGGGGTTTTTGCAAAAACGGGTACTACTGCAAAAATGACTATTCCTGCTGCCGTTAATGTTCCTGCGAGAATTCTAGTGAGGGAATCAAAATGCGAATAACCCGTACTCATGTTATTATTTGCTGTGGGAAAATGGTGATTTACCTCGAATAGTATAGAGGAAAAGTAAATGAGGATATAACAGTGATACTATGGTTTTAAATAATTATGACAATTGTGACATTTCGTACATTAAAGAAGCTCCCATTTCCCAGGGATGTTGGTGTTAGGAAAAGTTTTCGTAAAGAAACTCGGTTTCTCATCAGCGCGATTTGATAAGTAGTGCAGGGAATAGCTAAAATTACAGGGCTATATGTATTGATTGTAGCTCGACTAACGATAATAACAGGACGGGTTCCTCCTTATAAGTAGACATTATGCTTGATGTTGAGATTTTTGGGCTGACTGTTATTATAGCAATTTAGGAGCGAG
>DPLL01000410.1 GCA_003542015.1 Microcoleaceae cyanobacterium UBA9251 | reverse complement strand
AACATCAGTTTGTTGGGAATGGGAATTGGGCGAAGCGAAGCGGAGGGATGGGGCATTGTTGACTGTTGACTGTTAACTGTTAACTGTTGACTGTTGACTATTGACTGTTGACTATTGACTCCTGACTAATAACTACTGACTACTGACTAAACTAACCTTTTTAGTGTCTCTACCAGCACATCTTGATTGAACGTACCTTTAGTAATATAAGCATTTGCCCCGGCATCAGCCCCTCTTTTTCTATCTTCATCCGATGCTAAAGATGTCACTAAAATTATCGGCAACTCACTGTATTCTTTTTGCTCCCGAATCTTAACAGTCAGCGCCAAACCGTCTAAATTTGGCATTTGCACGTCAGAAATCACGGCATCAAAATCGCGAGTTTTCAATTTATGGAAAGCATCCAATCCATCTACCGCTGTCACAACATCGTAACCCGCACCTTCCAGGATGCGCTTTTCTTGAGTGCGCGTGGCGATCGAGTCTTCTACCAAGAGTATAACTTGTTTTTGGCTGGCCGTCTCAATTTGCGATCGCGAACCAGAAACAGTACGCGACAAAACTTGCTTGCGTACAGATTTGATCAAATCCTGGGGATTCAGTACCATACAAACTTCCCCAGTACCTAGAATTGTTGCACCGGAAACATTTCGCACCCGTTTCAGCAATTGACTTTGAGGTTTAATCACCACATCCTGTTGATCTATCAAAGCATCTACAAATAATCCCAATCTTTCCTCCCCGACTTTCAAAACAATACAAGGCATTTTTGAATAACTTGAACTTAGGGATTTTTCCTGATTTTTTATCTGAATTTCGATCCCATTTTCCTGTCTCAACTCCCGATTTTTTGATCGCCATTCTCTATTATTTAATTCTAGTAAATCTGTCAGATGAGCAACTGACAGAGGCTGACTGTTTGAAAGTATAGTTTCCTTACCTTCTATAGCAAATATATCAGACTGAGACACCAGTTTTGCCGTCTCTACAAACTCGACTGGCAGAGCATAAGCAATGTCTTTAACTACTACAATTAATACATTGGCTGTAGCTAAAGACGTGCTGATTTGCAGCCTAAAAGTGCATCCTCTTCCCGGTAAAGACTCTACTTGAATACTACCTTTTAGGGCTTCAACATTAGTGCGAACTACATCTAAACCCACCCCGCGCCCCGAGACTTCGGTAACAAATTTTTTGGTCGAAAACCCAGGAGTAAAAATCAGAGATTGCGATTGATTTTCTGTCATTTCTGCCAGTTCTTCTAGCGTACAAATATTACGTTTTACAGCCGTTTCTTTGATGCGATCGAGATTTAATCCCCTGCCATCATCGGTAACTTCAATAATAATATTTCTGGCAATATTATAGCCTTTAATTCGGAGAGTTGCCACGGGAGGTTTGCCGAGTTTTTGCCGCTCTCCAACAGTTTCAATGCCGTGGTCGATCGCATTCCGAATCATGTGCATTAAAGGGTCTTTCATTTCCTCTAAAATGCGTTTATCTGCTGTAGTTTCGCCTCCTTCAATCACTAAGGCTACTTCTTTACCTTCCCGTTTCGCTAAGTCTCGTACAGTTCGAGGAAATAAATTAAAAATAGTAGACAAAGGCAGCAGTCTCAGAGTGCGAATTCCTGATGCTAATGCCTCGGCGATTAATTCGAGTCTGGCAGTATCTTCATAAACTCGATTTCTCAAGCGGTTGACTAAAGTTCCGAGACGTTCTAAACGTTCTTCTGTACGTTGACAGTAATCCTGCAAATGCATCAATTTACCGTTGGCTTTCATACCGTTTTCACCTATTTGCATCTGCTGAAAATTCAAGCTATTTACAACAGATTCTCGGCTCCACTCTTCCCACAAAGTTGTAATTTCTTCGAGATCTGCAACTCGGTGTCCTAGCCTAGTTTTTGTGACAGTAAGTTCCCCTGCTTGAGTCATTAAATCGTCTAAATTTTTGGTAGCAACGCGAATGGTTTCAATGCGGTAAGATGAGGTAGAGGATGCAGTAACAGCGGACTGCGAATCAGACGCAGTGGCGGGCCCAGAAGGGGTAGGCAAGTTTTGAGCTTGCAGGAGAAATTCTGCCTCGGATTGTAGGGGTAAAAAAGAGGAATTCTTCTCTAAGTTAACGACTTCAGAATTTTCAACATTTGTTTCTGGTTCTTGGGTAGGAGGCTCAGTAAATTGCGGTTCTACCAACGGTTTTTCTGGTAATTGTGAAGATGATGGCTCTACTATTGGGGCGGCAGCCTGTGGCTGTGGCTGACTAGAAGCACCCATCATACTAGCGAGGATGTAAAATGTATTAACGCCGGAATCTTCGCCGGTGACGGCTTCATTAACGAGTTGGCGCATGGCATCTAAACCTTGCGAAAGTCGATCGCTAAGCTCTGAATTCAGTTGAGTTTCTCCCCGCTTGACACCTCCCAAAAGATGCTCCATTTGATGAGCTAAAGATGCTACATTTTTTACTCCCAGCATCCCAGCATCACCTTTAAGAGAATGGGTTGCCCGCAACAATTCTTCTAACTTAGCTAAGTCGCTTGGGTGTTGTTCCAAGTACAGCAATCCGTCGTCTAGTTTCTGTAAGTGTTCATGACTAGCGACTTTAAATACATCTCGAAGTTCTCGATCTTCAATTATCATATATGTTTTTGGGTAATGGGTCTTGGGTATTGGGTATTGACTACACTACAGACTTGAGATGAAATGCAGCTTCTGTGAGTTTTTGAGTACCGATTTTAACTTGAGTAATGCCGCTGACTGTTTGAGATGCTGATTCCTTCAGAGAACTCATGGCATCACCTACTTGCTGAATCGCGATCGCCTGCTGTTTAATATTAAAAGAAATTTGCTGGTTGCTCCCAAATACCAGATTGCAAGCTTCCCTCACACCCGTAAAAGTTTCTGCCGTATCTCGTGCTGTTTTCACTCCTGCTGCAACCGTTTTGCGACTATATTCAGTTGCTTTCACCGTCGAGTTTATCGCGCCCTTAATTTCTGGAATAATACCATTAATCTTTTGTGCTGCTTGTTGGCTTTCATCTGCTAACTTACGAATTTCGCTTGCTACCACCGCAAAACCTTTACCGTACTCGCCGGCTCTGACTGCTTCGACAGCGGCGTTGAGAGCTAGCATATTGGTTTGGCTGGCTAAATCGCTAACCAAACTTGCGAGAGTCGAGATATTGCCAATCTGACTTGTGCTGTCGTCGAGTCTCTGATTTTGCTTAGAAATTGCCACCACAGCTTCTCTAAGATTCAGCATTTGATTGAGAGTTTGCTCTACCATTTGAGTCCCTTCTTCGGCGAGAATTAAAGCTTGGCGAGCGGCAGCGGCAACAGCCTCAGCTTGCTCTGCTGTTTGCTGAGAAGATCTGCCCAAATTTTCGAGAGTTATATTTGTTTGATTGACTGAGACAAATTGCCGATCGGCTATTTGCTCTTGCCGGTTCATATTAGATCCTATTTCCATTGAAAATGACGATATTTGGTAGATCAATCCCCGAATGAGAGCAACAATTTGTTGCAGAAACAACCATCCCAATCCCAGCACCACAGCCAGGGAAACAATAGCAATAAGCCCTACCATTTTCTGAAGAGAATCAATGGAAGAAAATAGCAAACTTTTGGGTGAAGTATCCACAATTACTAAGAATTTATTGGTATTTTGTTTCCTGGGAAAAACTGTATGATAGCTAATCACTAGATCCCTATTGTCAATATTGCCTTTACCACCTGAGAGTATTTTAGCAACTATGTCTGCTGAATAGTCATTTTTGACATTTTCGTTAGTTTTCAGTTCCAATCCCCAGGCTTTTTTAGGATTGGGATGAGCCAGATAATACCCATCTTGATTTAAGATAAAAGATTTGTCTGATAGTTCAGGATTGAAATTTTTAACCATATCGATCAGAGTGCTACCCAGAGCATTGCTAATCACCATGCCTTGTCTTTCTCCTTTGGAATTAAAAATTGGAGTTGCGTAGCGAATTGTTGGCTTGTAAGGAATTTCTATTTTCCCGCTTTCCTGATTCAGATTTAATGAAGACACATAGACTTCTCCTGGTTTTAGCTTCATAGTAGCCGAAAAGTAATCTCTGTCTGCTTTATTTTCTAGTTGAGAATCTGGAATAACTTTGATATTTGTGCCGTCAGAATCTACGCGCACGATCTCCTTACCGTTGTTATCTATGTAACGCAATTGCATATAATATGGCTTGGCTTCCATCATGGATGAAAATGTGAGTTGCATTCGATCAACCCAATCTTGATAACTTGAATTAGTTTTTGTGTCTACTCCATTTCCTTCTCTAGCTCTAATCATTCCCTGAACCGGGGGAGTTTTGCGGAGAAACAAAACATCTGCTCTCAGATTTTCCAACTTGTTAATCATTTGATTGGCGCTGGAATTAACACTGTCACTAAGAGTTATTAATGCTAATTTTTGCAGTGCTGCTGTGGAAGAAGAAATTCCATACCAACCAACAATAGATACTGGAATCAAGGTACTTAAAATTAGGAGCAGCAGCAGTCGGTGCTGCATTTTTTTGAGAAAATTGTTAATCATTGGGAATGGGGAATGGGGAATGGGGAATGGGGAATGGGGAATGGGGAATGAGGAATGGGGAATGAGGAATGGGGAATGAGGAATGGGGAATTTAACTATTGACAACGGCCTACTGACAACTACCACTGACAACTGACTACACTGCTGATTTGAGATTTTGGGCGGCTTGGTTAAGCTGTTCGATGCCGAGTTTGACTTGAGAAATGCTGGTGGCATTTTCCTGAGCGGCTAGGTTGAGAGAGTTCACAACTTCAACTACATCCTGAATCGCGATCGCCGGGTTTCTCGTAGTCCAAGAAATTTATTCAAAACAATGGGATTTGTTTCAAAGTTACCATTTCTTTCAGGGTATTGTCTACTGCTTGACTGCCTCCTGCGGTGAGCGCGATCGCCTGTTTGGCTCCGAAAGCAGTGGCTTCTGCTTGCAAGGTACAAGCCCTGCTGGATTCTCCCAATTCATCTATTGTAGTAGCAGTTCCCCTCGACAGCATATAGTTGTTGGCTGGCGAGGGGTTCCTGCTGACGGTGACAGCAATCTGTGAGGAAGAATCGGCGATATCGCCCGCGCTGCTTGATATTTAATTGCATAGCTAGTTAAGTTCTGATTAGCCCAGAAAAAAGTTATTACTCCTGTTAAGTAGAAGAGAAATGGAAGTCGTTCGATGGAAGTCCGAATAATGCTTATATAGCAAGCTTTATCGCCATCTGTATCTTACGTTTAATTAGGTGGATTTACTTAAGATCGCTGGAATTGTACCGAGGTCGATCGCCCAAGCAATCGCTTTAATTCTTAAGGATATATTGGGCATTATTTTTAATCCTCATAATTCATAAATATCAGGACTTACGCATCGTAACGGTGTGGCAAGGGTTTGAGATGCTTCGGTTCCCTCAGAATGACATAATTAGGTGATTAGTGCCTCCAGGACTAAATATCCTACAAAATTGCTTTCAAATCTAAGGCTGCCTCATTCAATTTTTGAGTGCCGACTCTAGTTTGACTGATACCGCAAGCCGTTTGGGCTGCGGCTTGATTGAGAGAGTTCATAGCTTGCACTACCTGTTCGATCGCGATCGCCTGCTGTTTGGCATTCAGCGAAATTTGCTGAGAGCTCAAAACCACATTGTTAACCGCATTGGCAACNNGTTTTAGTCCCTTCGTCTGTCACCATTACCGTTGAGTTAATCGCCCTTTGAATATCAGCAACTAATAGATTAATTTGTGTTCCTGATTTTTTACTGCGATCGGCAAGTTTGCGAATTTCTGACGCCACAACGCCAAACCCCTTGCCGTGTTCCCCCGCCCGCACTGCTTCAACAGCAGCATTGAGTGCTAACATATTAGTTTGATTGGCCAAATCGCTAACTACAGTTGAGATATTACCAATGCGATCGGTTTGTTCGCTCAACTGCATAATTTGTCCTTGCATATCCTGAACTTTAGTTTTCAGAGTTGCCATTGCTTCTAAAGTTTGTTCTACAGCTTTTGTGCCGCCTCCAGCTAAATTCAAAGCTTGCATTGCTTGAATCGCGGCTGTTTCTATCTGCTGTGCTGTCGCCCTTGAAGATGCACCCAATTCGTCCATTGTAGTAGTAGTTTGATTGACAGAAGCTGCTTGCTGACTTGCTATACGTTCCTGTTCTTCGACGGTGGCTGCAATCTCAGTGGAAGAACTGGCGATCGAGCTAACTGCCCGATCGATAGTTTCGGCAATTCCTGACGAAATCAGCCAAGCTATCAACGCACCTAACAGCAATAAAAACACGGAACCAATTACCAACGCCGATATCAAGAAAACTAAAGATTCCTTCGTTTTTTGTGTGGCTTGCTTAATCGATTTTACTTCTAAATCGCGAAATTGCTGATTCAGTTTCACAAAATCATCCACAAATTTGGTCTGTTTTCCTGTGTTAAATATAGCCAAGGCTTCCGCTGTCTTATTTTGTTGTAATAAACGAACTATTTCGTTAGAACTATCATAATATTCGTTGCAGAGTTCTAGCATTTTATCTAAACGAGTTTTCTGTTCAGAATTTTCGATCATCGACTTCACACTATCAGCCGACTGGCGACATAATTTTCCACCTGTTTGAAAATCCTTTAAAAACAGCGGATTTTTATTAATTAAATACCCGCGCATCCCCCGTACCATTTGCTCAGCACCTGCGGACATATTATTTGTGTTCCTGATCACATTTTCGATCCTTTCTACTTCTTGAAAATTATTCAACACCTGATTAGTGGTTGTATAAACTAGGACAGGAAAACCTAAATATATAGCTGCTGGCGCTACATAGGCAAGCAGCATTCTATTTCTAATATTTAATTTTATTAACTTAGCAAACATATTTTTCTCCTTAATTTAAGCACGTGCCTACACGCATTAGATTGCTTAGTCAAATCTCGATTGAAAAGCGGATTTGGTATAACTCAATACGGTTGGGTTAAAACTATTTATTCCTCAGAGATCCCCCTCGCATCCCCCGCATCGTTGCGGAGACTTTTTGAGTAAGTTCTTGTCCCCCCCCTTCGTAGGGTATGATATAATTATCCCATGAAACAAGTCCTGACAGTATCTTGCAAGCTCGAAGTATCGCCCGAACAGTCCATCAAAATTGATGCAATTCTTCAGGCGTTTGCTAAGGCTTGCGAATATGTGAACCAAACTGTACCGCCAACTCTGATGAATGAATTGGCAATGCAGTCTTTGGTGTATCACAATGTTAGAGATATGTTTGGGCTTTCGGCTCAGTTGGCTATCCATGCGATTAGACGGGTTTCTGGCAACAGAAAGACTTCTAACATATCCATCCCGTAAAAGGCGAGTCCTACAGGAATGGGAAAAGATTTGTTTGTGGGCATTGTGGTTGGAAAGGTGACGCTGATTTAAACGGCAGTAAAAATATTTCTGCTCTTGGGGCTTCCGTAAATAAGCCTGAAGGTTCGAGATTGTTTTGCAACATTGCAGATCATCTCAGGGCTATTGAAAGCCCACACTGTACCTGTACTAAGGTCAGTGCTGGGTAATTTACACCTCCTCATCCACAACAACTCCTCCTTTTGTCAGCAGTTTTTGCAAGTTCAGAATAGCCATCATTTTTTCCCCGTAAAGAGCTGTACCCCGTAGATATTCGCGGTTGGCAGAATGCAGTGCAGCCGGAACAGCCGCAATTTCCGAAACATTTAAGTATATAATATCTAATATTTCGTCAACCACGATACCAGTGACCAAATCCGCAACTTCAACAACGATCGCCTGAGAGAGATAATTGGCAGCCCCCGACATATTTAAAGACATATTTAAAACATTGCGAATATCAATTAGGGTCACAATTTCTCCCCGTAAATTCATATTTCCAACTATGCGATCGGGAGTGCAAGGAACCGGAGTTACTTGGCTAATGTCAGTAAATTCGCGCACTAGTTCTAGATAAATACCAAAGTATTCACCATTCAAATCAAACACCGCCAGGGACATATTAGCAGCAGAATTTTCCCCCTCGGCTTGCCGCCTCAAATTATTAGCCCGCGATTGAAAAATTGCCTTTTCTTCCGGCGTAGCCTGCGGGCAAAAAACGTGACGCTTGCTCAAAAGTTGAGGATTTTTGCCTAANNCTTGGATAAACAGGCAAGCTTTCCTCGAACTTTTCGGGAGAATATCGAATTAGGCGATCGAGATTCAGCAGCATGACAATATCAGCTTTGCAGCGGGCAAATCCAGCTACAAAATGATGAGAGGCTGCTGAATCCTCTCGCCCGTAAGATAGCTGCGGAGTGATGGCATCTTCTGAGATATCCTTAACTTCGCGAACTTCATTGACAATGATACCGACTTTCCATGCTTCCCACTCTATGACGATCGCACTATCTGTCACAGCATACTCCTGCCAAACGTATCCAAAACGGAGATTCAGATCCATCACGGGTATAATTTCGCCCCGAAGGTCGATCGCCCCAACAATATCTTGAGGCGCTTCTGCAATTGCTGTCAACTCCGGCAGAAAGAAAATTTCCCGAACACAATAGGCTTCTACACCGTAGAGAAAACCGTTCTGTTCAAAGATAAGATACGGTTTAGTTTCCATATTTCAGTGTACCATTTATTTAGTGTATAATCTTAGCAAAATTTGTTTTACATCCATCAGCACTTGACTAGCTGTCATTTTACCTTGGGGCTCTATCGGAGTGTTTGGCGGTAGTCCTTTCAGGATTTCACAAGATGAATTGTACATTTTAATTGCTCTTTTTACTTGACCTTCTTTATGGTATATATGCCCGAGTTCTAGATAAGCTGAAACAAAAGATGGGCAAAGATAAATACTCCTCTTTAATAAATTTTTCGCTATTTCCAATTCCCCCTGTTCTTCAGCAATATGAGCTTGTAAATAATCAGTAAATACCGATCCAGGATCTACTTTCCTAGCTCGCTTACAGTATTCTATTGCCTGAGAATAATTGCCGGAATTTGCATGAACTTGAGCGATCAAATAATAAGCATCAAAATTATTTTCCTGCAATTTTATTGCGTCTTGTGCCTTGTTAATCGCCTCAGCATAATCTTTATTTTTAAATGATTTTTTAGCTTCTAAAATTAGCATTTTAGGCGTTTGATTTCGAGCATTTTCTGCTATTATTGTCTGTGAAACTGACACGGCATTTCCCGCCAAGCCGTCCTCCAGATAGCGAGCTCGCAGCATCTTCCCCAGGGGATTAGTTACTGTTAATAGGGGCGTGAGATCTGGAAAATTGCCATTAGCAAAACTAACTGGTCTCGTTTCCCCTGCTAGCAACTCACCACTCTCATCGCCCACAGTCTCTGCTTTCCCCAATTCCCGAAATGCCGAGTTGGGTTCCCCTANNACCAGTGAAATATACTGAGGTTCAAAATAAACAAAAACGTTTCTACACAAAATTAAATCAATATTATAAATATTTTTGTAAATATTAGGAAAGTCGTCGGCGATTAAATTTACACAGCTAAAATTTACACTTTGCCGCAATTCTCGATTGATTTCCCATTCATTTTCACCCTGATTAAAATACTGCTTTTGGATCTGCGGGTCAACCAAGCGAAACGACCAATGGCTGTAAACTCCCTGTTGCGCTTTTTCGATTACTTTTTCATTGATATCAGTACCTAAAATTAATATTGTCCATTGGGACCAATCGGGAATCAACTGTTTTAAAATAATAGCTAAAGAATAAGGTTCTTCACCAGTGGAGCATCCCGCACTCCAGATTCGCAGTGTCGGCTGAATTCCCAAGGTATTGTGCAAGTTTCTTTTCAGCTCTATCAATTCAGGAAAAATTACTCTTTTTAGCAGAGCAAACTGTCCTTTATCTCGCATGAAATAACTTTCAAT
>DPLL01000178.1:4191-10130 GCA_003542015.1 Microcoleaceae cyanobacterium UBA9251 | reverse complement strand
GACTCTTCTTCCGAATCGGCATCTGGAACCAGATCCTCTTCAGGAAATTCCGGCAAGTCGCCAACCACAGTCAGCGTTACAGCCGTGCGCCGGAGCGTCAAGTTCTGCTCTTGCAGGACAACTCTAGCAGTATCAAAAATTTTATCAATTTCGGTCTCGTCTTCTACAGGAATTGCGGCTTCGTCGGCGTCGTCTCCGTGCCAAGTAAAAATTTCTACTGGCGAGTCGATCGGAAGCAGCAAAGCATATTCTTGACCTTCTACGTCCATAGAATGTTCTATGTTGCAAGTGAGCGATCGCCCAACTTCGTCTGTCAGGGTGACGGAAACTTCGTCGGATTTGCCATTCTGTTTGCGGTATGGGGATGAGGACATCGCTTGTATCTTATTTTCCTTCTTCAGTACCGAGTTGACTGGGGAATTTTCTACCGTGTCTTAACGGTGACAGGTGTGCGTAGCAAACTTGCACAACTAGAATATCACGCCTCTGTTAAGCTACGACGCATTTGACATCCTCCCCGACCTGAAGGTACGGGGATTCCTGCTAGAACAAGCTTAATTGCTCAAACTTATCCTTTTGGTGGGTTGACGCTTCACTGGAAATTGCTATCTTTTTAGGGACAGTCTTACTTTTCCTCCGACATCCGTTTAAAGTCTCTGATTGCCCACCAGCGACTAATATATTTATGGCAGCATTTATATCTCTATCATGGATTTCCCCACAATTAAGACAAGTCCATTCCCTTACAGAAAGTTCCTTTTTACCACCATTCAAACCACAACAAGAACATTTTTGGCTTGTTGCTTCCCATCTACTGATGACTTGAAAATCCCGCCCGTACATGATTGATTTAGCCTCTAACGTAGTTCTCAAACTTCGCCAGCCTAAATCAGAAATAGCACGGGACAATTTCCGATTTTTCATCATCCCTGAAACATTCAAATCTTCTAAAACTATTGTTTGGTTTTCGCGAATAATTTTAGTTGACAACTTATGGATAAAATCTGTTCTTGTATCAGAAATTTTAGCGTGAACTTTAGCTAATTTCTTTCTAGCTATTTCTCTTCTTTTACTTCCTTTTTGTTTCCGAGAAAGATGACGCTGTAATTTCCTTAACCGTTTCATTTGTTTCTTTAAAGGTTTAGGAGATGTGATTTTTTCACCATTACTTAAAGTGGCAAAAACTGTGATTCCTAAATCTATCCCTACACAATTATCATTTTTAGGTAATTGTTCTGGATTAACTTCAAAGATAAAACTCACAAAATATCTGTCAGCACTATCTTTAATAATTGTTGCTGATGATGGTGTTGCTGGTAATTCCTTACTCCAAATTACTTCAATTTCACCTATTTTAGGTAAGTATATTTGTCGGTTTTCTCTTAGCTGGAATCCATTCTCAGTAAATCTTGCTGATTGCTTGGATTTGCGTTTCTTAAATCTAGGTGACTTAACTTTTTGTCCTTTGCGTTGACCTTTACAGGAGTTAAAAAAGTTAGAATAAGCCTGGTCTAAATCTTTTAAGATTTGCTGTAAAGGTATGCTCGAAACGGATGTTAACCATTCTTTTTCCTCAGTTTTCTTTGCTTGAGTAAGCATTTTGCTTAACTCATTATGTGACGGTTTTTTCTCCCCTTTTTTATACTGTTCCTGGCAAAAAGCTAGAGCATCGTTCCAAACTACGCGACAACAACCAAACAATTTGGCTAATTGCCATTTTTGTCGGTTGGTTGGGTAGATTCGATAGCGATACCTTAACTTCATGTGATATATTTAAATTAGTTTGTATATCTATCTTAGCTGATTCGGTAAAATATGTCAACTCATATTCATAGTGGTTGCATGGTTTTAAAATCCTATATCCAAAATCCAGAAAATCCGTCCTAGAAGGACGGGGTTTTAAACCCAAATTTCCTGATACATTCCTTGGTTAATGACTATTGACTATTTTTTGCCTCCTTTCGTCCAACCACCGCTGTAAAATCAGAGCCGCTGCTTTGCGATCGATCAAACCCTTATTTCGCGACGGCGAAATCCCTGCTGCTTGGATCAATTCCTCTGCGTTAACAGAAGTCAGGCGCTCGTCCACGTATTCTAAAGGCAGATCTAAGGCGATCGCGACGCGGGAGGCATATTTCTGCACCTGTCGGGCTTGAGCGCCCAACTCTCCGCTCATCGAGTAAGGTAAGCCCGCCACCAAAATTTTCACTCCTCGCTGTTGCACCAGTTGTCGCAGATCAGCGATGTCTCGATCGAAGGACGATCGTACCAGAGTAGTAATCCCTGTAGCAATTAAACCAGTACCGTCACAGCCAGCGATGCCGACACGTTTCAAACCGATATCCAATCCCAGGGCCGAAATCCAGAATTTCTCGTTTGACATAATCAATCTATAGCCTTTCTCAGGTAAATAGGGTGCTCATGGGCATTGGGCATTGGGCATGGGGCATGGGGCATTGAGCATAGATGTTTCCTTTTCATAGAAGTGCATTGCCAATTGCCTCCTGTACCTCACTTCATTCATAAAACCGCTATATTTTAGATTTGAGATTTGAGGCCGATCGAATTGCCGTTCGTCGTGCCTCAACTTGCGAAAAAAAGCAAGGCTAATTAACAATTATTTACAACTACGGACTTTAACTCGCGCCACTGCCCAAAAGAAACAGACTAAGGAGAGTGCCACTATTCCAGAGACTATGAAGGAGCATCGGAGCAAGGAGATTGCGCGATCGCGTGTAAACAAACCCCAAAACCGCCCCCAAAGTCGCCAAAGGCAAAACCTCAGACACATTCAAGTGAGCCACAGCAAACAACAAAGCCGAAGCTCCGATCGCCCCCCAAACAGGCAAATAGCGAGTCAGAGAAGGCAGTAGAAAGCCCCGAAATACGATTTCCTCAAAAACCGGAGCCGCGATCGCCGCAGTGCCGAAAAACACCGCCAAAGCCATCCCATCCCTACCATCCAAAACGATCGGCAAAATCGGATTACTGCCACCTTGTCCCTGCCAAAACTGCTGATTGATCAGCGACACCAAAACCACCAAAGGCAAAGCCACAAAATAGCCACCCAAACCCCAAAAAAACCAATTTCCCCGCCAATTAATCCGAAACCAACCTTCAGGTAAAGGCAAAAAAGACCTGACCGAAAAATACAATACCGAAAGTCCGCCCGCCGACAGCAATAGATAAGTAGCAAAGATATAAAAAGCCTTGCTACGCGGGTCAAAACTAGCAGGATTTAGCTTTAAAACAGCCAGAGAAACAGGCAGCAACAAATACGGAATTAAGATTTGTCCCACAAAGAAAAAGCCGACCACAAGTACCTGCCAAACAATTTCCCCATCCCAAGGCACATCCCAAGTCAAGCCCGCATTTCGCGCCAAAAGCGGCCCGGAACTTGCTGTATCTAACTGCTTTCGTTGCAACAGCCACTGCACAGTCAAACCAACCAACAAAACCGTGCCAATACACAGTCCGATCCCCGGAATGCCAATCACGATCGCCAATTTTTCGACAGCTTGTTCAGCCATTACTTGCTCTGCCAATTGCAGCGACAAAAGCTCCTTAGAACGTTCTTGCAAATTGTAAAGTTGAGCCAGAGCACGATAGCGAAACCAACCATCCAAAGACTTTTGAATTCTCGATTCCGCATCCGGTAGAAGTTGAGCCGGATTGCTCCAAATTCCGATTAAAACCTCAGCAGTTTCAGCCGCAGTCACGGCATTAATTTGAGTATCATCTCGATCGACCAAATCTTGCCAAGTTTTGAGCGCCTGATTAGTTTTTCCGCTACTTACCTGCAAAATTCCCACCCGCAAGTCAAGTTCGCTTTGCAGCCCTGACAAATTTTGAAGAGACTCTTCCAGAGCCTTACTTTGAGCCAAACTTAGCTTTTGTGGAGCAACATCAACAGAGCCGGAGGCGGTGGGAGCTTGAAGTTGTTTAAATTGTGCTGTAGTTGTGGCGAGAGTTTTCCGAGTCGATGCTCGCGCCTCTTGATACTGCGTCAAAGCCGTATTTACAGGCTCGGAACCGACAATACTGTTGCGAGCTGAAGTTAAATTAGAACTAGAATTATTTTCCCCTAGCCACTCCGAAGCATGAAGCAGCAGATTTGTCTGATAGAGTTCCAGCCGACTTTGAATTTGCGGCTCATTCCAGCTAGCAAGTAAAGACAAACCGACCAAGGCGATCGCGATCGCCGTTAAAATACCTAAAAATATCCGCTTTAGTGTCATCCTCGATTTTCCGTCCCGCGCGAATCCGTCTCTTCAGTCTGTTCCGTCTCTAATGATAGGCGGTTGCAGCCGATCGCATCCCCGGAACTGGTAAAATTTCTACTGGCTCATCTTTTGAATCGTCTCAAGCCCCGGATTTATCCCCAGGCTAAATCTAAAATCTAAAATCTAAAATCTAAAATCGAATGACTACTCGCGTTATCTTAGTCCGTCACGGCCAAAGCACCTACAATCTCCAACGTCGCATCCAAGGCCGTTTGGATAAATCAATTTTGACAGAAGCAGGCCGCGCCGCCGCCATGCAAGTAGGCGACACGCTCAGCAGTATCACCTTTGATGCAGCCTACAGCAGCCCCCTGCAACGAGCCAAAGAAACAGCAGAAATTATCGTTTCGCGCTTGACAAATCCGCCACAACTCCAACCAACAGATCAATTGATGGAAATCGATTTGCCTCTGTGGGAAGGAATGCTCCGCCAAGATGCGATCGACCAATTTCCAGAAGCATACCGCATTTGGCAGCAACAGCCAGACAAATTTTCGATGAAACTCCCATCAAAGGAAGGAGAAATCGAACACTTTCCGGTAGTAGCACTTTTTGCTAACGCGAGAAAATTTTGGCAAGAACTATTATCTCGCCACAGTGGAGGCACAATTCTAGTAGTAGCCCACAACGGCATAAACCGCGCCCTCATCGCTACGGCATCCGAAGTTTCCCCCGCTTACTATCAATCAATTCAGCAATCAAATTGCGGAATTAGCGTGATTAATTTTGGAACTTCTCCTGTTTCTAACGATGAGCAGAAACCGAAAATTGCAGTTCAATTAGAATCACTGAATTTAACAGCCCACACCGGAGAAATTTTCCCAAAACCGAGAGATGGGAATCGCGGCCCGCGCTTGTTGCTAGTACGTCACGGCGAAACAGACTGGAACCGAGCCGGCAAATTTCAAGGACAAATAGACGTACCTCTCAATGATAACGGTCGCGAACAATCCCGCAAGGCCGCAGAATTTCTGAAGAATATAAAATTGGATTTTGCCATCAGCAGTTCCATGCTGCGCCCGAAAGAAACTGCCGAAATTATTCTCAAATATCACAGCGGTTTGCAACTGGAACTCCGCCATGAATTAAGAGAAATCAGTCACGGACTTTGGGAAGGAAAATTTGAATCAGAAATAGAAGCATCCTATCCAGGATTGCTCGAAGAATGGAAAACAACCCCTGAAACCGTGCAAATGCCAGAAGGGGAAAATTTACAACAAGTTTGGCAAAGAGCGATCGCATCTTGGCAAGACATTGTAAAATCGGTTTCTGGTACTGGAATAGTCGTCGCCCACGACGCCATAAACAAAGCAATTCTCTGCCATCTGTTCGGTTTAGAACCAAAACATTTCTGGAAATTCAAACAAGGAAACGGCGCTGTTAGCGTAATTGACTATCCGCATGGCCCCGAAGGTTTGCCAGTATTGCAAGCAATGAACGTCACAACTCATTTAAGCAGCAGCGTCTTTGACCAAACAGCCGCAGGAGCACTGTAAGTAAAACAGAATTAAGTTTAGCAAAAGCTCTATATGTAGGGTGCAACCTAAGCACCTTACGGCTTACTAAGTTTAGCAAAAGATCTATATGTAGGGTGCTTATGGGCGCACCTTACCACTTGCTTCTTCCTTCTTCCATCAATCCGTTACATCCGTTAAA
>DPLL01000178.1:0-4020 GCA_003542015.1 Microcoleaceae cyanobacterium UBA9251 | reverse complement strand
ATCCGTTGCCGAACTGCCTTCTTATGAGTAGCGAACTGCTGCAAAATGTACGAGTGCTAGATCCAATTTCAAAAAGCGATCGCACCGCCGATGTTCTAATTGCCCAAGGTAACATCAAAGCAATACAAGAGCAAATATCCGAGTTTCCCGCCGACACCAAAGTGCGAGATTGTCAGGGGCTAATTTTAGGGCCAGGACTAGCTGATATTTACAGCCACAGCGGGGAACCGGGTTTTGAGGATCGAGAAACCCTAGAATCTTTAATGCAGGCTGCTGCTGCTGGCGGTTTTACCCGCGTGGCGATTTTACCGGATACCTCCCCTGCGATCGACAATTTAGCCGGTTTAGCCCTACTGCAACAAAACATCCGCAATTTCTCCCCCTCCCTTCCCCGCTTGTATTTCTGGGGCGCTCTCACAGCGGGCGTTAAAGGCCAACAGATGGCCGAGTTGGGGGAATTGGCCGGGTCTGCGATCGTCGGTTTTACAGACGGTTTACCGCTATCTAATCCGGCTCTGGTGAGACGTTTGTTAGAGTATATTCAGCCTTTGGGTAAGTCGGTGGCTTTGTGGCCCTGCGATCGAACTTTGGCAGGAAATGGCATCGCCAGAGAGGGTGCAGTTTCGATTCGCTTAGGCTTACCGGGAATCCCCGCGAGTGCAGAAACTTCAGCTTTAGCGGCTTTGCTGGAATTAGTAACAACTGTGGGAACTCCAGTTCACATTATGCGTGTTTCTTGTGCCCGCAGTGTCGAATTGATTCGAGATGCCAAAGCGCGGGGTTTACCAGTGACTGCGAGTGTGACTTGGATGCACTTGCTGCTGAATGTAGAGGCACTTGCCGGCAATTCAGGTGAGGTGATAGCAGGGAAAAATACTGTTCCTGCTTTGTTCCCTTACGATCCGAATTTGCGTTTGTCACCGCCGCTGGGCAATCAATCCGACCAATTAGCGCTGATTCAAGCTGTGAAAGATGGGGTAATAGATGCGATCGCGATCGACCACACCCCCCATACTTATGAAGACAAAACCGTGGCTTTTGCTGATGCTCCCCCAGGGGCGATCGGCTTAGAATTAGCCTTGCCTTTACTCTGGCAACGATTAGTAGAAACCGGCGAATTTTCGGCCTTAGAACTGTGGCGAGTTCTGAGCACGCAGCCGGCCATTTGTCTCGGACAAACCCCCGCCACCGCTGCACCAGGAGTGCCTGCTGAGCTAATTTTATTCGACCCGCAAATGACTTGGACTGTTGGAGGGCAAAGTCTCAAGTCGCGATCGGCAAATACACCTTGGTTCGGGCAAAAATTAACCGGCAAAGTTTTACAAACCTGGACTTACTAACAATTTCAACAAATAAGCTCACGCTTTTTTACAGATTCCGGGGTGAAGCATTTGGGCGAGAAAGCATGGAGAAAACCTGTGTTCTGCCCGCTTCACCCTCCCCTACTTGGATGGCATTTTCCCATCGACTTCTTCCTGATTCCAGACTCCTTCGGCTAGGGCGAAATCAGCGATCGCAAATTCACCCGCCGAATAGCAACCACCGCAGGTTGAGGCGAGTCATTAACTTTTTTAGACGGCCAATTAGAACCAATTGGCACTTTTCGAGTTTGCATAAACTCCTGACCATCGGTAGTTTTCATCGCAAATTGACGATTCTCAAATGCCAGATCCTTGCGGATTCCATTCCATTCTCCCGGATGCTGAATTGACAAAAATAAAGTCTTTTCATCCTCAGTAAAAAACGGCCCCGTTGTCTCGCACTCCATCGGCCCAATTCCAAATAAGAAAGCCACACCCGCCTGCGGGCCAGAAGCCGGCAAAAACCAAATCGCATTGTTCCCGTACAAACCCCGCAAATTAGATTGGCTAATCGGCTTTCCATCCTTACCAACTCTACCCGGAGGAATGGCAGAATTGAGTTTATCAGAAGACATATCATTAACCATCCAGATATTACCGCTGTTGTCGATTAACAAATTATCTGGATTAGCAAAACCCAAACCACCCTCAGCAGGTTCGCCACCCGTCGCAAACATTTTCCACTTGAAACTCATTGCAGACGGTTCGTTACCATCTTCCATCAAGTGCATAATCCAGCCGTATTCGTAAGCTTTACCGTCTTTACCTTGGAAAATTCGCAAATCCGGCCCGCCGTCACTATCGCTTGCAGAACCCGAAGTAAAGGTAATATAAAGAGAACCGTCAGGAGCAATTTCCGTATCTTCTGGACGAGCAGTGCAAGTAGCACCCGCCGCATTTGCCGCATAATGAGCATCAATTAAAATTGCACCTTGTTTTTCATTAGCATTCCCTTGATAAAGGTCGCCTAAAGTCTTAAACTGCTGTTTGAAAGAAACGACATCTGCATCTTTTTCGACTTTGAAACTACCGCCCGCTGGCCGCTTGGGTAAATTAATGATTCCCCCTGCATGAAAGCTCGGCAAATCTGGATTAACAGGCTGGTCAGCCTTGAGTGCAATCCAGCTACCCGTACCGTCAGCATTAAACTTAGCAGCATAAAGCATTCCCTCTGTCAATAGTTGGGAATTGGCTTTATTTTTAGGGTCTGTGACGGTGTTTTTGCTGACAAATTTGTAGAGATGTCCGCTGCGCCGATCGCACCCAGAATAAAATGCTAAAGATTTTCCCGCCACAACTCGAATTCCCACCGCTTCGTGGCGATATCTTCCCAGCCAAGTATGCTTAGTTCCAAAATCATTCGGATTAGCTGGATCTAGTTCTACCATCCAGCCGTATTTGTTCCCCGCCAAACCGAATACATTACCCAAACCTCCGATTTCTTCATCATCAATATAGAATTTTTTCTGACCTGGTTCAAAAGATGTACCGTCTGCAAATACAGATTCCGGTACTAAATTTTGGAAATTTTCTTCAGCACTAAAAACTGTTCCCCAAGGCGTTGTTCCTCCCGCACAGTTAGCAAAAGTGCCGATAATTTTGTCACCCAATTTGTCGTTATAGCCTTGACCTTTTTTGTTGAACACAGCTACAGCCGGGCCGGTTGCTTTCAGGTAGCGTCCGTCTTCTAAACCAGAAATACCGGTAATTCGGCGATCGGCTTTTGAATTAGTCCGTTCCCACTTACCGTCAGGATTGCGGCGAATAGATATGACTCCCATACCTAAATCAATTAAAGCTTCTTTTGTCACCTCCCCAACCATCTTTTTCCTTGGCTCTTTGTCAGCTAAGGCAAAAGCATTAATTCCCTCTTTTCCAGCGGGTTTCATGGCTGCTTCTAGCTGAGCAAAAGGGAGGGATTTACCAATTACTTTTTGATAGGTTTGAATCCAAGGCTTGGCACTAATGTATTCAAAGTTAACAGTCAAAAATCCTTGATCTTTGCCGGTTTCGACAAAGGAGAGATAGTCATTGTTATAGCCGAAGCGAGAATCCCCTACTTTGTCTCCCCAAGCAGCTATGATATCATAGGTAAAATCTTCGGGAAGTATGAGGTCGTCTGCGACTTCGTAGGCGCTGTAAGCTTGGATTTGCTGCTGTGGGGACGCGGTGCTAATTTCTATTAATTGTCCGGTTTGCGCTACTGTCCTGGTACCTGACAGAGGCATTGGCCCTTGAACGGGTTTAAAGTTTATGCCTCCTTCAATATTGGCAGATATATTAGTAGGACTCACAGAATCTCCGAAGGGCGTGAAATCTTTCTGTTGGCAAGAATTGAGTGCAGCACTACCAGCACTTGCACCTAAAAAAAACAGGAATTCGCGACGGTTGATAGTCATAGGTAAAGAATAGTTGAATGAGGGATTATCGGCAAATTTAGCAAATAGTAAAACCAAAAAAGAATCATGAAGAAGGAATAAGGAATAAGGAAGAAAGAATCAGCAAGAAAGAATAAGGAAGAAGTAAGAAGGAAGAAAGAATCAGCAAGAAAGAATAAGGAAGAAGTAAGAAGGAAGAAGTAAGAAGGAAGAATATCAATTCCGGTACACTCAGATGATAGCAACTCTGGACAAGGTAATGCCGTTTCCCTACCCCAAAA
>DPLL01000408.1 GCA_003542015.1 Microcoleaceae cyanobacterium UBA9251 | reverse complement strand
TGGGGCATGGGGCATGGGGCATGAAATATTGTCTCATACCGCACCACGACCAAATTGTCAACCCCAAACTCAAATATTAAGTTTTGTAACGATTTCATTGGCAAATCATCCTTGAGTGCGATCGGGCAACAGACCCAGCCTCATAATCTGCATTTCTAGGGAGAGCTTGAGAACAACTCCAATCCTTGTCATGCCAAGTTTTCAGCAATCCAAACATCCAAGTTAAATACACCACTGTCTAACTAAAAATCAATCCCGACTAAAAAAANNACCTTCACAGCCCTCAAGTGCAAAGAATGCGGCGAAGAGTACGAACTTCAAGCCAAACACGTCTGCGATTGCTGTTTTGGCCCGCTTGAGGTCAAGTACGACTACGACGCAATCCGCCGCACCGTCACCCGCCAAACCATCGAAGCCGGGCCAAACTCGATCTGGCGTTACCGAGCATTTCTGCCAGTCGCTACAGATAACGTCATCGATGTCGGCACCGGCATGACTCCTCTAGTAAAATCCCATCGCCTAGCGCGCAGGCTGGGTCTAAAAAATCTTTATATTAAAAATGATGCGGTCAATATGCCCACTCTCAGTTTCAAAGACAGAGTGGTGTCAGTTGCCCTCAGCAGAGCGAGAGAATTGGGTTTCACAACAGTATCCTGTGCCAGCACTGGCAATTTAGCTAACTCTACTGCGGCGATCGCAGCCCACGCCGGACTAGATTGCGTAGTCTTCATCCCCTCCGACTTAGAATCAGGCAAAGTCCTCGGCACCCTGATTTACAATCCAACTGTCATGGCAGTTCACGGCAACTACGACCAAGTTAACCGCCTCTGTTGCGAAGTAGCCAATACACACGGCTGGGGATTTGTCAACATCAACTTGCGTCCCTACTATTCCGAAGGCTCCAAAACCCTCGGTTACGAAGTGGCTGAACAGCTAGGCTGGCAATTGCCCGACCACATCGTCGCCCCCCTCGCTTCCGGCTCTTTGTTCACAAAGATTTACAAAGGCTTTCAAGAATTCGTCGAAGTCGGCTTAGTTGATGACAAAAAAGTCCGGTTCAGCGGCGCTCAAGCTGACGGCTGTTCCCCCATCGCCCAAGCATTCCGCGAAGGCCGCGATTTCGTGAAGCCAGTCAAACCAAATACAATTGCTAAGTCGATCGCGATCGGCAATCCAGCAGACGGGATGTACGCCCTCGAAGTCGCCCGCAAAACAGGCGGCAACATCGAATCCGTCAGCGACACCGAAATCATCGAAGGCATGAAACTGCTAGCAGAAACCGAAGGCATCTTCACTGAAACCGCAGGTGGCACAACAATTGCAGTCTTGAAGAAACTCGTAGAAGCAGGTAAGATCAACCCCGACGAAACCACCGTCGTCTACATCACCGGCAATGGCTTGAAAACCCAAGAAGCCGTCCAAGGTTACATCGGCGAACCCATCACTCTCGAACCAAAACTAGAAGCCTTCGAGCGTGCCCTAGAACGTGCTCGGACACTCGAACGCCTAGAATGGCAGCAAGTTTCGGTTTAATAGTCATCAGTCATTAGTCATTAGTTATTAGTTATTAGTCATCTCTCATAATTCTTGTGGAACAGGCATCCTGCCTGTTCAAGACTGGCTTTTTAGGAGATGTCTATTAGTTATCAAGCTGTTGACTGCTGACTGTTGACTGCTGACTGTTGACTGCTGACTGTTGACTACTGACTAATGACTACTGACTAAGGACTAAAAAAATGACTGTTAAAGTTTTAATTCCCACGCCACTGCAAAAATTCACCAACAATCAAGCCACAATAGAATGCGGTGGTGACAATATTTCTGAACTGATTGAAGCGCTAGAAACAAATTGTCCCGGCATTAAAAAAAGCCTGTGCGACGAACAAGGATCACCTCGCAGATTTTTGAATTTCTACGTCAACAGTGAAGATATCCGGTTTTTGGAAGGTACGGAAACTGCTCTCAAAGATGGTGATGAAGTGAGCATTGTCCCGGCGGTTGCTGGTGGCTGATTAATTTTAAAATGTAGCAGATGAACGCCGATAGATTTAAATAACTATCGGCGTTCACTTGTGTTTATTTACGGTTTAAAAACTACTCCTTCGCTAACCGAGAAAATCCTACAAATCCCGGATTAGGTAAGTCGCTGTCATGCGGTTTAATCATTCCAATAAAACCGGAATTCATATCAAGAATTACGTCGCTCTATACTGACTTTACTTTGACACAGTATTTAATTCCAGCTTTGCGAGAGTTTTCTTAGCAAACAATCAACATGAGTTGGTAGAGTGCGTACCCCGCATCTTTGTATTGGGTATGTGTGCACGGGAGCATCCCATTTTTGTAAATCCATCTCTTGCAGGACAGGCAAGATGCCTGTCCCACACACTAGCTATTAGGATGCTTTAACTCCACAAACTGACATTGTTCCTGGCACGGTCGTTGTCCACTGACCGTTCCAAACTCCATTTGCAGCAGCGGCGGCAATAGGGCATTTTACTTTGGCATCATCATTGTTCCAAATGGGGCCGGCTTTCACATCCCCAGGTAGACCAATTGTAGGTAGAAAAGTTAGGTCAGTCCCACAAACTGACATAGCTCCTGGTACAGTTGTTGTCCACTGACCGTTCCATTTGCCGTCATAAACTTGAGCGGCAACAGGGCATTTTACTTTGGCATCATCATTGTTCCAAATGGGGCCGGCTTTCACATCTAAAGCCAAAGCATTACTAGCCCAGCCAAACAGTACAGAAACAATCAACAAAGCGCAAAAACTGGACTGAATTAGAGAAGCAAAACTTTTCTTGATTTGATTCATGTTAACAACCTTGATGTCTTGGATTTGATTGGGTGGTTTTTGCTTTTTCCGCCACCCACACTATAGAGACGATCTCAAAGAGCAATACTCCGGACAGTTTTGGGAACGATACTACAAGCTTTACAGGGCAAGGAGCATAAAAAAGTCGAATTAAATGTAAGTCAGGCGTGAAGCTGACCAAAAAATTGGGATACAAGCCCCGTCCTTTGAGGACGGCTTTTTGCTAGAATAAATTAATTCGCCATAGGGCATTGGGAGACTCTAAACGGACGCAGAGACAGAGTAAGACTACTTCGGTAGCATCAGTCGATGAAGCGTCAAGAATCACCGCTGCTCCATTCACGGTGAGTATGTCAAATTAATTTAATTATCCACAGTGGCTCAAAGTCTTAGAACATAAGCCATTGGGCCCTATAAAAACTGTCCGGACTATTGTACTGACGTTTTTTGAGGTGGAGCTACTTATGAAATCAAATCTAGGTTTGTAGTAGCGCTTGGGTACTCAAGCGCTACTACAAACCTAAAACTTATTTCTTTGTTCCCAGTGCGTCAGGAAATTATCGCACTAGGAAGCTGCCCTTGCAGCAGTCCGAGGACGCCGACGACCTGTTACTTTATTCACAGGGGCTGGTACTGGCGATGGCAATGATGGTACTGATGATGCTAGTTTAGGTGCTTCAATCGAAAGCTGAGTTTTTTGCACAATCTCCGATCGCACAGCTTCTTCGGGAATTTGCATCATGAATACTAGCAGCGGATTGCTTTGCAATTGCCGGCGCAGCACTCGCTGAATTGCCTTTTCTATTTGGGTTTGAACTCCTACCCAGTCCACATTAACTTGTGAGTCAGCACCACTAGCAAGTAGGACGAATTCTGACCAGCGATCGCTCAAAACTGTTTCAATGGTTTGAGTGATTAATCCGATCACCTCCGCGCGATCGGCTGATGTCACTACACCTTTTAAGTGGACTTCTGGCTTAGCAACTAATTTGCCTTCCCAATTCAAAGCCGCCGCTACCGTTACAACGCCGTCTCCGGCCAGTTGCTGACGTTCCTTCAGGACGTTCGCTTTGACTACGCCCGATCGCGAAGAATCTACTAATTCAATTCCTGAAGGCACTTTACCACTCACTCGCATCGAATTTTCGGTCAACTCTACGACATCGCCGTTGTCAATAATCACCATATTGCTAGCGGGAATGCCCATGCTTTGAGCTGTTTTCGAGTGCTGAACCAGCATCCGGTGTTCCCCGTGAACCGGCAAGAAGAATTTGGGACGAGTCATGTTAATCATTAACTTTTGGTCTTCTTGACAACCGTGTCCCGAAACGTGAATTCCCTTGTCGCGCCCGTAAACTACATTTGCGCCCAGCATCATCAATTTGTCGATCGTATTTACCACTGCGATCGTATTTCCCGGAATTGGGTTAGCTGAGAAGATCACTGTATCGCCTTTTCTGATTTTCAGTTCGTGATGTTCTCCGTTAGCAATGCGAGTCATCGCCGCCATCGGTTCACCTTGGGAACCAGTCGTTAAAATCAAAACCTTGTCTTCAGCCAAATTGCGGATTTCTTTCAGCGGTTTGAAGATACTATCTTCGCATTTAATGTAGCCGAGATTGCGGCAGTGAGCGATGACATTCAGCATCGATCGACCAACCACTCCTACATACCGATTGTTTTTCTTAGCCAATTCTAAAACAATTTGCAACCGGTGTACCGACGAAGCAAAAGTCGTCAGCAGTACCCGTCCCGTTGCTTGAGCGATAATTCTGTCTAAATTCGGAGCAACAGAACGTTCTGAAGCCGTAAAACCCGGAACTTCGGAGTTAGTAGAATCGCTAATCAAGCACAGCACGCCTCTTTCCCCGTACTCCGCCAGCTTTTGCAAATCAAAATGCTCGCCGTCTACAGGAGTATGGTCAATTTTAAAGTCTCCCGTGTGGATCAAAATTCCCACCGGAGTGTGAATTGCCACCGTGAAACTGTCGGCCATCGAGTGAGTATTGCGAATGTATTCGACTAAGAAATGTTTGCCAATTCTTACGGTATCGCGGGGTCTAACTGTCCTCAATTCTGTGCGGTGAGACACTCCGGCTTCTTCCAGTTTTCCTGCTAGCAAAGCCATCGCCAAACGCGGCCCGTAAATCACCGGAATTTCAAATTCTTTGAGGTGATAGGGGATACCACCAATGTGGTCTTCGTGACCGTGAGTCACGATCATACCTTTAATTTTGTGGCTATTTTCCCGCAGGTAAGTCATGTCTGGGAGGACTATATTTACCCCGTGCATTCCATCTGTCGGGAATGCTAAACCTGCATCCAAAAGAATTATTTCATCGCCGTACTCGAACACACAAGTGTTTTTACCGATTTCGTGCAGCCCGCCGAGGGGAATAACTTTTAGAGCCTGTGCAGTTGTATTTCTGATCATGCGTATCCTTTGTTACTTATTTTGTTATTTGGCGGTACGTCTGTTGACTGTTGTCTGTTGACTGTTGTCTGTTGACTTTTGACTTTTGACTGTTGACTTTTGACTTTTGACTGTTGACTTTTGACTTTTGACTTTTGACTGTTGTTTGTTGGCGTTACGTCTGTTGTCTAATGTCTGTTGTCTACTGTCTGTTGACTGTTGTTTGTTGTCGTCTGTCTTTTGTCGTCTGTCTTTTGTCGTCTTCTGTTCGTTGATGGGGGCGATTTTTTCCAAAATATTTGTGGAAAAATCCCCTACGGGTTTTACTCTCCCGTACAGTCAGTTGTCTTCCGTCTTCAATCTTTAATTCTCAGTCTTTAATCCTTCACTATTAGCTACTTACTAAAAGTTAATGACTCATGACTAATTACTAATTACTGATGACTGATGACAACCAAATATTTAGTTGTCTGAAAACTCGCTATCGCCTGTCTACCTAGCTGATACCTGGGCTAACTGACTCAGCACGTCCTTTAACTTTTGAGTCACCTCAATGGGGGGATCGCACAGGGGCGGACGGGTGGAACCTACATCCCAGCCTTGAAGTTTAAGAGCTGTCTTGACGGGAATGGGATTTGTGGTGAGAAAAAGAGCTTTAAACAAGTCAAATAGTTGCAAGTGAATCTGGGTAGCGACTTGAACTTGACCGCTCTCAAAAGCTTTGATCATCTGTTGCAGTTGCTCTCCTACCAGATGGCTGGCTACGCTAACTACACCAGATCCTCCTACCGCCAACATCGGCAAAGTTAGGGAATCATCTCCAGAATAGATCGCAAATTCAGGCGGTGTCAAGCATCGAATTTGGCTGGCTTGATCCAAGTTGCCACTTGCTTCTTTTACGGCTACTATATTGGGGATTTGGGCCAATCGAGCCACCGTCTCCGGCAACATATTCTGGCCTGTGCGACCGGGGATGTTATATAACATTATAGGCAATTCTGGAGCAGATTGCGCGATCGCCCGAAAATGATTGTACAAACCTTCTTGTGGTGGTTTGTTATAATAAGGAACCACCTGCAAGCAGCCATCTAACCCTAGTGTAGCTGCTTTTTGCGTTGCTGCGATCGCCTCGCCAGTAGAATTCGATCCTGCGCCCGCTATTACCTTAGCTTTACCAGCCACCGCTTTCTGCACCACTCGGAATAACTCATACTCCTCATCCCAAGTCATGGTGGGAGACTCGCCGGTTGTTCCACACAGTACCAAGCTATCCGTACCGCGATCGGCTAAATACACCGCCAACTGCTCTGCTACCCCATAGTTAACGCTGCCGTCTTCCTTAAACGGCGTAATCATTGCAGTCAGAACCCGTCCAAACTTTACCACACTTTCTCCGATTTTAGACTTGTGATTTTTGATTTTAAATTTTTGATTTTAGATGAAACGTTAATCTAAAATCCCCAATTCCCAATTCCCCAATTCCCNNCCTACCAACACCTCATCCTTACCGCTAGCCTCTGCGGGCATCGGGAAATAATTCGCTTGCCAGTCTTCTACTAGCTTAACCCCTTTTGCCTGCTTTAAAATTTCCCTGGCCTCGATCGCACTAAAAGGTTCCGCAAATTCTAGATTAATCGCCTCCGAATGGGCCCGGAGTACGGGTACCCGAATGCAAGTTGCAGAAATTTTGATTTCGTCCGTACCAAATATCTTCCGAGTTTCGTTAACCATTTTCATCTCTTCCTCACAATACCCCAAATCGTTAATCGGGGTGTTGTGCGGAAACAAATTAAATGCTAAGGGGTAGGGAAATATCTCGGTTTTGGGCGTTTCCCCTGCCAAAATTGCTCTTGCTTGAGCTTTCATTTCCTCCATAGCCCTCGCCCCCGCCCCGCTGGCAGACTGGTAAGTAGCTACAACTATGCGCTTTANNACGGCCCCGGCTGCTACTGCTTTGGGAGCCCAAAATTTAGAAGTGGAGCCGCCTGCTGAGGCGAGCACTAGATCTACACGATCAAACGATCGCTCCCCTACAGCTTCCACCAGCAGCATTTC
>DPLL01000338.1:228-8649 GCA_003542015.1 Microcoleaceae cyanobacterium UBA9251 | reverse complement strand
TAAATTCCCTAATCTAAAATCTAAAATCTAAAATCTAAAATCCCATGACTCCTAATCCATTTGTTGAAGAACGGTTGCTATTTGCCCCAGCAACCCCCGATGTTGACGCTATCCCGACGATTTTTGCTTTTCCCAACGAGTACACTGTTGGCATCACCAGCCTAGGCTATCAGATAGTGTGGGCAACTTTGGCCGTGCGATCGGATCTTGAAGTGGGCCGTTTATTTACTGATGTCCGCGAACAACTTCCCCGACATCCAGAATTACTAGGATTTTCCCTTTCTTGGGAACTAGACTATGTGAATATTCTCAATTTATTGGAATCTCTAGAAGTGCCAATTTGGGCATCTCAACGAACAGATAACCATCCAATTGTATTTGGTGGTGGCCCGGTTTTTACTGCTAATCCTGAACCTTTTGCTGACTTTTTTGATGTGATTTTGCTCGGAGATGGCGAGAATCTGATTGATAATTTTATAAATGCTTTTAAAGAAGTCCGTACCGCTGACAGAAAAACTAAATTGCGACATTTGGCGCAAGTTCCGGGGGTTTATGTTCCCAGTTTATACGAAGTGATTTATCTGGATGCGACTGAGGGGATTAAATCTATTCAGCCCATTGATGCAGCAATTCCCAGCGTGGTTGAAAAACAGACTTATCGCGGCAATACTTTATCTGCTTCTACTGTGGTGACAAAAAAGGCTGCTTGGGAAAATATTTACATGGTGGAAGTGGTTCGGAGTTGTCCAGAAATGTGCCGTTTCTGTTTGGCTAGTTATCTGACTTTGCCGTTTAGAACTGCGAGTTTGGAGGGTTCTCTAATTCCGGCGATCGATCGGGGTTTAGCTGTGACAAATCGCTTGGGTTTGTTGGGTGCTTCTGTCACTCAACACCCGGAATTTGAAGTTTTATTAGATTATTTAAATCATCCTAAATACGATGGTGTGCGGCTGAGTCTTTCTTCGGTGCGTACAAATACGGTGACGGTGAAATTGGCAGAAATATTGACAAAACGAGACAGTAAATCTGTGACAATTGCTGTGGAAAGTGGGAGCGATCGCCTTCGCAAAATTGTCAATAAAAAACTGACTAACGACGAAATTATTCAAGCTGCTATTAATGCTAAATCTGGCGGTTTAAAGGGAATTAAACTCTACGGTATGGCGGGAATTCCCGGCGAAGAAATGGAGGATTTAGAGGCGACGGTGGCGATGATGCGGGCTGTGAAAAAAGCGGCTCCTGGTTTACGATTGACTTTTGGTTGTAGTACCTTTGTCCCGAAATCTCACACTCCTTTTCAGTGGTTTGGAGTCAATAAAGATGCGGAGAAGAGACTGAAGTTTTTAGATAAAGAATTGCGGAAGTTAGGTTTAGAATTTAGACCTGAAAGCTATAACTGGTCGGTGATTCAGGGTTTGTTGTCAAAGGGCGATCGGCGGTTGTCAAAGCTGTTAGAATTAGTGCGACATTACGGCGATTCTTTGGGCAGTTATCGGCGCGCTTTTAAGGAGTTGCGGGGACAGTTGCCAGAGATGGATTTCTATGTTTTTCAAGAGTGGGATTTAGAGCAGGTTTTGCCTTGGAGTCATTTAAAAGGGCCGCTACCGGAAGCGACTTTGAAAAAACATTTAGCGGAGGCGATGAGTCATACAGCACGACAGCAAGATAAAGGATGTGGGAATTGATTAAGTCCGGTTTAGTAAATTAGATTATAATAGTCTCATGCGTGTCATTAGCCGAAAACGACTAAAAGAATTTTGGGAAACACACCCCAATGCTGAAACAAGTCTGTTGCTGTGGTATCAGCGTAGTTGTGATGCTGAATGGCAAAGTTTAGTAGATCTGCGTAAAGTATTTCCTTCGGCTGACTTAGTAGGTAACTTTACGGTATTTAATATTGGTGGCAATAACTATCGATTAATTACTTTTATCGATTATGAATACCAGATAGTGTTTGTCCGCTGTGTTTTAACTCATGCAGAATATGATAAGGAGAACTGGAAAAATGACGACTGGTTTGAAAATTCCTAGTAGCTACTACATTGAGATAATCACGACTTTTCCACCGCGTCCAATTACTTGTGAAGCTGAGTTAATCGCTACACAAAATCGGATCGATCATATTGTGAATCGGAGAAATATCACGCAAGACGATCGAGATTACTTAAAGGTGCTGGGTACTCTTGTTTATGATTACGAACACAAATATGAACCCATGCCAGTTTTGAAAGGTATTGCACTCCTGAAAGCGTTGATGGTTGAAGACAATATTCAAGAAAAAGATTTGGTTGATATTTTTGAATCAGAGTCTTGTATATCTGAGGTGATGAATGGAAAGCGGGAATTGACGGCGAGTCAAATTCAAAAGTTAGCTAAGTTTTTCCATCTTTCCCCTGTGGCATTTCTTGAGTATAATTAATTGCAAGCATACTGGGATGAGTGACGCACTATAATATAATTATGCCTGAAGTCCAACCGAAAGAAATTCAGCGTTATACTACGCAAGACAACAGAGTGCCTTTCGAGGAATGGTTGAATGTTCTCCGAGATGGCAAAGCTAAAGCTAGAATTAAGTTGAGACTAGACAGATTTTTACTCGGCAATCTCGGAGATTATCGATTTGTTGGAGAGGGAGTCTATGAATTAAAAATAGATTATGGCCCTGGATACCGAATCTATTTCGGACAAGTCGGCACAACAATTATCCTGCTTTTAATAGGCGGGGATAAAAGCACTCAAGACCGAGACCTACGGCAAGCTATCAAATACTGGACAGATTACAGGAGTGAAGATAATGCCTAAAAGTTTACCTTACCATCCCTTTCTAATAGAGTCTCTCAAAAACCCAATAGACTCTGCTATGTATCTAGAGGCTTTTTTTGAAGAAGAAAACCCCGAAGCAGAACTGCTCAAAATGGTACTCAGCAATGTAGCAGAAGCTCTCGGTCAACCAAAAATGTCTCCCGAACAATATGAATTGCACTTAAAAACACTGGATGAATTGCTTTCGCAGCAAGGAATTGATGCGATTTATCATCTGGGAACTTGGCTGAATGCTTTGGGATTGAAACTAACTGTTGCTGTTTGTACAGATCCAGAGGATAATAATGTAAATGCTGAAATTCCAGCGCAATTAACTGTTTAGTACAATTCAACAAATGCCTAATTTTATATATTCATCACTGATTAATTCTGCCGTTGAAACTGTCTGGAATTTTCACGAAAGACCGGATATTTTGCAACTTTTGACTCCGCCTTGGCAACCGGTGAAAATAATTCGCCGCGAAGGTGGACTTGGTGTGGGTGCTGTATCTGAATTTCGCCTTTTATTGGGGCCGATTCCGGTAAAATGGGTGGCGACTCATACTCAGTGCGAACAGTATCGCTTGTTTGTTGATGAGCAAACTGAGGGGCCGATGGCTAGTTGGATTCACCGACACGAGTTTACCACAGAAAATACTCAAACTAGATTGACGGATGCGATCGCCTTTTCGATACCGGGCGGCCCAATTGTCGATTTATTATTAGGTTGGTGGGTAAAGATGCGGCTAGAAGATATGTTTCGCTACCGCCATGAAGTTACAAAAAAGGAGTGCGAAAAAGATGCAAACAACGGCTGAATATTACTGTTGAATATTACTGTGCTTTCTGCGGCGAACAGAGTACAACTTTTGTTGACATTAGTGGGGGAATGGAGCAATCATATATTGAGGATTGTCAAGTTTGTTGTCGCCCGAATGTTCTGTATGTGAGAATAAATGAATATACCCTCGATATTGAAATAGATAGTGACTATCAAGAATAAGTTAAGTTACTATAAAAATGTATGAAGCGGATTTCAGGCTGATTTGGTATAAGTCATAAATTTTGAAGCTGCTGCTTGGACAAAAGACCGAAAAATTCGAGAGTTTACCGAACATTTTGGCGACCTTTCCGGGTGCCACTGCACTCCGATCGTCCAAGGGTGATTTTCATATTCCATTGCTTCTACTAAACTGTCTGATGCGCGGGCTGCAATTTGCCAACCCGGTATCACATTCTGCACAGCTTGATGGTGCCAAGAAACAACTTTTGTTGAAGTTGTTCCCATAATTTTTGCTAGCCTACTGTTGGGTTCAATTTCAATGCTATGCTCGATCGCACGCGGGGGAATTCCCGATCCGTGAGTAACCTCATCCCCGTAAGCATCCGGTACGTGAATCACCAAACTGCCACCGCTGGCTACGTTCAGGATTTGCATTCCGCGACAAATCCCCAAAACAGGTATGTCAGCTTTGAAAGCTAGCTTGGCTAAGCCTAATTCAAAATTATCACGTTCTGTATCGATCGCATAAACTGTTTCCTCAATACAGCCTCCATAAAGTTCTGGGTTAATATCTCCACCACCGGAAAAAATCAAACCGTCTACCGCATCGAAAATACTAGCCGGATTTAATTGATTGGGCGGCAGTAAAATCGGAATGCCGCCAGCCACTTGCACTGCATCAATATAAGATCCATTCAGGCAGTATTCGCCGGCTGGACTGCGGCTATATGTTGTGATACCAATGATCGGATGTTTTTTCATTTTGTGGAACAGGGAAGATGCCTGTTTCTAAATATTGTGGAACAGGCCGAAAAGCCTGTTTCTGGTATGATTACTGTTGGTTGATTCCTAGAGTAAACTGATAATTGTCAGCATTGCTGTCTAATTTGTAACAGTTTGAACATTATTTTCCGGCAATGGTTTGCGCGTACACAGATAAGCCAGCGGGCCAAACAATGGCACTAATGTTACAGCCCAAAATGCTGTAGAGTTCTGCATTCCTCTGCGGGCCATATCATCGGCCAGCAAGGCCGGAAATAACAGGGAAAGCATACAAAAATCTAAACTCATTACATGGATAAAACGGCTAGTCTGCCACTGCAAAATAAAATCTGACCAATCGCCTTGTGTCAAGCCAAAGCCAACTAAAGCAGCAGCGCCTAATGTTAAGAAAATTCCTGTAAAACGGGAGTCTAATACCTTTAAAAAGATATTTTTATTGCCGGAAAATTCTGGATTAGGTTCGCGCAGGGCTAAATAAGGCACTAAGGCAAATGCGCCGACGCCAAATGATAAAGTAGCAAATAACCAGGCTGGTATTTTTTGTCCTCTACCGTCAGCAAACAACACGCAACTATAGATTAGTGGCCAAATTCCCATGATGTTGAACAATGCGACAATTAGAGGGTTGATGTCTGCTACTTTGCCGGTGGAAAGATTGGTAATTAGTGTGATAGTTTCAGGGCTGTCGGGAGGTGCAAATACAAAGGCGTAGGTGCTAAATCCAATCCAAAGTAGCCAAAAGCTGATTTTTCTGAACATAATTATTCGTTACTCATTGCTGCTGATACTACTATGATAAATCAGAATTGTCTGATTTGCATAGACTCTGATTACTAATTTTGATTGGTAAAGTTTTGCATAAATTGGCGATCGATCCAATCTTTCCAGTACCATAGTAAGGGCGATTCCCACATGAAATTGCCGCGAGAGGCGATCGCCCTTTTATTCCCAGTACCAATTAGCCCTAAGTATTGTTCTTGCGGTGCAAAAGGTTTGAGCGGTTTTGTCAATAAAAATTGCTGCAAATTTTCAAATAAAGGTTTGCCCTGACGCACAGCAAATACGCCGGCTTTGGGGCGCGGATAATTAACCATCGTGCAGATATCGCCAGCAGCAAATACGTGAGGGTGAGAGACTGATTGCAAGTAATCATTGACTTGGATAAACCCGTTTGAGTCGGTAGCTAAACCAGATTCTTTGATCCAATTAGCTGCGGATGCTTGTGTTACCCAAAAAATGCGATCGAACTCTAATTTTAAACCGGATTCACAATAAATTTGGGAATTGGGCATGGGGCATGGGGCATGGGGCATGGGGCATTCTTGATTATCTTCTATGTCAATCATTTCTTGCTTTTGCACGGCACTGACTTTTTCCATTAAATGCAGTTTAATACCACGATTAATGAGAATTTCTTTGAGGCGGCGACGCACCCGTTGGTTATGTGCAGCCATCAATTCAGCACCGCTATGAAACAAATGAATTTCTAATTCTTCTTCTTTCTTCCCTCTTCCCTCTTCTCTCTTACGTCTTCCGTCTTGCCTTAATATCCATCCGTTAAATCCGTTAAATCCGTTAAATCCGTTACACAATCTGTTGCCGAACTTCCTTCTTCCCTCTTCCTTTCTCAAGCTATAATGCATATTTAATGCCAGTTCAACGCCGCCTGCACCGCCGCCAACAATGGCGATACGCAGCGGTTTATCGAGATAATTTGGCGTTGATGAAATTAGCTGATTCCAGTTAGCTAAAAACTCTGGTACGGGTTTAGCTGGAATTGCATATTGTGCGGCACCAGGTACGGATAAAGTCGCGGGAGTGCTGCCAATATCAATGGAAAGCAAGTCAAAATTAACGGGGGGGCGATTTTGACAAATCACGCGATTGTTGTTAAAGTCGATCGCGATCGCCCGATCGACAAATATCTGGCACTGGGCAAATTCACAGAGAGATCGCAAATCGATGTGACATTCATCATAACTGTAAAACCCGGCAATGTGTCCAGGCAACATCCCCGAATAAGGAGCGTGGGAGACATCGCTAATTAGAGTCAAACGCACTCCCGGTATTGGTTTCATGCCGAACATTTTTAATACAATAGCATGACTGTGACCGCCGCCCATTAAAACTAAATCTTGTGGCATGGATGTTCAATGTATCAAATATTATAGGCCGAAGTGCGATCGGAGCATCGCATTAATCCAGCCATTTCACTCAATCAATTAACAAATTAGCACAAATGGCTGTAAACTGTAGAAAGAGTAAATTTTATCAGCAAATTATGCCGGGGTGTGTTTCAATAGCTAACTCACCATTCAAAACTATGACATTACGGATCATTCCTCGCGGTTGGCTGCGATCGATTAAACCTATTCTCCCGCTTTTGTTTGCCATCTCATTCATTATAGCAGTGCTGGCGAACAACTTGATTCCGGCGATCGCCCAGCAACCCCGTCAGGAAATTCGCGGGGTTTGGATGACAACAAACGACAAAGACATCCTCAGAGATCGGCGCAAATTAGGAGATGCTGTCAGTAAACTAAAGCAGTTAAATTTCAACACTATTTATCCCGTAATTTGGAATTCGGGCTATGTAATGTATCCTAGTCCTGTAGCGCAGCAAAGAGATATTCAACCCTTTGTTTACAGAGGCTTAGACGGACAAGATATGCTCGGAGATTTAATAGCTCAATCTCACCGCCAAGGATTGCTAGTAATTCCTTGGTTTGAGTTTGGTTTCATGGCTCCTCCCACGTCAGAATTAGCATTAAATAATCCCGATTGGCTAACACAAAAACAAGACGGTAGCCAAACATCAAACGGTGCTGGAGGCGAAGTAGTTTGGCTAAATCCTTTCCATCCAGAAGTGCAGCAATTCATTACCGAACTCGTACTAGAGGTCACTACTCAATACAATGCTGACGGCATTCAATTTGACGATCACATGAGTTTGCCATCGGAATTTGGCTACGATGCCTACACAGTTGCGCTGTATACCAAAGAAACCAAAAAAGCTCCTCCAACAGATTTTGAAGATCCAGCTTGGGTGCTGTGGCGAGCTAATAAAATAACGGCATTTATGTCGCGACTAAATCAAGCGGTAAAAGCAGTAAAACCCAATGCAATTTTCTCAATTTCTCCCAATTACTACGAATTTGCTTACAAGCATCACCTGCAAGATTGGCTAGCTTGGGTGCGTTTAGATATTGCCGACGAGCTAATTGTGCAAGTTTATCGTCCCAATCTAGAATCATTTGTTGGCAAGATTAATCGTCCAGAAATGCAAGAAGCACAGCAAAAGATTCCCACAGGAATTGGGATTATGACTGGTTTAAGAAATCGCCCAGTCCCCATGCAGCAAATTCAATCCCAGGTGCGAGCAGTCCAAGAATACGGCTTAGGTGTCGCTTTCTTCTACTACGAAAGTTTATGGGAATTGACACCAGAATCTCTTGACGCTCGAATGTCTAAATTTCAAACTTTCTTCCCCTTTTCTGCATTCCGAACAGCGCAACAAATACCCAGACGGGCGACTACTTTTCCCCCGCCTCCGCCACCCAAACCAGACCCCAAAGCTAAGCCGAATCAACCTGGAAATAACAGCGAACCTTCGCCTTCGCCAAGTACATCAAAGAAGTAAAAAGTAGGGTGCTTATGGCGCACTTTACCGTGATATAAATCATTAGTCATTCAATAAAAATGCAAACTAACCAAAAACTTTTACTATCAACAATGGGCTGTGGCACTTGGGCTTGGGGCAACAGATTGCTCTGGGGCTACGATGAAAGTATGGACGAGGAATTGCAAGCCGTTTTCAATCTTTGTGTTAGTAA
>DPLL01000338.1:0-210 GCA_003542015.1 Microcoleaceae cyanobacterium UBA9251 | reverse complement strand
GAAGTCGTCTTTAGACGACTGTAGCAATTCTATTAAACCTGTTATTCTATAGAGTTAGCGCAGAATATATGTGTAACTCTACTTTTCAAAATTGAGATTACTATTTGAATCGGTTAAAACCGACTTATGCTATTAGACAGGGACTTGAGTCTAAGAGCGGCCCGTGACAGAATGAAACAGATATACTGGGGGCTAGGGCGTGTTTTCAAA
>DPLL01000343.1 GCA_003542015.1 Microcoleaceae cyanobacterium UBA9251 | reverse complement strand
TTGGGTAAGTTTTACGAAGCAGCCAATTAAGATTAATTTGAACAATTGCGATCGGTAGCACTCGCTACCGGGGATCAACCGATCGCGAAAGCGGCCCCCCTGAGCGTAGTCTAAGGGTAGTCGAAGCGCCCAAGATTTCGGAGACTCACGGATAATAATTAATTAAGAGCTGATAGCTGACGGCTGACCCAACAATTTGAGATTTTCATTCGAGTTAAAAATAATTAGGAGTGCTTTTTTAAGCAAGGAGGATTTTATGCGTGCAGTGCTGATGGCTGGAGGGTCGGGAACAAGGCTCAGACCCCTGACTTGCGATTTGCCCAAACCGATGGTCCCAATTTTAAATCGCCCGATCGCAGAACACATTATCAATTTGCTCAAAAGGCATGATATTACCGAAATTATTGCCACGCTGCACTATCTTCCTGATGTCATGCGCGAATACTTTGGTGACGGCAGCGAGTTTGGCGTCCAAATGACTTACGCTGTAGAGGAAGACCAACCTCTCGGCACCGCAGGCTGTGTCAAAAATATTGCGGAATTGCTCGCTCAAACTTTCCTGGTAATTAGCGGCGACAGTATCACAGATTTCGACTTGACGGCTGCTCTGCAATTTCACCGCAGCAAGGAATCCAAAGCCACGTTAATTTTAACTCGCGTTCCCAACCCGATGGAATTCGGAGTGGTGATTACCGACGAAAATTACCGGATCAGTCGCTTTCTGGAAAAGCCCTCCAGCAGCGAAATTTTCTCCGATACTGTCAATACCGGCATCTACATTTTAGAACCGGAAGTCTTGGACTACCTGCCGGCCACTCAAGAGTGCGATTTCTCAAAAGACTTGTTTCCCTTGCTGCTGGAAAAAGGCGAGCCGATGTATGGCTACATCGCCGAGGGTTATTGGTGCGATGTCGGTCAGCTAGATATCTACCGAGAAGCTCAGTACGATGCTCTCCAGTCCAAGGTCAAACTGGATTTGAGCTACTACGACCAAGTGCAATCGGGAATATGGGTGGGTCAGAATACTTTTATTGACGATAGCGCGATCGTGGAAGTACCCGCCATGATCGGCAACAACTGCCGCATTGGAGCTAGAGTCACAATCGAAGCTGGTACCGTAATCGGAGATAACGTCACCGTCGGCGCCGACGCCAACCTCAAACGTCCTATAGTCTGGAACGGAGCAATTATCGGCGAAGATGCTCATCTCAGGGCCTGCGTGATTTGTCGGAGCACCCGTGTAGACAGGCGCGCTCACATATTGGAAGGTGCTGTTGTGGGTTCGATGTCCATCGTCGGAGAAGAAGCACAAGTCGGGCCAAGCGTCCGCGTCTGGCCGAGCAAAAATATTGAATCCGGCGCTTTGTTAAATCATAATTTAATTTGGGGAGAGCAAGCTAAGCGGAATTTGTTTGGTCAGCGGGGCGTTCAAGGACTGGCAAATATTGATATTACCCCGGAATTTGCGGTGAAATTGGGCGCGGCTTACGGCTCGACTTTGAAACCTGGGTCTTCGGTATCGGTTTCTCGCGATCAGCGGAGCATTTCGCGGATGGTTTCTAGGTCCTTGATTGCTGGTTTGATGTCTGTGGGAATTAGTGTGGTCAATTTGGAATCGACGGCAATTCCGATCGCGCGATCGGTTTCATGTACTTTATCAGTGGCTGGCGGCATTCACGTTCGCATTTCGCCCGATCGTTCCGACCACATTTTAATTGAATTCTTCGACATCAAAGGCATCAATATTACTAAGGCGGTGGAGAAGAAAATCGAGGGCGCTTATTTTAAGGAAGATTTGCGGCGCGCTCTAATTCCTGAAATTGGGGAAATGTCATACTTTGACCAATCTCTTGAGGTTTACTCCCGCACCTTTGAGCGACAGATGAATGTTGAGGCAATTCGCTACAGCAATTCTAAGGTGGTAATCGATTACGTTTACGCAGTTTCCGGGGCATTTCTGCCACAAATACTGGCTAAGTTTGGCTGCGATGCGGTGGTGCTCAACGCCAGTCTCAAACAAAGTTCTCTGAGCCACGGGGAGCGAGAATATTTGCTTGACCAACTCGGCCGGGTGGTGAAAGCTCTCAGCGCTAATTTTGGGGTGCAAGTTTCAGCCAATGGCGAACAGCTAATTTTGGTAGACGAATCTGGAATAGCGATTCGGGGGGAAATGCTGACGGCGCTGATGGTAAATTTGATGCTGACTTCTCATCCCAGAGGTACAGTGGTAGTACCAGTAAATGCGTCTTCTGCGGTAGAGGCGATCGCCCGTCGCTACCAAAGCAAGGTCATCCGCACTAAGGCGAACCCAACTGCTTTGATGGAAGCCGCTCACGGGAATCCTAATGTGGTTTTGGGCGGCAGTGGCAATATGGGTTTTATTTTCCCACAATTGCATCCCGGATTTGACGGAATGTTCTGCATTGCTAAAGTGATCGAAATGATGACGATTCAGGAGCGATCGCTCGGACAAATTAAGGCTGAACTTCCCCGCGTCACTCACCGCAGTTACAGCGTCCGTTGTCCTTGGATGGTCAAGGGTTCGCTGATGCGATATTTAGTAGAAACTCATTCGCCCGATCGTCTAGAATTAGTAGATGGAGTCAAGATTTTCAACTATGACAATGACAATTGGATATTAGTTTTGCCCGATGCTAGCGAACCCATCGTGCACATCTTCGCCAACAGCGACGACCGAGATTGGGTAGCTGAAACTTTGAAGGAGTACCGCGCCCTTGTCCACGATTTTGTCACCAAAACTGAGGCTGCGGTGCGCCAAAATAAATTAGGTAATGGGTAATGGGTAATGGGTAATGGGTAATGGGTAATGGGTAATGGGTAATGGGTAATTGTTGACGGTTGACGGTTGACGGTTGTCAATTGTCATTAGTTACCAATTCCCATTACGTTATGAATAGCTTCATTTTGATGGCGGAAATAATTCAACAACCGCAACTCCGTTATACTCCTGACAATCAACTTCAGATAGCTGAAATGCTGGTGCAGTTTCCAGGCCCAAAACCAGAAGATCCACCGGAACATTTGAAGGTGATCGGATGGGGCAATTTGGCAGTGGAAATTCACGATAAATATCACGAGGGCGATCGCGTGATTATTGAAGGCAGACTGGGCATGAATACCCTCGAAAGAGATGGTATTAAAGAAAAGCGTGCTGAAATGACAGCTCAAAAAATTTATAGTCTCGGCGCCAATGCAATGAGTTCGGTTCCTGCAAGTAGAACCATCTCGGAACCAGCTCAAATTCGCGACATTGCGCCTTCGACCGTGCCTAGCAATGTAGTCCCTTTAGGCTCAAGAAACCGCAGTTCTAGCAGCGCTCCAGGAGGCGCTAATCGCACTTCTAACTCTGATTGGAACTCCCATCAATCTCCCAATTCAGAGTCCGATCGCCCGTCAAGTTCCTCTAAGGAAGCTGACAACCCCGATTACGATCCAATTCCGTTTTAACTCACCGAAGATCACCATTCTCCATCAGCCTTTCATAGCAAATCCGGTTGCATCGGAATGATTAAACCGCGAAGACGCGAAGAGCGCGAAGGAAGAACAGAATCTTCTTATTTCTCTTTCTTCGTGTTCGCGTGCCTCGCGGTTCATTCAATCTTACGACCTATTAGTTATTATTCCGATGCAACCGGAATTGAGATCGCGGGCGGGCTCTCCTGCCCCCCCACAAGCAAATTCACTCTTTGTGGAACAGGCATCTTGCCTGTTCTTGACAATGGCTCTCTTCGGAGCGTCAGCTCCACAAGCCCCCGGATTTATTCGCGATCGCAATTCTTCAATCTCAAATCTCAAATCAGATGACTTCGCAGTTATTAAATCGACCAGCACAAGACCAGCGAATTATTGAACATAACAGGACTTGGCAACAATTCCAATTAATTCAACAGGGGTTTTATAACTCCCCCGGTATTCGGCTGTTTTACGACAAAGGAACCGTAGAAAATTTGGCAGTCACTCCAGAGCATGAAATTTTCAAAACCTGAATCGGACATCTCATCGAAACTTTTTTAGTGGAAAAAGGTATTGAATTTACTCCCACTGGGTCAATGACAACCGAAGGAGAAGGGGAAGCTTCGGCTCAACCGGACGAGTCTGGGAAGGAATGAATCCGGGATGGAGACCAAATTGCTTTCGGTCTGACAATGACACACTCAGGGCTAAAGCCACTGAGATTCTACTGACAGAATTAGATTAAGTGTGTTACCTGAATCTAATCTCGTTACGACAGTCAAACCTTGTCTACTTAGTCACTCTAAGTCAAGCTTAGCTTCCTAGCTACTTTTGTGTTTTTAATGATTTCAGAATCCATCACGTTTACCAAGACACGGTACCGTCTACAACCAGCCATTATTTACTCTTTCTTGTCATACTGTCACCAAGACTAAATCCTGGTCGTTGTTTCACTCTTTGCCGGGATTTCTCCGTAGGCTTGATGCTTCAACAGGTAGATGTTGATGTTTCTCAACGAGCAATCCAATTCCATAACATCACAAAGAACACAGGGACTCAAGTCCCCGGGTCGTTTCCCTCTCAGCACGCTTCGTGACTGAGTTTCCCACTTACCGAGTTTTTTTTATGATAGATTAAGGGTAGCGCTTTGACGAGCTGACCCAAAATCCGATCTCTTACTTAGGGGTTTTTGAAATGAGTACGTTAATTAGCTTGGCATTGCTGATCGCTTACGGCGGCGGTATTTGGAAATTTTGGAACGGTTTCGATCGCACCAACTTCGACAGAAGTTTTCCAAATCGGTTGAAGCTGTCGCTGCTGTGGCCAGCATTAATTTTTAATAAGCCCTATCGCCAAAACTTTACAAAGGCACTCAAAGCCTCCAAAAGGTAATTCCAGAATGTCTAAAAAGTCCGAACGTCCAGCAAGCACAAGCGAGCAAACTTGGTTTCCCTTGGGAAAATCAGATAGCTGGCAAGTTTTACTGTCACAGGTTGCTTCCCGGTTCGATCGCGAATACCGAGGAGAAGCTTTCGCTTTACCCGAAGAAGTAGAAGCAATGCCAATTTTTCGGGAATCAGTCGCGGGAACTCTGCAAGCTAAAACAGTTTCTCCCTTCTGGCAAATTGCCAAACCTCAAAAAAATCAGCGCTGTTTAGATCTGGGCTGCGGAGTCAGCTTTTTAATCTACCCTTGGCGAGACTGGGAAGCATTTTTTTACGGTCAGGAAATCAGCAGCGCCGCCAGAGACGCCTTGAACGCTCGCGGCCCTCAGCTCAATTCTAAGCTGTTTAAAGGTGTAGAATGGGCCCCCGCTCACCAATTGAATTATGAGGAGGCTCAGTTCGATTTGTGCATAGCTACAGGCTTTAGTTGTTATTTTCCCATCGACTATTGGAAGATAGTCATGGGAGAAGTCAAGCGAGTTTTAAAACCAGAAGGTCACTTAGTGTTTGATGTCCTCAACCCCGCAGCTCCCCTCGCGGAAGATTGGGCAATTTTAGAAACTTATCGAGCCGGCGAAGTATTTTTAGAGACAATTGAAGACTGGGAAAAATTGATTAAAAATGCTGGCGCTAAAATAGTCAAAAAGCAGAGCGGCGAACTGTTCCAAATGTATAAAGTTAAATTTTAAGGGGAATTGGGAATTGGGAATTGGGAATTGGGAATTGGGCCTTGGCCTTGGAACTGACAACTAAAACTAACAACCAANNGGAGAGGGCGCAACTTCAGGCGACGGCGACGGTTCGGCGGGAGAGGGCGCAACTTCAGGCGAAGGCGAAGGTTCGGCGGGAGAGGGCGCAACTTCAGGTGACGGCGACGGTTCGGCGGCGGGAG
>DPLL01000488.1 GCA_003542015.1 Microcoleaceae cyanobacterium UBA9251 | reverse complement strand
CCGCAGGCTTTACTAAGGTTAATATCGGAGATTTGCGGATGATTTTAGGTCGGTAATTACTGTCAGCAATAGTTGCCGATGCTATTTCCCACTGTTTGGCACTAAGCTGGTAAATGATCAATTCTGTTTCAGCTTTCCAGTCTGCGGGNNAATTCGGGTTTCTTCTATGTAAGGAAGTAAGTAAGGCCAGAGGATTTGCTGTTGCTGGGGAGCGAGTTCGCGCAATTCTGTTTGCGTCTTAAAAAATATCAACCGTTGCCGCTGTTGGTATTGTTGCTGCAACTGCTGTCGCAGTTGGGGAAATTCCTCTAAAATTGGTTTAAATTTGGCCGCATCAATTCTCAAAATTTGGCAGGTGCCGGCTGCAATTGCCCTGTAAGGCAATCCGCTTTCAATAAATAGGTTGTCTTGCCCAAATATTTCTCCTATTTCCAGTACAGCCGCCGAAACCTCCTGTTCTTGAGAGGCTTCTACTGCTAGCAGCCGAACTTTTCCCTGACTCAGCAAATAACAATTGCTATCAATTTCTGATTTTTCAAATCCCTGGATTCCCGACTCCTGTTTTTGATATTTGGCGATTTCATCTCCTAGTTGAAAATCGTAAATTTCACAGGCTGCATTTAGTTTAGCAACTAATGTCGGTGCAGTACCTATCTCCTCCAATAGTTTCTGAATAGCTGGGAGATTTTGCAATGATTCTTGGGCTTGGGAAAAGTAATTATTCACCCCTAAGCTGTTGTTCATAACTTACCCATCAAATTTTTGTTTTAATTTTTGTGATCTACAACTAACCAGGTTATGAGTAACTTTTATTTTGTGTAGTTGCAACCTAGCTGGCTTAAAAACTGCTTGTTTATCTGTCAGAGGAAAACCCCTGAGTTATGGCATCCCTTTAACACCTTTAGGATGTAGAAAATTGCGTTTTTTCAGGATTTTGTGTGGACTACGTAAGTGTTGTTTGCGCTGGTTCCCAGTTTAACTTACAGAATCGTGGCTTTGGCTACANNAAGCTAGCGAGGCAATAGTTTTGCTCGATTTCCGTGAATCTACGTAAGAATTAAATTTATTTTTGACAAAATAATCAATTGTCGATCGTTTGTGAAGTCCAGAGACTCCTAAAAGTCAAGAAATATTGCTGTTAATGTGTAGCAGCAATTAAAGCAATTGCTTTCGGTCAATCTCAAATCTCAAATCTCAAATCTCAAATCTCAAATCCATTGACTCCGATGAGGGGGAAAACCCATCACCTTCCATCGTGCCAACTTGTGCTAAGCGGCGAAATTCGCTGCTGCGCTCATATTTTTCAGTCTGGCAATTTCCGCGCCATCTTCCTATTCTCGGTACACATTAGTAACTGTTTGTCCAGTTTTTGCAACTTTTATTCATAATTCGTTGCATTCTGTTGGAACTTTGGGAAAATATCGGTTTTGCACCGATAATTTCAGCACCAAATCCGCCCAAACTCGATTAAAAGTATTAGTTTCTCTGCTGAACGATTTTTGATTTTCGATCGCGATCGCTGTATTTGTGACCAGATAGCATAGAATAGTGTAGAAGTCAACACAAAAGGACTGCAAATGTCAGGGTCGAATCCGCCAACATCTCCTGTACCCCTCTCCCTCGAACACCATCTCAAACATTTTTTTGGCTATGACTCTTTTCGTCCGGGACAGAGAGAAATTGTCGAAGCTGCTCTCGAACAACGGGATATGATGATTGTGATGCCGACTGGCGGCGGCAAGTCTTTGTGTTTTCAATTGCCGGCGTTGCTGAAACCGGGTTTGAGTGTGGTTGTTTCGCCACTGATTGCTTTGATGCAAGACCAGGTGGAAGCTCTGCGAGATAATGGGATTGGGGCGACTTTTCTCAACAGCACTTTGAACAGTCAGGAAGTTCGATCGCGCGAAACTGCTATTCTCGAAGGCAAGATTAAATTACTTTACGTTGCTCCAGAACGCTTGCTGGGCGAGAGATTTTTGCCGTTTCTAGATATAGTAGCAGCTAAGTTGGGAATTTCGGCTTTTGCGATCGACGAAGCACACTGCGTTTCCGAATGGGGACACGATTTTCGTCCAGAATACCGACAAATGGAACTTGTGCGCGATCGCTACCCAAACATTCCGATTATGGCACTAACCGCCACCGCTACCGAGCGCGTCCGCCAAGATATTATCCAGCAGCTAACTCTGCGAAATCCATACATCCACGTCGCCAGCTTCAACCGCCCCAATTTATACTACGAAGTCCGCCCCAAAACCAAGCACAGTTTTGCCGAAGTTTTACAGATAATTCAAAAAAAAGGCGGTTCGGGAATTATCTATTGTCTCAGCCGCAAGAAAGTTGAAGAAGTTGCTTACAAATTGCAGCAAAGCGGCATCGAAGCTTTACCTTATCATGCCGGGATGAAAGATGTCGATCGCACAACCAATCAAAGACGCTTCATTCGCGACGACGTGCAAGTAATGGTTGCCACAATTGCCTTTGGGATGGGCATTAACAAACCAGATGTGCGGTTTGTAATTCACTACGACTTGCCCAAGAATTTAGAAGGATACTATCAAGAATCAGGTCGAGCCGGCCGAGATAACGAATCCGCCCATTGCAGCTTATTTTTCGGCTACGGCGATGTTAAAACCATCGAATATATCATCGAACAAAAACCAGATCCGCAAGAACAGCGAATTGCTAAACAACAATTGCGCCGGGTAATTAATTATGCTCAATCAAGCGAGTGTCGCCGCACAATTCAGTTAAGTTATTTTGGCGATTCATTCCCCGGAAATTGCGGAAATTGCGACAACTGCTGCAATCAAAAACCAGTGGAAGATCGGACAATTGAAGCAATGAAATTTCTTTCTTGCGTCGCAAGGTGCAGAGAGAAATTTGGCATGAATCACATTATAGACGTGCTGCGCGGTTCTAAAAATCAGAAAGTTTTGCAATACCAACATGACCAACTTTCTACCTATGGAATTGGCAAAGATCGCAGTGCTGATGAGTGGAAAATATTAGTGCGATCGCTTTTACATCAAGGATTATTGAACGAAACAAGCGACGGCTTTCCAATTTTGAAACTCAACGATAAAAGTTGGGAAATAATGAAGCGGCAGCGCACAGTTGAAATAGCCGTTGAACCGCAACGGGAAGTGAAAGCAATAACTCGTTCTTTAGCCGTAGAAGTTGAAAATTTATTTGCAATACTGCGGAGGCTGCGTAAACAAATTGCTGATGAACAATTTGTGCCACCCTATGTAATCTTTGCTGATAAAAGCTTGCGAGACATGGCAGAAAAACGCCCGCAAAACCTCAGAGAATTTGAGGATGTTTACGGCGTTGGTAGCAACAAGCGAGATAAATATGGTCAGGTTTTTTTAGAGGCAATTCGCAATTTTTGTCAACAACAAGGACTACCCACGAGTTCTGGTTCTGCATCTTTTCCTGTTCCTAATCTTGCTAATGTTCCGTCTTATTCGCAGATGCAAACATGGGAACTGCACCGACAAGGTTTGACTGTTCAAGCAGTAGCGAATGCGCGGGGGATGAGTCCCACTACTATTACTGGGCACTTAGTAGAATTGATGGAGATGGGGCGGGAAGTCGATCTAAATTTGTTGGTGGAATCGGAACGCCAGCAGGCGATTGTGCACGCAATTGAGATTATTGGGGATGAGAAATTGAGAGCGATTTATGATTTTTTGCAAGAGATTTATACGTTTGAGGAGATTAAGTTGGTGCGTGCTTGGTGGCGGCAAAATTATGTGCAGTTTTGAGTGACAAGTTTGTAGTAAGGACGACAGGAATTGATGGCCAAACTAGACTCAAGTCCTGACTCCGAACCGGAGTTTTGAAATAAGTATTCTATACGAACTGTTCTGTCTATCTACTTTTTGACATTTCCTGGATGTTTATAACATAATGAAACCCAAATTGTCAACTTAAAAGGCAACAATTAAGAGAAAATAGAAATTAAAAGGTAGAGACAGCTTCGCCAACTGTCCCTACCCAAGCACATACAGTTAGGATACATTTCATAATAGATTTAGAGAAAACACTTTAATGTCGCACAAGTCACAAAAATAACTATGAACAGCCCAGCATCTTACACATCATCTCAAATGACCGATCGCGATCGCGCTAACCTCAGNNCCTCCACGACCCCCACAGCAAGCCCGAAATCAAGCTGACATACACCGACCTTTACCAACAAATCCAACAGTTCGCAGCCGGCTTACAGGCCCTCGGCATCGAAGCAAACCCAGGAGAAGCCATCCCTCCCCGCGTCGCCCTCTTCGCAGACAACAGCCCCCGCTGGCTGATAGCCGACCAAGGTATTATGATGGCTGGGGCCGCCAACGCCGTCCGAGGCGCCACCGCCGACCCCGAAGAACTCCTCTACATCATCCAAGACAGCGGCTGCACCGCCTTAGTAGTCGAAAACCGGGCATTACTCAAAAAACTGCAACACCGCCTCCCCGATTTACCCATCCAACTCGTCGTCCTCCTCTCCGACGAAGAACCCGAAACCAGCCAAATCCTCAACACAGTCAAATTTTCCCAAGTCATGGCCACAGGGGCCAACCGCCCCCTCAAACCCACCAACCACAAGCCTCAAACCCTCGCCACCCTCCTCTACACCAGCGGCACCACCGGCAAACCCAAAGGCGTGATGCTCACCCACGGCAACCTGCTACACCAAATCACCACTTTCGGCACAATTCTCCAGCCCGAAGGCGGCGAAGGTGTTCTCAGTATTCTCCCCAGTTGGCACGCCTACGAACGCACTGTCGAATACTTCATGCTTTCCCAAGGATGCACGCTGATTTACACCAATATTCGCTACTTCAAACAAGATTTCAAAACTTACAAACCCCAGTACATGATCAGCGTTCCACGCATCTGGGAATCGATTTACGAGGCAGTACAGAAGCAATTTAGGGAACAGCCACCTAACAAACAGAAATTGGTTAACTTCCTCCTATCTGCCAGCAAACAATACATAGAATCCCGTCGCATTTTCCAAGGATTAACTCTCAATTTAAAACCTGCTTCTGCTTCGGAAAAACTGATCGCCCGCATCAAAAACATTCTGTTGTGGCCAGTCCACGCCCTCGCCGAAAAACTTGTTTACCAAAAAGTCCGGGAGGCTACGGGAGGACGTTTTAAATGGGCAATTAGTGGCGGTGGTTCTTTGGCCGCGCATTTAGACAATTTCTTTGAAATAGCGAATATCGGCTTGTTGGTGGGATACGGTTTAACCGAAACATCGCCGGTTTTAACTGTTCGCCGCCCTTGGCATAATCTTAAAGGTTCGGCGGGACAGCCGATCGCCTACACCGAAGTTAAAATAGTAGACCCGGAAACTCGGCAACAACTGCCGGCTGGTGAACGCGGTTTAGTATTGGCGCGGGGGCCGCAAATCATGGCTGGTTATTATCTTAATCCCCAAGCGACGGCCAAGGCGATCGACCCCGAAGGCTGGTTTGATACCGGCGACTTGGGCTGGCTGACATCGGGCAACGATTTAATTTTAACCGGGCGGGCCAAAGATACGATCGTCCTTACCAACGGCGAAAATATCGAACCTCAGCCCATCGAAGATGCTTGTCTCCGCAGCCCCTACATCGACCAAATTATCCTAGTGGGTCAAGACCAGAAATCTGTGGGCGCGTTAATTGTACCCAATCCAGAAGCCGTGGAGAAATGGGCAGCAGATCAGAATCCTCCTATACAGGAAATTGACTGGAATAGCAAGACAATTCAAGACTTATTCCGAAAAGAATTGAACCGGGAGGTGCAAAATCGCCCCGGATACCGCGCGGACGATCGCATTGGCCCGTTCCGGTTGATTTTGGAGCCCTTCTCGATGGAAAATGGAATGCTGACCCAAACCCTGAAAATTAAGCGCCCGGTTGTGACGGAACACTACCGCGATATGATTGACGGGATGTTTTGAAAATATTCTCAGGGCATCAGGAATCGGGACAAGCGACAGGGGATTGAAGATGGGGACAGACTGATACCAATTTTTTGTGAAGTTGCACATATTCTGATCCCCCTCGCATCCCCCTTAATAAGGGGAGTAGGGGGTGACTTTGATCGCGATATTGTCCCCCCCTTATTAAGGGGGGTTAGGGGGGATCAAATTCTATGCAGCCTCACAAAAAATTGGTAGGACAGCTAATAGCTTTTGAATAATTAGCAACTAGCAGTTAGTCGCATCCAATTTCCAATTCCCAATTCCCAACTAACAAGTAACAAGTAACAAGTAACAAGTAACAACTTTATGGAACCACAATTACAATTGAAGCGATCGATTAACGTTAAAGTCGTCGTTACTCCCCGCTGGAAAGAAGAAGCTCAACAACAACTCCAAGCCCAAATCAATCAAATAGATTCTCAGCTACAACAGCTAGAAATGCAAGGACAGCGCATGATTGCTGAAATCCAAAAGCAAAACCTGCAACCACCAGGCCCCCAGGTAATGCAGCAAATAGAAAACATTCAAGGGCAGGTAAATCAACGGAAAAGTGAACTGCTAGAACAGAAAAACCAAAGTCTGCAACAACTCCAGCAAGTGCAGGTACTAGACCTAGAACAAGAAGTGAGTCAAGGTCAAATTGACGGTACATTCACTGTCAGCTTAGGAGAAAACTTGATTCAAAAAATGCAAGTAGAAGTTCTCCTCCGTGACGGCATAGTCGAAGAAATTCGAGGTGATATTTAGAAATTAGAAATTGGTAATTGGTGATTGGTAATTGGCAGATTTGGAGTCATTAGTCACCGATCTTCGGACTAGAGACTGGCATAATAATAATTATTGCCGATCGCCGATCGCCAATTATCAATTGCCAAACAAGCTCTTGTGCATTTAACTTGTATCTTTGGGGCAGCTTCTCCTGGATTGGTGTCAACAACCGGCTGAAACGCATAATAAATGTCGCTTGTAGTCGAGTCTCGATCCCCCTCGCATCCCCCTGATTGTTGGGGGACTTTGAAGGCTCTTGTACCCATGTCTCGCTGATCCCCCTTAAAAAGGGAGGACTTTGAACGCTCTTGTCCCCCCGCATCCCCCTGATTGTTGGGGGACTTTGAAGGCTCTTGTACCCATGTCTCGCTGATCCCCCTTAAAAAGGGAGGACTTTGAACGCTCTTGTCCCCCCCTTATTAAGGGGNNGGGGGCTAGGGGGGATCGAAACTAGACTACAAGCGACATTGATCGTGGGTTTCAGTCTTAAGTTGACACCAATGGGCTCTCCAGCCCACCCCACAAAAGTTTAACTTTATTCGATCGTGCAAATTAAATGCCACTCAGCTTACCGATTCCCGATTAGCAACTAAAAAGGACTTTTTACAGATGATTCGCGAAGTTTTCATGCCCGCCCTAAGTTCTACCATGACAGAAGGCAAAATTGTTTCCTGGGTCAAATCCGCCGGGGACAAAGTAGAAAAAGGCGAAACAGTGGTAGTAGTTGAATCCGACAAAGCCGACATGGACGTAGAATCATTCTACGAAGGCTTTTTAGCAATAATTATCGTCCCTGCGGGAGAAGTTGCTCCCGTGGGAGCAGCCATCGCCCTAGTAGCAGAAACTGAAGCCGAAATCGCCACCGCTCAGAAACAAGGAGCCGCCGCCTCAACCGCAGCCGCCGCACCAGCCGCACCAGCCGCCCCTGTCAGCGCTGCTACAACTTCGTCTCCAGGCTTGCAGCAAAATGTCAGCCGCCAAAACGGCCGCAGCGTCGTTTCTCCCCGCGCTCGCAAGTTAGCCAAAGAATTTAAAGTAGATTTGAATTCTATCAAAGGTAGCGGCCCCCACGGCAGAATTGTCGCAGAAGATGTGGAAGCCGCAGCGGGTAAAGCTCAACCCGCTGTTGTTCAGCAACTGGTGACAGTCCCCGCATCTCCCGCACCCGCAGCACCCGCACCCGCAGCAGCTAAATCAGCACCAGCACAGCCTGTTCCAGCAGTGGCGATGACAGGCCAAACCGTACCGATGAATGCGCTGCAAAATGCCGTTGTCCGCAATATGGCGGCCAGTTTGACCGTGCCGTCTTTCCGCGTCGGTTATACAATTACTACGGACAATCTCGACAAACTCTACAAACAAATTAAGTCGAAGGGTGTCACGATGACGGCTCTGCTGGCGAAGGCTGTAGCAGTAACTTTACAAAAACATCCTCTGCTGAATGCTTGTTATGTGGAGTCGGCGATTCAATACCGTGCTGATATTAATGTTTCTGTAGCTGTGGCTATGGATGGTGGCGGTTTGATTACGCCGGTGTTGCAAAATGCCGATCGCATGGATATTTATTCCCTCTCCCGCACTTGGAAAGATTTAGTCGATCGCGCCCGCACCAAGCATTTACAACCTGCGGAATACAACACGGGAACTTTTACTCTTTCCAATTTGGGAATGTTTGGAGTAGATAAGTTTGATGCGATTTTGCCGCCCAATCAAGGCTCGATTTTGGCGATCGGCTCTTCGCGGCCGCAAGTAGTGGCTAACGAAGAGGGTTTGATCGGAGTGAAGCGGCAAATGCAGGTGAATATTACTTGCGATCACCGAGTTATTTACGGTGCTGATGCTGCATCTTTCTTGCAGGATTTAGCGAAATTGATTGAGACAAATCCTCAGTCTTTAACACTTTAATTAGTTATTGGTTGACGGTTGACAGTCAACCGTCAACCAATAACTAATTACTCGATCGCACCGTCAACACTTGCGGCGGCGTCGCATCCGGCGGATACAAGAAATCCACCTGCACCAAACGGCGTTCCCCCGGCTTCATATTCACATTCACCAAAGGTTCCCCCTGCTGTCCCCGGCGCTGCACAATGTGAATATATCGCGTCAAAGTCTTCCCCCCATCATCATTAAACATTACCCGCACCGTACCTCGGAAAAATATCCGATTTTCGGGAGGGTCATAAAACATCAATCCCCCCGATTCTGTATTGGCCTTAACCGGTGTTTGCATCTTAATACTCACAGATTGAGACTCGCGAGATTTGTTGTAAAGCGGAAAACTTAAACTGTATTGAATCCCGTAATTGCCGTGAGCAAAATAAGCAGTATCGGGATAGCGAGCTAACATTTTAGCACTTTGAATTTGACCAGTTCCAAAAGTACCAGTATCCGTAGTGCTCAAAGCATAGGAAAATTCTTCGCCGCGTTTCGGAATGCTTAAATAATCGGTTCTTGAACTATCAGTAATTTTAGCTTCCCACTGGGAACCTTCAGCTACTCCCGCAACGCGGCCATAAATTTTTTGCTCAGGATTTGAGCCGATAGCCGTTGGTGCTAAATCTCTCGGCCCTGCTAAACCCTTGGTAGTTAAAATATTTTCCCACTGTTCTAAAGTCGGATATTCTTCGACTCCTGCTTGAGTTATGGGAGCAAACATTGCTAAACTAGCCACATAAACAGAATTGCTACTAGAAACTCGCATTAAGGTCGATCGACCGTTGGAAGAAGGCGTGACATTCCCCACAGGGATCGGCAAATTCATCAGCATTCGGCTCTGATTGCCCGGTATTTCGATCGCAGCGGGCAAAATGCCTTGTCTGTACCCCCGCAGCACATCGCTCGTGATGCGGCTCCCAGGCCCCGCAAACACAGTGCCGAATCTATTTTCTAAATAGGAAGGCAAATCGACAAACAAAGCATCGGGCCGAGTTAAATAACTCGCTCCTTGCAATACATTCAAAGTGACAGGTTCCGAGTTAGGATTGTAGACAATTATGCCTTGAAATAAGGTGCGAGTTTGTTCGTGATTCTTGGCCTTGGCGATGTGGTGGGCGAAGATGTCAAATCTGCCTTTGAAGGGAAAGTTTAAGTGAGCTGAAGGTACTTGTTTTGCTTCCTGGGGAAATGTGGAGAGCAAAATTCCTTCGGTTTGTACAACTTCTGGGCTGTTGCTATTAAAAACTGGGATGTTGTCGAGTTGTCCCGGCAAAACGCGCACTTGCTGGGGCTGCATCACCGTTTTCAGCGGGCTGCTGCTGGGCTGTGGCGGCAAATCTAGTTCGTTTTCTGGTACAGGTAGTTCTGGCTGGATGATCAGTTGTTGGGCGGGTGGTGTGGGGATTGTTTGAGCTAGGGGGAAAATTGGCAAAAACATTGCTGTAAGCGCGTTTAACTGAACTTGCGTTGATATTTGGTCGCGGAGGGCGATCGACACAAAACTTTACCACAACTTGGTGCTGTGTTCAGGGGATTATTCATCTAAAATCTAAAATCTAAAATCTAAAATCTAAAATCGAATGACCATAATTTTAACCAACGACGACGGCATAGATGCTCCGGGCATTCAGGCTCTTTTGCAGGCGGTAAGCGGCAAGACTATGATGGTGGCTCCTCAAGGGCAATTGTCCGGCTGTGGACATCAGGTGACGGCTCACAGTCCGATTCATGTCGATCGCCGATCGGAATTTGAATATGCTGTAGGGGGAACACCCGCAGATTGTGTTCGCATCGCCCTCAATCACCTTTGTCCAAAACCAGATTTGGTACTTTCGGGCATTAATGCCGGTGGCAATTTGGGCGTTGATGTGTATATTTCTGGTACGGTTGCCGCCGTGCGGGAAGCTGCAATGCACGGCATTCCCGGTATCGCCATTTCCCACTGGATTAAAAAGCCTCTGGAAATAGACTGGGAAATTGCGACTCGTTGGACATCGCGGGTATTGGCGGATTTGCTCAACCGCGAAGCTAAGTCTGGGTGTTTCTGGAATGTGAATTTGCCGCATTTAGCTCCCGGAAGTGCGGCACCGGAAATTGTGTTTTGTCGCCCTTCGACGCAGCCTCTGCCGGTGGTATACCGCAGGGAGGGAGAATACTTTCATTATGTTGGAGAATACGGCAAGCGCGATCGGGCTGCGGGGACTGATGTTGATGTCTGTTTTGGCGGTAATATTGCGGTGACAGAGATCTCGCTTTGATCGATTTGGGCGATCGAACTAGATTTTTTGGATTGTTTCCCCAAAACAGCCTGAAGCGATCGGCCGCTCAAAACCTAGGATATTTATACTTACCGCGATCGCTCCGAGTCTAATTATTATCCCCAAAATCTTAATAAAACATAACAAAAAATCACATATATTCATAAATATCAAGTTAATTTTCAGGATTGTGCAAAGTGCGATCGCGATCGCTCCATTAGATATAAGATTTAGATATAAAATATTTATAAAGAATACCCTGAAAACCCTGTGACTTTAGTCCAGGGATGAAA
>DPLL01000487.1 GCA_003542015.1 Microcoleaceae cyanobacterium UBA9251 | reverse complement strand
AATAACATTGACGAAGCGAACACATTCGACTACGCTCAGTGCGGCGCTTTACCCCGCAAGGGAGGCCCAACAAAGGCAACCATTATGCGTACAGGATTGCAAGGCTTGAAATGGTAATTGTCCCATCGAAAGTGCATTACAAAAGTACACTCCCGTCAAGCAATTCCAAGGCGGTAATGGAAAAAAGATTCACGGTGGTTAAAACCACCCGCGTCGTTTCCCTCTCAGGTCTAAAGACTCGCTCGTTTCCCACTTACCGAACTTTTTTATGACTATTAGGCGTCAGTACAGTTTACCAAATTGCACCCTGGTTCTAGAAGGGTTAAGCGATGGCTCGGCAGCCAGCCAGTTAGAAAAACGGCCGGTGCTTTCGATACTAATGAGCGCTGAATGCTATTTGAGCAGTCTCGCCGATCCCCTAACTGGGGGAAGGGATTTTTTTGAAAGCTTGGTGAGGGTTGTCAGTAGCTACGCTCAAGAATTTATGAGCGGAGTCCATTATCCCGATCGCCACGACCATGCGGGCTTGGTGCAGTTGCACAGAATTGACGGGAATTCGCACCGGTTGACGATTCTACCTGCTTTATCAGACAGCGGAGCCCAAATCGCCGAAAAAACACAAGTCTCGGCAGACGTTGATTTAACGACGGTACAGCTATTTGACTTAGTAGAGGCGATCGACCAATTTTTTGCCGACACGCAAACGTTACCAGAGTTATCACTGCAATTAACACCAGTTTCCAAGCGTTATATCAAGTCTGCCGAACCTTTGGCCCAGCGGGCTTTACCGGGGATCATCGGGGTGTCGAGTTTAGCTTTGGCTGCGATGGCGTTTTTCTTGGTGCCGGTGCCGGAAGTCCAGCGCCCCAGAGATCCGGTTCCTCAACCCAATGCTACTAGCCGCAATCTCGGCACGCCGAATCCGGGTGCGGGGACACCGAATCCCAATCCAACGCCGGCGGCTGACGGTTTGCTACCGGGCGATCGTACTCAGTCGGCTATATCGCCTGCGCCAACTCCCAGTCAAACTCCCAGTCAAACTTCGAGTCCAACTTCGAGTCCAACACCGGCTGCTGATGCTTCGCCGTCGGTTACTCCCACACCTGTTGCTGAAGGTTTGCAGAGTTCGGGGGTAGCTGTCGCGATTACCGATCCAGCGGAAATTGAGCTGTTGAAGGGAAAGCTTAGCGAGCAAATTCAGGGAGTTTTGAAGAGTAAGGCATCTGTGGAAGGGGAGTTGGTTTATCGGGTGAGTGTGGGTAAAGACGGTGCGATTGTCGGTTACAAGTCACAGAATTCTCAAACAGTCGATCGCATCGGGGATATACTTTTCTCTGAGTTGCTTTACAAGCCTGTGGGCACCAGGCCACCTGCGGAACCGCTGGCTGATTTCCGGGTAGTTTTTGCACCAGGTGGCACTGTTCAAGTGAGTCCTTGGTAAATTGTAGGGTGCGCACTGGGCACCTTACCAAGGCTGTAGGGTGCGCACTGGGCACCTTACCAAGGCTGTAGGGTGCGCACTGCGCACCTTACCAAGGCTGTAGGCCCAATTCCTCAAAGTCTTGTAGGTGCGATCGGCTGAATATTTGCATCAAATCCCCCGACTTGATTTGTCCGAATTATCCACAAGAAAGATCCTTGTTTTAATAATATTTTAGCTATTTCATCTTGAGTGCGTCTGGGTAGCATAGTTCGGTAACTAATCGCAGCTTTTACAGGATTAGTGATCCTGGCAAAGTGGCTGTTTTTCGAGTTAGCATGAATCCCCGCTAATTTAGCATTTTTGCGCCAATCTGGACGGACAATGCCGAGGGGAATTAATACTTTTTCTAAACTTTTTCCTAAAGCTACTAACTGGTGAAATCTTTGAGTTTGTGCGTCAGTGGGATGGGTTTTTAGCCATTCTTGAATCTGAGGATTTGATGCAATTTCTGAAGTGATTTTTTTAATGGTAGCGTAAATTGCCTGACTGGAATCTTGCACGCAGGAAGTTGCAGGGGTGACTAAACTTGCTCCGGTGCCGTCTCCGCTGCGGTAGCGTGCCATCAGAATATCTAATTGTTGATTTAATTCGTCTAAAGGCGACAATTTGATGCCGTCAAAGTTGTAGTCACGACACACGCAATCTAATTTACAAATGATATCGCAAACCGGGCGATCGCCCAACCAGCCGCGCTCCAAGTCTCCCATGTAACTTTGCCATTTGCTCGATCCGGCGACAATTCCGTCGGGATTGTGGGCGTAAACTTGTTTGTATTCTATGTCAAAACGCAATTCATCGGTAAATCGATCGCGCACTACTTTTGCTATTCCCAAAGCAAAATGTCCGGTGACAATTCCCAGGGGTGCGGGTTCTGCTTTTTTGCCGCCAATGCCGCCGAAACAGTGAATCACTATGCCGATGTCTCCTTCTTCCCAAGGGGAGATGTATTCATTTTCTGGTTCTTCCCAAGGCGATAATAATACTATTTTTGCTTGCCCTTTTTGACTCGGTGTATTTTGCCAATTTTCGCAGCTTAAATAATCCAGAGATTTTTTCAGTCCAAAATGTGTTTCATCTGGGATTAATTGGGCAATTTTTCGCGGTTCGATTGCTTGGACTATAAAAATATTGTCTGAGCCTTTTTCGCCGTAAATGTACCAGCCGTCTGGATTTAATGGCGATTTTTCTATGAGGTAATTTGTAGACCTCGCTACGCCATTTTTGTCTGGCTTGACTTGCGGAATCCTAATTATTTCAGCTAGCCCGTCAAATTGTTGAGATGTTTTGTTGAAATGGCGGACAATAAATTTGTCGCTGTCTGGTTCTTGTCGCTGTAAAATTGAGACGAGGGCGCACCAACTTCCTGTAATTTGTACTGGTTCTCGATCGAGTATTAATTCATGGCGATCGCTACTGTCATAATTTATCACATTGACCGGCCGCCGCAGCATCACTGTCACGCTGTCTTCGAGTCTACTACCTGCTAGAGTTTCTAAAGGGCCGACATTGCGCCAGCCCTTCAATCTATCGGGATGGATTTTACCGGATTTTTTACTGTTTTCAGTTTGTTTTGTGAACTTGATATCTTGGGTAACAGCGTGGACAAAAAACTGATTTTTCCGGTTAGTGCTCAAGTTTAATATCGCAGTTTTTCCGATTAATTCTCGATATTTCTTAGGTGTATTTATCACTTGCAAAAACACCGAACCGTAGGGTTTTCGCTGGTCGTCGGTCGGCAAAATTAAGCGTCCTTGCCAAAGAGCGATCGGCTGATAAAGCTGAGCAAGCGCAACGGGATCTTCGCAGATTATTATCGGCTGCTGAATTAGTTCTGCAACATCGGTTTGATCCCCAAAAAGAGAAGTAGTTAAATCCCCGTCACTTTCTATGAACAGCGGTTCTAAGATCTCGCTTTTAGACCGAGAAATAGAATCAGTTGAATAGCCGTCATTTTCGGCGATCGCCCTTTGGGCGACTTGGCGCTTTTGCTCCGCTATCGCCTGCCACCAATTGATGAAAATCCGAATAAAAATAAAAGTTGTCAGACCAGAAATTCCTGTCAAAATTATCAGCCCCAAACCCAAAATCAACTGGTCAAAAGATTGACCTGACAGGAGGATAATTTGGGGCAATATAAGAAAAGATACCGTCATAAGATCAGATCTAAAAACGAGTTTGAGATTCGATCCAGTCCTGGCTGGCTTGACTGCCGAAAACCAGGGGTTGATCGTCGCTGACAGCTACCGTTTGGCCACTCTGATCGACTGCATAAAGAGGCCAAGTTCGATCGCCCAAATTGCCAGCACGGAACAGAACCTGTCCCGGACAAACTTGACTCCAACCCAACAATACAGCATGAGTGTAAAGACTGCGAGCCGGAGCAACGGTATAAGTGTAATTATCATTTCTGTCCCAGATGACAGCGTAGTCGGACATATCTGAAGAATTGAAAATGGCTTCAAATTCGCGGGCGAGAAAGCGGGAACCGGTTTGATTCCAAGCAACAGGCACCAAAATGGCGATCGTCCCAGACAT
>DPLL01000406.1 GCA_003542015.1 Microcoleaceae cyanobacterium UBA9251 | reverse complement strand
TTAATTCCGATGCTACCGGATTTTATATGAAACACCGATTCCATCGTCCGTGGAGGGGGTAGGCACGGGGGCACTACCCCTACAAAACGATGATTTCCCTGAGAATGAAACCGCCCTGCCTCTTCCCCCTCTTCCTTAAATTTGCCTCAAAGCTTCTACCAACTGCTGAAGGTGTGCGGGATCATGAGTTGCCATCAGCGAAATCCGAATTCGACTCACACTCACAGTCGGAGGGCGAATCGCCGGCGCAAAAATACCCATCTCCTTGAGCTTGCTGCTAGCAGCTAAAGCTGTGGCTGCATCTTTTAAGAGAAAACTGAAAATTGGGGAATCAGAATTACTAACGGGTAATTGGTAATTGCTAATCGCGTTATCTTTGAAATTTTTGATGTTTTGCTGTAGCCGATCGCGTCGATCGGGTTCTTGTTGTACAATTTTCACAGCTTCTAAAGCAGCCGCCGTATCCGCCGGTGTCAATCCCGTAGTATAAATCCAACTCGGAGCTCGATTGCGGAGAAAATCAATTAAAGCAGAAGCACCGGCAACATAGCCACCTAAACTTCCCAAAGCTTTGCTGAGTGTGCCAACTTGAATCAATGTTTCTCCGGTACACCCGAAATGTTCTACACAACCAGCACCGCTAGCACCGAAAACTCCTGTAGCGTGAGCTTCGTCTACTAACACCATACAGTTAAATTGTCGCGCCAAAGCTAACAACTGCGGTAATGGGCACAAATCCCCATCCATGCTGAAGACGCTATCGGTAACAATTAAACACTTGCGATAGCTGGCGCGATGTTCAGTCAGCAGAGATCTCAAATCCTCAAGGTTGCAGTGATCGTATTCTACAGTCTGAGCTCCGCTGAGTACCGCTCCATTTTTCAGGCTGGAATGGTTGTACTTGTCAGATAATATCAAATCGCGCTTGCTGACGATCGATGCGATCGCCCCTAAATTCGCCAAATATCCCGAACTAAATACTAAAGCATCCTCAGTTTGTTTTAAATTAGCAATAGCCAGTTCTAGCTGTCGGTGCAAATCGCGATGTCCGCTGAGCAACCTCGAACCAGTCGCACCCGTACCAAATTCTTTGGTTGCAGAAATAGCCGCTTGAATTAACCTGTCATCGCCGGCTAGTCCCAGATAATCGTTGCTGGCAAAATTAATCAGCCAGTCGCCTGCTAATTTTACCCTAGGGCCTGGGCAACTTTCGATCGATTGTGGCGATCGATACCAATCGGCGCGGCGAATAGTGTCGAGAGACTTCTCTATCCAAGCATAAGGGTCAGCGTTCATATTGTAGTGCGATCGGGTAATACGTTATATTGGCTGTTGATCACTCCCTCCACATCTCACAAGCATATGTCAACCACTCAAAAATACAGATTAGTCACCCGCAGCGATTTTGACGGTCTTGTTTGTGCCGTTCTCTTGAAAGAACTCGACATGATCGACGAGATTAAATTCGTCCATCCTAAAGATATGCAGGACGGAAAAATCGCCATAACCAACAACGATATTAGCACTAATTTACCCTATGTTGAAGGAGTTCATCTAGCTTTCGATCACCATTTCAGCGAAACTCTCAGACATCCAAAAATCAAAAGAAACCACATCATCGACCCCTATGCACCTTCAGCAGCTAGGGTACTGTACAAATATTATGGCGGCCAAGAAAAGTTTCCTCAAATTTCCGACGCGATGATGGAAGCCGTTGACAAATCTGACTCCGCCCAATTTTCCCAAGCAGAAATTTTGCATCCAGAAAACTGGGTGCTGCTAAACTTCATCATGGACTCCAGAACCGGGTTAGGCAGGTTTAAGGAATTTACAGTTTCCAATTACCAGCTAATGATGGAGTTAATTGATTACTGCAAAAATCATAAAATTGAAGAAATTTTGGAACTTCCCGATGTCAAAGAAAGAGTGGATCTCTACTTCGATCAAGAAGAGCAGTTTCAAAAGCAAATACAGCGCTGCGCCAAGGTTTATGATAATTTAGTTGTTTTGGATTTGCGAAACGAAGATACAATTTATGCCGGGAATAGATTTGCAATTTACGCTTTGTTTCCTGAGTGCAATATTTCAATTCACGCACTTTGGGGACAGAAAAAACAAAACACAGTGTTTGCAGTTGGCAAGTCCATTTTCAACAAAACTTCTCAGACAAATATTGGACAGTTAATGTTAAAATATGGCGGTGGCGGACACCAGAATGCCGGAACTTGTCAGATTGACAATGACAAAGCTAGTAAAGTTTTGAAAGAGTTAATTGCCCAAATGGAACAAGACAGTTAAATTGGCAATACATCCGGTTCGAAGTCAGGACTTGAGTCTTTGATTATTTTAATTTAAGGACTGAAGTCCTTACTACAAACTGTAGTTTAAGTCTTCATCTGCCAACAGCCTATTCTTGAGCTTGTCCACCATCGGCATTGATAGTTGCTGAACTCTGCCCTTTAACTGGCGGCAAATGGTCTACCAAACCCATATCAAAAGCCACATCCGGCAAATCAGCAGCCTGATATTTTCCCGGCTCAAACAAACGCCCCGGAGTAAAACAAGGCTGTTTCAATTTTACCACTTCGGTAGGTAAAAACATTCCTCTAAACATTTTGCGTTCGAGTGCCATAATTTCCGCTCCTAAAACAACTCTCGCATTAATCTTAGCAATTTTTTAGCCGTCGCTTCCCAATTAAATAAATCCGCCGTCTCTCTGGCTTTTTGAGCTACCTGAAAACGCTTTGAATCTTCAACTATCTTGCGCAACTGCTCCCGAACAGACTGAACATTTGGTTCTGCCCAGTGAGGAGAATTTATAATTTTAAGATACTGAGTATCGTAACACTTTCCTAGGGGAATTAGCTCATAAGAAATGGGATAGCAATTAGCAGTATTAGCGTACTCAGTCGGGCCGCCGTACAGAGTCATAGCAACGGGTAAACCGGCAGCAAACGCATCCAAAATTTTAATAGCAAAACCCTCGCCACGAAACGGAGCTAAAAAAGCATCTGCTGACAAGTATAAATCAGCTAGTTCTTGTTTGTCAAAAAACTTAGGTATTATTTGAATCTTTGGCTTAAACTTGCCAAATCGACTTTCAAAATCCATAATTAATTCTACGATTAATTCAGGATGTTTCCCACCATCTTTGATAATTAATTCGACATGAGATTCCTGTTGAAATTCCTGGCAAAAAGCTTGAATTGCCAGATCAGTACCAAATCTATATAAATCAAAAGAATTGGTCATGTGCAAAATAGAAGTTACATTTTTCTGCTGGTTTTGGGGTCTTTCATAATACTGTTCCGAGATGAAAGGATTGAAACCCAAAGGAATGACTGAGACGTTAGCAGCCGGACAACCTGCTTGGATTAAAACGTTTTTAGAATATTCACTTACGGCTAATTTGTGAGAGCTATTATTGACAGCATCGTAGATCCAATAATCAAATTCTTCGTGATTAGTAGCAAATTCATAATTAATCGCAAAAAACTCTAAATTGAGATGAGCGTTGAGTTCTTTTAAAAAATAAGGTTTCCAGTAATGCGACCATTTTATTTGAAATAAATCCGATGGACTGTTGCTCATCCACTTCGCCAGCAGATTGTTTTCTGCTTCCGTGGAAATGCGCGTGACGTGAGGGGCAATTTGTGACGGTTCGACAGAAATAGGAATTCCCATTTTGTCTAAGGTTTTTGCCAGAGAAAGCGTAATGTCAGCGAAGGAATTAAAGTGTTGAAAGCCTATTTTAAAGTGAACCATAGTTATTTGATATTAGTCATCACCTTTATATTGTAGGGTGCGCACTGCGCACNNCGCACTGCGCACCTTACCCCATATTGTAGGGTGCGAAGTACGCACCTTACCCGGAGTCATTACCAATTCCCCCATTCCCCATTACCAATAACTAATTTGCCGATCGCACTAAAATTACGGTACAATCACAGCCACGCGCCACAGCTTCGGGAATATTCCCCTGAATCACCTGTTTCAATAGCCCTTCGCGGCTGGCTCCCAGGACGATCGCATCGCACTGATCATTCTGAGCTAAATCAATTAAAGCATCAGAAACCGACTTAGCGCAAACGGAAGTTGTCATTACCTCACAACTAACCCTGCGCTGGAGAAACTCAGCCGCCTGCTTCAATTCATGGCGATCGGGTGCTGCGACAGAAGGCTGGTGCACCTGACACAATCTAATCTCTGGTAATGCACTCGCAGCCACCAAAGCAGGTAACAGCCGCAAAGCAGCCGCTTGCTTATAACTGCCGCGAATTGGCACCAGCCAGCGCTGTAAACCCATTAGCGTGTGCAGCCCCAATTCCTCGCTTTCAATGTTTGAATATGGTGCAGGATTTTCTGCGATTTTTGATTTGGGATTCCAGTCTCCTTTCTGGCCTTTTTGTAATAACTTTTCGCTCCATTTTACCAAAATTACTTCGCAGCCAGCTTGCCGAATTACGGTATCTACAACATCGCCAAAAATGCGTCC
>DPLL01000082.1 GCA_003542015.1 Microcoleaceae cyanobacterium UBA9251 | reverse complement strand
GTTTTGATTGATTTTGGTTTGGCGCGACAGGCGACGGTACCGGGAAAGTTAAGGACTAATAGTAATTCGGGGACTGAGTGTTTTGCACCTCTGGAGTTGTTGGAAAAACGAGCAGAATTTGGTGCTTATACTGATGTTTATTCTTTGGCGGCGACGCTGTATGTGATGCTGACGGAGGAGTTGCCATTTCCGTCGCAATTCAGGAAGCAAAATATTCCTTTAACTCCGCCGAAACAGCATAATACTAAAATTAGCGACAGGGTGAATGTGGCGATTATGAAGGGGATGGAGTTGGAACCGCAAAATCGCCCGCAGTCGGTGCAGGAATGGTTGGATTTAGTGATGCCTAAAAAGGCGAATGATGAAGTACAATTAGTTTCTGCGGTGGGGATGGATTATATAAACTTGCGTAATTTATTAGCAGCAGGAAAGTGGAAAGAAGCGGATGCAGAAACGGAGAGAGTGATGTTGAAGGTGGCGGGTAGGGAGAAGGAAGAATGGCTGGATAGCTCATCAATAGATAAATTTCCTTGTGAAGACTTGCGAACGATTGACCAACTTTGGGTAAAATACAGCAATGGACGCTTTGGCTTTTCGGTGCAGAAGCGCATCTATCAAAGTTTGGGGGGAACCAGGGAATATGATAGTGAAATATGGCTAGCGTTAGGCGATCGCGTAGGTTGGCGTGTGAATAGGTATTGGTTGGACTATGATGAACTAAAATTCAACACCAAAGCACCAGAAGGACACCTCCCTGGGTGTATATGGGTGGTTTGGGTGGTTAGGGTTGGTGTGGTGGTGTTGGGTGGATCTCTTCTCTCGCGTCGAGAATTGTAAAGTGTAACATCTAAAGGTTTCAGAGTTTCATTAAGATTTATAACAGAGGCTAAAACCACGAAACCTTGCGCTGTCTACGTTTCCGATACCTGGCACTTTCAATTTACCAAATTACTAAAGAGTAGAAACTAGCTATTTTTTGATCTGCTGTAATAATAGCAGCTTGATTTCTTTTCGCCACTGCTACAACCACTCTATCTGCTGGATCTCGATGTTCCCATTCTAGTTTGACACTTTCTAGCCAAATTTCCTCATCAATTGGTATTATACGAACAACATTAGACTTTTTGAGAGTGGCGATATAGTCATCAATACTTACTCCTAAATCTAATTTATGATTTTTGACCTTAATAGCTATTTCCCAGATAGCTGTGGATGGAACTAGACCATTCTTTTCTTGTTCCATCTGCTGACAAGCTGCTTTTGCTCGTTGAGAAAGTTGATCGGGATCTAGACTCCACCAGATTAAAGCGCAGGTATCAAGGACAAATTTCATACTTCCTGCCATTCTTCAGTTGTGGGAGTAGTTAAGTCCTCAAAATATTTGACTTTCCCCCGCATATCCTTAAATAATTCTTCCGTTGAAACAGTCTTTTCATACTGAGAAATTCTCACAACTGGCTTATTTCCATCTGTTACTAAAATTTCTTCGCCTTCTAGCTCGACAAGTTGCAAAAATTCTAGTAAATTAGCTTTTAATTGACTTTTGTCAATAGTTTTCATGGTGGTAAAGAGATAATTTGTGTAGCGCTGATACTAATTATATGTTAGGGCTGCGATGTTTGTCAATATGCCTTGGGTCTCATTACAGCAACCGCAGATATCAGCAGATGAACGCCGATGAACGCAGATAAAATTCCATCGGCGTTCATCTGCGGTTAAAAAACATTCCTATTGTTATTCCAACTCTTCACAAATGCGCGCAAAAGCCGCCACCGGATCAACCGCAGCAGTAATCGGGCGCCCAATCACCAGATAATCCGCACCAGCATTAATAGCAGCCTTGGGAGTCATCGATCGCCTTTGATCGCCCCCATCAGCCCATTTTGGACGCACTCCCGGACAAACTAACAGAAAATCATCCCCACAACTCATTCTTAACTGTGCCACTTCCTGCGGAGAACAAACAGCACCAGCTAAACCCGTTTCCTTAGCCAACAATGCCATGTGCAAAGCATATTCTGGCAACTCTAAAGGTATTTTAAGCTCAAAAGCTAACTGTCTGGAATTCAAACTTGTTAACAGAGTAATTGCAATCAATTTAGGACTCGGTTTATCCACAGCCGCCGCCCCTTCTTCCAAAGCAACCAATCCTGCTTTCAAAGCCTCTTTACCACAGGTAGAATGGATTGTCAATAAATCGACATTATACTTGGCAGCAGCCCGACAAGCACCAGCCACAGTATTAGGGATATCGTGAAATTTCAAATCCAGAAAAATCCGCTTTCCCCGCTGTTTTAAAATTTCCAAAATCCCCGGCCCGGAACTCACAAATAGCTCTAAACCTACTTTCCAAAAAGATACATCGGGGAGTTTGTCAACCAGGGCGATCGCCTCTTCTTGACTCGCAACATCCAAAGCCACAATAATTTTATCTGCGATCGTAGTATCTTTCATAGTAAGAACTTCATAGTAGATTGGTGTCAAAACGTCAAACGTAGTCACAGACTGCTGTTTGNNGGGGGATTTAGGGGGATCTGGCCTCGGAGCAAAGCGAGATTTATCAAGGGTTATAGACTTAAGTTGACACCAATGGCGGTTAACAAATCCCAACTCAATCAACTAAAGAGTATTCTCAAAGTCAACCCCTACTCCCCTTTTTAAGGGGGATTTAGGGGGATCTGGCCTCGGAGCAAAGCGAGATTTATCAAGGGTTATAGACTTAAGTTGACACCAATGGCGGTTAACAAATCCCAACTCAATCAACTAAGCGGACAAACTTATTTTTGCCCACTTGCAAAACTTTACCGCATAATTCAACAGGTGATTCAAAACTCAGGTTAACATCAGAAACTTTATCGCCCTCCAACTTCACCCCACCGCCCTGCATCAACTTCCTCGCATCACCACTACTTTTGCAAAGTCCGCTAGCACTCAGAATATAAAACAACTTAGCAGGAAACTGCACATTTTCCAAAGAAAACTCCGGCACTGCATCAGCTTCGCCCGCAGCACCTTTAACCAGCGCCATTGCATCTAACTGAGCCCGATCGCCCGCTTCCTTCCCCCAATATTGACTGACAACATTCACAGCCAAAAGCTTCTGTTTTTCTCGCGGATTTTCCGGCAACGCATCCAGAGGCAAATCTGTCAATAGTTCAAAATACTGGGCGATCGAACTATCAGCAATTTTCTCCAACTTAGAATACATCGTCAGCGGGTCATCGGACAAACCCACATAATTATTCAAAGACTTCGACATCTTCTGCACCCCATCAGTCCCGATCAAAATCGGCATCAGCAAACCAAACTGCGGCTTCATCCCAAAATGCCGCTGCAAATCTCGTCCCACCGCAATATTAAACTTTTGGTCAGTTCCCCCCAACTCCACATCAGCCTCCAGGGCCACGGAATCGTAACCCTGCATCAGCGGATACAGAAACTCGTGCAGATAAATCGCTGTTCCTTGCTCCATGCGATTATCAAATCCCTCTTTAGCGAGCATTTGCTGCACGCTCATCGTGCCTAGCAGCTCCAAAATGTTCGCCAAGTCCAAACCGGACAACCACTCGGAATTATAGCGAATTTCTAGCCTGCCGGGGGTGTCAAAATCTAAAATTGGACGCACTTGGTCTAAATAAGTCCGGGCATTTTCAGCCACTTGTGCCGCTGTTAACTGGCTCCGCATCTCCGACTTCCCAGTCGGATCGCCAATTCTTGCGGTAAAATCGCCGATGAGCAATACTGCGGTGTGACCGGCATCCTGAAAAGCTCGCAGCTTGCGGACGCAAATGCTGTGGCCTAGGTGGATGTCAGTCCCTGTGGGGTCAATTCCTAACTTGATCCGCAAAGGTCGATCGCCTTTTGTCAGCAATTCGACCAAATTTTCGTCAGGGTTGCTAGAATCAGGTCGATCGGGAAAAATCTCACTGATGCCGCGGTAAATTCCAGAAAGGTTAGGAGAAATCATAGGGGTGCGATCGGAAACCATAATATTTTGCCAAAGTGCAGCAGAATTAGTTACACTCACTGGTTGACCCATAAAAAAATAACTCTCAAGCTACTATAATCCCAAAGCTTGCCTGTCAACATTTCTTGTGGCAGTTATTCCATCCCCCATCTCAAATCAAAAGTCTAAAACCCCAATCGACTGAGGAAGTGAAATCGACGTGTCAACCAACGCAGTCCACAAAAACACGGAAAACTCAGCTACCGTATTCGAGTTTGTTCAGTCAGTCAGTAAAGTGACCGCCGGAACCATACTCAGTATGACAATGCTTGCTAGTTCGGTAGTAGCTGGCGGACTGGTTGGCTTAGCGATCAGCTTCCGCAACTTGCCAGATGTTCGCATCTTGCAAACCTACTCTCCCACAGAAACTACNNATCAACCCAGGCGGGATAGCCAGAGCTCTCATAGTCAACCTAGAAAAAGGTAGAACCGTTGAAGGCGGCTCGACTATGACAATGCAGCTAGTCAAGAACTTATTTCTCTCTCCCAAGTCCAAAGTCAGCCGCAAAGTAGCTGAAGCGGTAATGTCTATCCGCTTGGAGCAAATTCTCAACAAAGACCAGATTCTGCAACTTTACCTGAATCAAATCTATTTGGGTCACAACTTATACGGCGTAGAGACGGCATCTCGCAGCTATTTCAACAAGTCAGCAGAAAATTTGACTTTGGCAGAAGCAGCCATGCTGGCCGGGTTAATTTCCGCCCCCGAAGAATACAGTCCTTTCGCCAATTACAAGTTATCTAAAGAGCGCCAGGAAATCGTTTTAACCCGGATGAAGGAGCTCAAATGGATTACGCCAGCCGAAGAGGCTACCGCACGCAAGCAAAAAATTAAGCTCGGCAAAATTACCTCCTTTGGAGGATCTCAAGTTCCCTACGTCACAGAAGCCGTAGTTCAAGAGTTGACTAGGCGTTTCGGGCGAGATGCAGTGCTCAAGGGAGGAATGCGCGTTCAAACAACCATCGACCTAAAAATGCAGCGGTTAGCCGAAGAAACCATCAAAGAATGGCACGATCGGCTTTCTGGCCAAGGGCTGTTTTACGATCGCGAGCAAGGTCAACTCGCCCTAGCCGCCGTCGATCCCCGCACCCACTTCGTCAAAGCAATGGTTGGGGGCTTCGATTACGAAAAGAGTCAGTTCAACCGCGCCATTCAATCTCGACGCCAGCCCGGATCTTCTTTTAAGCCTTTTGTCTACTACGCTGCTTTTGCTAGTGGCAAATACACCCCCGATTCCGTTGTCTACGACTCTCCTGTGGGCTATCGCGACGGCGACGGCTACTACTACCCTCAAAATTACGGCGGTGGCTTCTCCGGTGCCGTCAGCATTCGTAGAGCTTTGGAAGTATCCCTGAATATTCCCGCCATCAAGCTCGGCCAAGAAGTCGGATTAAATAAAGTGATTGAAATTTGCCGGGTACTCGGCATCAGGAGTCCGATGGAACCCGTAGTTTCTTTGCCTTTGGGTGCAGTTGACCTCACTCCTTTAGAAATGGCCGGGGCTTTTGCTACCTTCGCAAACAATGGCTGGCATTCTGACACCACCTTTATCGTGCAAGTAACTGACAGCAGCGGCAACGTCTTGCTCGACAACACGCCCAAACCCAAATTGGTACTCAATGCGTGGGCCGCCGCTTCTGTCAACAGCGCCCTGCAAGGCGTAGTTAACAACGGTACTGCAAGGGCTGCCCAAATTGGACGACCGGCTGCTGGAAAAACTGGTACAACTTCCTCAGAACGGGATATCTGGTTTGTGGGCTACGTCCCCCAGTTGTCGGTGGCTGTTTGGGTTGGCAACGACAATTACACACCGATGAGCTACGGTGCTACTGGCGGTACTCTTGTTGCCCCTATTTGGCGGGATTTTATGAGCCAAGCTTTGCAGGGAGTTCCTGAAGAAGATTTCAAACCTGCTTCAGCTTTTGAGCGGCCTTAATTCTTGGGCATGGGGCATGGGGCATGGGGCATCGGGCATTGGGCATGGGGCATGGGGCATTGGGCATTGGGCATGGGGCATTGGGCTACGAGTAGGGAATTACGAATTCCGAATTCCGAATTCCTAATTACGAGTAGGGAATTCCGAATTCCGAATTCCTAATTACGAGTGAATAATTCGTAATTCGTAATTCGTAATTCGTAATTCGTAATTCTTCCTTCTTCCTTCTGAAACTAGGGTTGTTTTTCTAGTTCAGATTTCATGCGCTCCAGCGTTGAGTTCATTTGATCAAACATTTGCTGGGGCGTGATCCCAAATTGATTGAGCTGCGTTTTTAACTGTTCTACCGTCATCTGAGCCATGAAGTCCTCAGACAGCTCGAAACGCTTCATAAAAATACGATAACGATCCATCATTGCTTCCATCTGAGCGATGAACATTTTCTTGCCTTCTCGATCGAATTTGCCGTAACTGCTGCCTAGTTTGACCAGGGATTGATAGTCCTCAAACAACAGCTTGGCTTCTTGTTGAACAATTTCTGAATCAAAAAATCCCATAGCTTTCCTAATTTTTTAATAGTAAACTAATTTTCATCCGTGGCAGTCCCGCTGCTTATGAGACTATTTTATCAGTTGGCGGAGGAATGCCCTACCCTTCAAAGCGTAAAAATTAGTAGCAATGTCCGTACAGGATGGGGATGGGGCATCGGGCATTGGTCATTGGGCATTGGTCATTGGGCCTTTATAGCATTCCGACTGTTGACTGTTGACTACTAACCACGGCCAACGGCCAACGGCCAACGGCCAACTAATGACTACTGACTACTGACTACTGACTAATGACTACTGACTAATGACTACTGACTACTGACTACTGACTTCTTCAAACCTTCCCGATGCGTTCTAGCGGCCAAAACCGGACTACAGCGTGGCCGATGATGTTCTCCTTCGGTAAAAATCCCCACCGGCTAGAGTCGTTGCTATTGTTGCGGTTGTCTCCCATCACGAAGTATTGATTTTCGGGAACTCGATAAGGCCCCCACTGGTATTTAGGAGGTTCAGCAATATATTTTTCAACCAGGGGTTTGTCATTGAGGTAGACTAGACCTTTTTTAACGGTGATGGTTTGACCCGGTAAGCCAATTATCCGCTTGATGAATGCTTGGTCTTGAGTAAAGCCTTGTTCTTGCAACTTTTCGGGGGGGGAAAATACTACGATGTCGCCCATTGCGGGGGGGTGGATGTCGTATAAAACTTTTTCCACTACGACCCGATCGCCTATATGCAAAGTTGGTAACATTGAATCTGAGGGGATGAAGCGCGGTTCGGCGACAAATGCTCGAATCAGTATTGCTAAACCCAAAGCAATAATCACTATCTGAAGATTTTCTCGCTGAGACTTCCACGCTTTCTGCCACCAGGCTCTTGTGCTGAGCCCTTCGACTCCGGTTCCCCTGAGCGAAGTAGAAGTATCAGGCTTATTTTCTGTGACTTCTGTACTCAAATTCTTGTTTTCAGATGTCATTTAATCCTCCCATTATTTTACTGTTTTATAGCAACCGCCCAGCCTGTCAGGACATTTTATATCAAATCCGCTCTGCATCATAATTATTCATCTCTCTCTGA
>DPLL01000407.1:12545-20612 GCA_003542015.1 Microcoleaceae cyanobacterium UBA9251 | reverse complement strand
TATTTGTTATTCGTTATTTGTTATTCGTTATTCGTTATTTGCGCCAATCAGTAACCAATAACCAGTAACCAATAACCAGTAACCAGTAACCAGTAACCAGTAACCAAGAACCCAATAAAATTAATGATTCATCTGAGTAAAACCGCAGCCCTGGAAGTAACCCGTCTCAAGTCGAAGTATCCAAACCCCAATGCTTTATTTCACCTGGGCGTGGAATCGAGCGGCTGCTCCGGTTTGTCCTATACAATGGGTTTTGAAGATACGATCGCCCCAGCAGCCACCATTTGCGAGTCTGAGGGCATCCAAATCGCGATCGACCCCCAGGACTTAAAATATCTCAACGAGCTCACCTTGGACTATTCAGAGGACTTGATGGGCGGAGGTTTCCGATTTCACAATCCTAATGCGGCTAAAAGTTGTAGCTGCGGCAATTCTTTTTCAGCCAGGGAATAACCAAACAGTAGGGTGCGTCAGTTGCAGATAATTCTGCTAATTGTGAATATGCTAAAGACTGACGCACCTGACAAATTAAGGAATAACCAATATGATGACAGTCAAAGACTTAGAAAAAGTCCAAAAAACTTTCCAAGAAGCCGGTCAAGACTACCAGGTTGAACTAGAAAGTGGGAGAATTGTAATAATGGGCCCGTCAGATATTGTATCTAGCGAAATCGGCATTCGCTTGAGTGCCTTTCTCTTCGTTTGGGTGAATCCCCGTCGCTTGGGAAGAATCTTTGACTCCGCAGGCGGCTTTATTTTACCTGATGCTAATCTTACCGCACCTGATGTTTCTTTTGTTCGGGCCGCACGTCTCAGGAAAAGTCCGCGTTATTTCGGAGAATTAGTCCCAGACTTGGTAGTAGAAATTAAATCACAGAGCGATCGCATAAAGCCGATAGTAAAGAAAATTAATAAGTTTATAGAACTCGGATCGCAAGTGGGAATTCTGATTGACCCGGATGAAGAAACTGTGACAGTTTATCATCAAATAGGTGAACCTGTGGTATTGGGAAATCAGGATATTTTGACAGTCCCAGAACTTTTTCCTGGTTGGGAATTGCCAATTTCTGAACTTTGGCCACCAATTTTTACAGAAGCAGAAACTCAAGAATAACATCACGTTTTAATACAATTCCTCCTCTCTTCCTTCGTGTCCTTCGCGTCTTCGCGGTTCGTTTAAAAAAACCTAATTTGAAAAATCAGTAAAAATATGTAAAATTAATACACCCAATGGTATAATCGGAGGTTAATCAAAAAATTAAAATTAGTTAATTAATGAAACCAATAACTTACAATTTCTGGCTCTGTACGATATTTTGTAGCCTCAGTGCGATCGCCCCAAGCACCGCTGAAATTGTCCCGGATGCGACTCTACCAGTCAATACGACGGTAATTATCAATGACAATAATAGCTTTATACAGGGCGGAACGCAAGCCGGCAACAATCTATTTCACAGTTTTCGAGAATTTTCACTTCTGAGAGGAGAAACGGCGTTTTTCAACAATTCCACAGATATCCAAAATATTTTGACGCGGGTTACGGGAGGCTCGATTTCTAATATTGACGGTGCGATAAAAGCTAACGGTACTGCAAATTTATTTTTGCTCAATCCGAACGGGATTATTTTTGGGCCGAATGCTTCATTAAATATCGGCGGTTCGTTTGTGGCGACTACCGCGAGTGCTGTACAGTTTGGAAATGGCAGGGATTTCTCGGCGAATGTTTCGGGACAAAATACGCCTTTGCTAATAGTTAGTGTTCCTCTGGGATTGCAGTACGGACTGAATCCTGGAAATATAGTAAATCGATCGACTGATGGATTGCAAGTGCGATCGGGTAACAGTTTGATACTTGCGGGCGGCGATGTGAGATTGGAGGGCGGAAAAATACTCGCTCCGGGCGGCCGAGTCGAGCTCGCAGCCGTTGCGGGAGGGGAAACTGTCGGGCTGAACGCCTTCGGTAACAATGTGAGTTTAAATGTGCCGCCGCAGATAGCCAGAGTCGATGTATCTCTCACAAACAGCGCTGACGTGAATGTACGCGCGGGAGGTGGCGGGAATATTGCTGTCAGCGCTCATAACTTGAATCTTTCCGAAGGAAGTAAACTGCGGGCGGGGATAGATGCGAAGTTGGGTGCCGATGGCGCCTTGGCGGGAGATATTAATGTTAATGCAACGGGGGCTATCTCTTTTGATGGAGTCGGTGACGAAGATGTATTCAGCGGTGCGTACAATCTGGTGCAACCCGAAACTATTGGTGAAGGGGGTAATATTAATATCACAGGCGAAGCGCTTTCTTTTACTAATGGAGCTCAAGTAAAAGCCAGTACGTTAGGACAGGGAAATGCCGGTAATGTTAACATTCGCATTCGCAATGCCAGCTCCTTTGATGGTGCGGGTAGCAGTGGCACTCCCAGCGGCGTTTACAGCAGAGCAGAAGCTAACGAAGCAGTTGGTAATGGAGGAAATATTAACATCGCTACTGGTTCCCTTTCAGTCACAAACGGTGCTGTGATTACAGCTAGCACTCAAGGACGTGGCAATGGAGGAAATGTCGAGATTTACGTCCGCAACGATACTGTTTTGGATGGATTGGGGCCGTTACAGGAAATTACTTTACCATCTGGCCCGCTTCAATTCCAACAATCCTCCGGGCTGTTCAGCAGCGTCAAAAGAACAGGAGTCGGTGAAGGCGGAAATATTCGCGTCACAACTCGATCGCTATCAATTGCCAATGGTGGTGTTATTGTTACCAGAACAGAAGGACAGGGGCGAGCTGGAAATATCACAGTGAATGCTGCTGATTTCGTGACAGTTGATGGGGTAGGTTCCGATAATTCATCTAGCGCTTTGCTAGCTCCAACACAACCAGGGGCGGGGGGTAGAGGTGGGGATATTACAGTTAATACTAATATTTTTCGAGTCTCAAATGGAGCGGTTGTTAACTCTCAAACCCTGAACGAATATGATGGAGGAAACATCACCATTAATGCTAATATCTTTGAAGCTGCTGGAGGCGGACAGGCGATCGCCACAACTCGCAGCAGCGGTCAAGCTGGTAATTTGACCGTCAATGCTGCTGACAAAATTGTGATCTATGGGAGCGATCGCAATTTCAGCGATCGAGCCTCACTATTCAATACAAACATCGTCGGTAACAATGAAGGTCCCGCTAGCGGACTATTTGCCAGTACGGGGAAAGATTCCACAGGTGGCGGCGGCAATTTGAATGTTAAAACCGGACAGTTAATTGTCCGAGATGGAGCCCAAGTTACTGTCAGTGCGGACGGCCAAGGAGCGGCAGGAAACTTGAGAATTGCGGCTGATTCAATTCGTTTAAATAATGGCACAATCGCAGCCACAACTCAAGCCGGAAATTTCGGCAATATCACTTTGCAAACAGGAAATTTGCAAATGCGCCACAACAGTCAAATTACCACTAATGCGTCGGGAAGTGCAACAGGCGGCAATATTAATATCGAAGCTGGGGCTGTAGCTGCTTTAGAAAATAGCGACATCCGCGCCAATGCGATCCGAGGCCGAGGCGGAAATATTGTAATTAATACCCAAGGTATTTTTCGCTCTTTTGACAGCGATATCGACGCCAGTTCAGAATTAGGAATTAACGGCAATGTCGAACTCAGAACCCCCGATATTAACCCCGTACAAGGATTAAATCTACCAGTAACCCCCGGAGTGCCGCCACAGCCAACACAAGAATGTCAAAATAGCGGGCGAAGAGCAAGTCGGTTTGTAATTACCGGGCGCGACGGTTTGCCACCAACTCCCAGGGAGAGAGTCAGTCGGGGTAGTGAGAATGATGATGTGGCGGCTGAGCCTCTTGTGGAGGCTCAAGGCTGGATAATTAATCCTAAAGGTGAGGTAGAATTGGTTGTGAATGCGCCAGTAGTTGTGCCTTACAGCCCAGGGGCGGTGCCACCTATTTGCAATTGATCTCAAATCCGTTAGTATCGGAATGATTCATCTCTCTCTTCTCTTCCTCTGTGCCCTCTGCGCCCTCTGCGGTTAAATCATTCCTATGCAACCGTAAACGATAGGATTTACCGCTCAAATCCGTTAGTATCAGAATGATGAATCTCTCTGAGCTCTTCCTCTGCGCCCTCTGCGCTCTCTGCGGTTAAATCATTCCTATGCAACCGTAAACGATAAGAGTGCAATCGAAAAGCTTTCAATCAAGCTGGCGTACTCAGAATTACCCACTGCATTAACTCCTGCCACTCAGGAGACTTAGCTAATAAATCCGCATCCAATTCATGGCCCGCATCATGCCAAAATTCAGCAAAACAGTCGGCCCAATTAATGACTGTTTCCACAGGCAAATAAGGCGTATAATTCCAAGAACGCTGCAAAAATTGTACCATCTCCACGGGATGACCAGTGCGGTGCAAATACCAAGCAATCCAAACTAACGTACTGTACTTAATTTGCCTTTCCAACAAACGTATTTTATCCGGCAATTCAGGCCGCGCAAAAAAATTGTCCATTACCGCCGCCAAGGATTTAGCCTGCGGCAAACCTTTATACATCGCACTTTGTTCGTGCTGGCGGTAGCAAACTGTTACTTGGCGCAGCCAATCTGTTTCGCATCCCATTAATGCCAAACGCAGCACTAAATCTGTATCTTCCGCCGGGGGAAATCGAGGATCGAAACCGCCGGCGCGCTCTAACCAATGGCGGCGAAACATCATCGCGCTTGGTAATACTGGTTTCCACCTGAGCCACATTTCTAAGTCTAATTTAGGCACGTTTTGCCAGGGTTTGACATCTTGAAGCGCTTCGCCTTTACTGTTAACTAGACACCAGCCGCTGTGGACAATTCCTAAATTTGGTTGCGCTGCAAATACAGCAATTTGTGATGCTAATTTGTCGGGAAAAAAGAAGTCATCTGCATCGAGAAAGGCGATGAATTCTCCTCGCGCTAACTCGATGCCGCGATTTCTGGCCAGAGAAACGCCTTGATTTTTTTGGTAAATGTAGCGAATCCGATCGCCATAATTCTCTAAAACTAATCTAGTGTCATCTTGGGAACCGTCGTCTATTACAATAATTTCCCAGTTAGCGCTTGTTTGATTGAAAACGCTATCTATTGCTTGACCGATGTAAGCAGCGCAATTGTAAGCCGGAATTACTACGCTCACCTGCGGGGTGCGATCGTTCATAATTAATATCAAGTTCGATTTATTTGTTAAATCCGATTGCGTCTTTATTGTACAATAGTGTTCGGGTGTGGCATGGACTGACGCACCCTACAAGGGTTTCTTTTGTTCAAGAATTTGCCAAACTAAGTCGGTGCGAATTCAGTAAATTATCATGGCGTATTGCTAAAGGGTGGCGATCGCCTTTTGGCTTCAAATACTTGTCAACTACTTGCAAAACTTGTTCAGGCTTGGAGGACTTGCTCAAAAAATCAGAAGCACCTGTAAATTTCGCTCGCGCGCGAGCGAGTATACTGTCTTGATCGCTCAAAAACACGATCGGAGTTTCCCGAAAAGCCGCTGTTTTCCGCAAAAAACTGCACAAAGCAAAGCCACTTATTTTAGGCATCAGCAAGTCCATAAAAATCAAAGCAGGGTTGTGTTTGGCGAGGAGGCCCACTCCCTGCATCGGATCTTGAATTTTCAGAACTCGATACCCACCCGATAATAAAATTTGTTCTAAAATTGCACAGACTGTGGCACTATCATCGATACAGGCAATTAAAGGGCGGCCTGGTTGAGCAATCGCCGCAGCCCAACGCCACTGTTCGATGGGGGATGGCAAATCTGGTACTGTTCGGAAATTGACTAAACCCTGCTGGATGTAGTTCTGCAAAGCGCGCGTTGTCACCGTCACACACTGCTTTTTCTGAAATGCAATATCCCAAAGAGTATTCTCACCGTTGAACACCCTAGCCAGAGTCAGCCAAGAATCAGAACTAAATCGATTTTGCGCCAACTCTGGCGATAAATTTAACAGTGGTGCTTGTTCAGGCTCTATCATCCACAAACCCATTGCTGTCCACTTCTGCCACATTTGTTCTGTAGAATACAGAATTTTCCCTACTTCTGTTAACGATAGCAACAAAGAAGGGATAATCTTAGAAACATATTTTTTTGAAGAACGCCACTCCCGATGCAAACCTGATTGACCGATCAGGGAAAAGAACACTTCGCAAACGCTGGTGTGGATGATCGCCTTAGCTTGTTGCAGGCTCATTTCGCTGTCAGCGATCCCTTTCTGAAGCAGTTGATACTCCCAGAGTTCCCCAGCCTCAAAATCTCTGAGATCTACTTGAAAGTTCCGACAGTGTTGCCCGATCGCTCTGTACCAGCGTTTCGCTCTGTGCCATCCTCCTGTAGCATACACCAGATCACCCCGATAAAAGTAAAGTTGCCACTGTTGCTCCCCTTGCTCTAACAGCAATTTTCCCGTTGCTTTTTTTTCGTTCAGCACTCCCAAAGTATGGGACAACATTTTGTACCCGATTGCGGTAGCAGACATATTCACTCGCATCCCCTGTACTCTGTTTATAACATTTTACACCTGCCGAACTGTCAGTGCCAACAGTAATATTACTGAATTTTACCAATTAAAAATAATCAATCCTGGGAGTTTAACCCCACCAGGTAGTGGTTCCCCTCCGGGGTTTTGTACTTCAGGATACAAGACCTATCTGAACTATTAACTAATAACTAAAACCTGGCTGGTGACTAATAATATCAAGTTCAGTTAATTGCTGATAAATCCTGTACTGGTCGAAAAGCATAGGGCCGAAAAGCATAGGGCCGAAAAGCATAGGGCCGAAAAGCATAGGGCCGAAAAGCATAGGGCCGAAAAGCATAGGTTATTATCACGAACAACTAACGACCAACAAATAACCAATAACCAATAACTAATGACTACTAACTAATGACTATTGCTATCTTTGGGAGGGACGGGATCATAACCCCCAGGATGCAAAGGTTGACAGCGCAAAATCCGCTTAATTGCCAGGCCCCCACCGCGCGCAACTCCAAATCTTTCTATTGCTTCGACAGCATATTGGGAACAAGTTGGGTGAAATCTACAGGCGTTAGGTAAGTAAGGAGAAATAACAACTTTGTAGCCTCGTATTAGCCCAATTAACAATGTTTTCACAGCGATGACCATAACTAAAATACAATTTGAGGAGCCAAGATGCTACTTGTATCTGAATTAACTACTTGACCGATACCTAAAAATTGACCGTCTTCATCATAAACCTGCAAGGGAGAAGATAAGGGAATGGAGGTATTTTTTTCTACTTTCCTATTTTCCATAATTTCTGCAATCGGGAGGCGCTGACCTTGAAACCAGCGTTGGGCATATTCGGGAGAAAGGACGATCGCACCTAAATGTCCCAAAACCTGCGCTGGCAAAATTGGGGAAAATTTACTCTCCTGCAATTGCCTTTCTAATTCTTCAAAACTGAGACTTTCCTCGATCGAAAAACCGCTACTTTCGGTACGAGTCAAAGTAGCCAAAGTGCCACCTACATTCAACATAGCGCCCAAATCGCGGGCGATCGCCCGAATGTAAGTACCGGCCCCGCAGGCGATCGCCAAATCCAACTCTGGAAAATCCCCCGATCGCCAATCCAAAACTTCCAGCCGAAAAACCTCCACATTCCTAGCAGCAACATCGACAGTTTCGCCCTTTCTCGCCAAATCGTAAAGGCGTTTTCCCCCGACTTGAACAGCACTATAATTAGGCGGAAATTGCTCGATTTTTCCCAAGAAATGCGGCAGTGCAGCTTGCACTTTTTCCCAACTCAAATCCGGCACCGGTTGAGCATTGATAATTTCCCCTTCTAAATCGTCCGTAGCAGTAGTTAAGCCAAACCGAATCGTGCCTCGGTAAGCTTTACCCTGTTGGAGAAATTGCAGGAGTCTAGTTGCTTTCCCCAGGGCGATCGGCAAAACACCAGTAACAGCAGGATCGAGGGTTCCCCCATGTCCGACTCGCTTGAGTTTCAACAAGCGGCGCACAAGCCCCACACAGTCGTGGGAAGTCATGCCCGCAGGTTTATTGAGATTGAGAAAACCTTCA
>DPLL01000407.1:8300-12537 GCA_003542015.1 Microcoleaceae cyanobacterium UBA9251 | reverse complement strand
AAATCAGCCTGACTGATAGAAATGCGGGCAATTCCGAAGAGAGTAGCCAGAGTTTCCTTAGTGCTTGTAAGCTGAATAATTGTACTAGGCGAAGTTCCGGCAGTGCCTGCGGAAATTGTGAGTTCAGCAAAGGTAAGACCGGCACTCAAGCGAATGCGATCGCCACCATCAGTAAAATCTGTAATCACGTCCCCATCTGTCAAACGACCGATCGCAAACGTATCATTCCCGGTACCACCAGTTAAAGTATCTCGGCCCCGATCGCCCGAAAGGCAGTCATCACCGATTCCGCCAAACAGCGAGTCATCGCCGGCCCCCCCAAATAGAGTATCATTACCCGCACCACCCAACAAAGAATCACTATCTTGGTTGCCAAACAGCAAATCATTGCCGTTGTCGCCACTTTGGGAATCAGCACCTTTGCCACCATAAATAGTGTCGTCGCCTTCGCTACCCAAGGCAGTGTCCCTGCCGCTACCGCCGAACAGACAGTCATTACCAGCGTCGCCACGGATTGAGTCGTCGCCAGCGTCTCCGTAAATTGTATCGTCTCCGCCTAAGCCAAAAATTGTGTCAGGTCCTCCCAAACCAAAGATTAAGTCAGCACCGCCAGTACCGGTGAGGGAGTCGGGGCCGGTAGTGCCGCGAGTGCCGTTAGCTGACGCGCTGGGGCTTGTACCGCTGGGGCTTGTACCGCTGGAACTGGTGGGGGTTGGGGTTGGTTTGGGAATTGGTTGAGAAGGGACTGCTGCTGGCATTGTTGTACCCTGGGTAATTAGGACGTTGCACTTCTAACTTAGCGAATTTCCAAAGAAGTTTTTTGGACCCTGAATTTTGATGCGGAATTGGGACGATTTGAGCGATCGCACTCTCTCAATTTCCCACTTTCCGAGTGATCTAGCCGAAGGAAGAGGGAAGAAACTTTGAAATACTGGTAACAGAGCGAAGTCGAAGTGTTCGGCTCCCCGGTCACAGAGCGCGATCGTGGCGTCGCACAGAGCGAATTCGAAGCGATCGACTACGCACACCAACCGTCAAACGCTCGCCCTGCGGCGCAGTTTACCCGCTCGCCCTTCGACCCTTCGACTACGCTCAGGGCACCGCTTCGCTCAGGACTCGCGTAGTCGAAGAGTTGAAGTGTTCGGCCCCATGCAGCTTACCGACGAGCCGGAACTGGCTGAGGTTCAGGGGTTGGGGTGGAGAGGCGGGGCATCGAAAGCGGTGAAGAACTGCTGAGCAACTGTTGCAATTGTTCCGGGGTGAGCGATCGCAAAATGAACAAGCCCAGGGAGTCTCGCGAGATAGTTTGAGCGTAGGAAGATTCGAGATAGGGGCGGAATTTTGACTGGTTGTTCAAATAGGTTTCCATGAAAGATAGGCTGAGTCCGTTGAGGTAACGGCGGGCTAAAGCTGGCTCCGGCCCGATCACCGCTGCTGGTGGCTGAAAGACGCTTTGAGGGGATTGCTCGATCGTCGAAAAGTGAGTGCCGTTGTTCATCAGTACCAGATATTTATGCGGCGATGTCAGCCAAGTGAAAGGTTGAATTTGTTCGAGCAAAGCCGGGGCGACGGTATCGGCACTACCTGCGATTACCATGACGGGAATTTGGATTTTGCTGAGGTTTGTTTCACCGAGAATGCTGCTGACAATTGGGTTGACGGCGATCGCAGCTTTGACGCGCGGGTCGCTGAAATTGTACTGCTTGCGCTCTAGGCCACGGGCGCGACACTGCAATAGCAGCGAGAGGTTCCAAGTGTCGTTTTCTAACTGGCAGTCTTTGTCTAGTTGTGCAAAATTAATCCCTGCGCCGGCTAAGGTCAAAGCTGTATAGCCACCGAAAGATTGACCGATGACGCCGACTCGCTGCAAGTCGAGTCCACGGTATGCTGGGTCTGTTGTAGCCAGAGTGGTTAAATAATCGAGCAGGTCTTTGATGTCGAGGGGGCGGTTGACAAATTCTGCTGGTTCTGATACGTCTCTAGCTCTGCCTGTTACTAAGTCTTGGATTTGTTGGGCGTTGCTACCTGGGTGTTCGGGGACGGCGACGGCAAAGCCGTAGGAGGCTAAGTGTTTGGCTAGATACTCGAAGGAAATGCGATCGGAACCCAAACCGTGGGAAATTACGACCACAGGAGCCGNNGGCGACTCCGGCGATCGCCCGATTGGAACGGTTCACCAGCGTCGTCAGCCCCTCGGCGACACCCAATCCACGGTCGATGTCAATCCTGATGCCGTAGGTTGGGAATTTCCGCAGCACGTTGAGAATTGTTAAGCCTTCAGGATCGGCAGCGGCTAAAATTAGGGCGGCTCGGAGCGCGTAAAATCCAGGCTGTTGAGCTTTGGTTTGAATTACTCGCCCCAAGCGTTCCAGCAGCACTTCTCCTTGGGGTGTGTAGAGGAATTGGGCGATCGTCACGACTTTGATTTCAGCGCGAGCTTGCAGCACTCTCTGAATCTGGGCTAGCTGTTCTGGTTTGGCGTACTGAGCGAAGCCGTCCAAGTGGTCGTCTATTTTGCCTTTTTCGGCGAAGAGTGCCAGAGATTTGATCGGCACTGATACTTCTAGCGGCCCGTAAGTTACGTAAATTCGCTCAGCAGCGATCGCTGGTGCGGCCGTGCAAACAGCGGTGAATGCCAACAATCCTAGGTATTGTAAGGCGCGATCTCTGAGAGAGTGACAGACAGCAGGAGAGAGACTCGGAAACAGACACTTCATAACTTTCATACCTAGGATTTTGCATAATTAGTCGCTTCAACAGTCTAAATTGTTTCGTCAATATTTAATGCCCAGATGTTGTCAAAGAGTCGATCGGTTGCCGATAGATGTTTTCAAAGAGTAGGTTATGGTGGAGAGGATAGCCCTCAATCAATATTCGAGTCTGACAAACGGAGATAGACATTGAAAATCCAAGGCCGTCCGGTCAAACCTGCTCCCATCTCCATTAATATTTTTACAAGCATGGAAAATATGTACGATCAAGTTAGCAACTAAAGTCAGAGAGGGAGAATTTATGATGTTCAATGCAACAGCAATCCTGATAGACGCTTTTGTACAAGAGCTACAAGCCGGATATCGTCGCACCTACGGTAAATACAAGCCTGACTACCCAGAAATCATCGCCTGGGCGGGGACTATGGCTCTGGAAAATATCGCTAATTGTGATGCTCTGTACCACAATGTAGAACACACGATGCTGGTAGCCCTGGTGGGACAAGAGATTCTGCGTGGCAAGCACATTCGGGAGGGGGGAGTGTCGCCGGAAGACTGGCTGCACTACCTGATATCGCTACTGTGCCACGATATCGGCTACGTGAAAGGTGTTTGCCGTCAAGACCAAGAAGCTGTCGGACTCTACGCTACAGGGATTGACGGGGGCATGGTTTCTGTACCCATTGGCGCAACTTCTGCTAGTCTAACCCCTTATCATGTCGATCGAGGCAAACTTGTCATTGACGAACGCTTCGGCGGCCACACATTAATTGATGCCGAACAAATCAAGCGGAATATTGAATTGACTCGTTTCCCAGTTCCTGCTAGCGAAACACATCAAGACAGAAACAATTATTCTGGACTCGCGCGAGCAGCAGATTTGATCGGTCAATTGAGCGACCCCAATTACCTGCGAAAAATTAGCGCATTGTTCTACGAATTTGAGGAAGTCGGCACGAATAAAATCTTGGGCTACAAATCTCCGGGAGATTTGCGGCAAAATTATGCCAAGTTTTATTGGAACGGAGTTTTTCCCTACATTCCGGCAGCTCTTAACTATTTGGAATTGACCCAGGGAGGAAAACAGATTATTGCCAACCTCTACGCTAATGTGTTTCAGGTAGAACACGCTGAACCGCTGGCTTTCAAAAAGCCGAAGGCTCAAGAATTTATCAAATCTCCGGTTAACAGCAACTTGAATGGCGACAAAAATCCTGATAACCTTCAAGCGATCCTGTCGGGAGACAATAAGAATTTTCGTGATTTTACCGACCTAAATTTGTGATCGATTTCGCACAATTCTGTCGCTATAAAAGTTAGTCATAATGAGAAATAGTTTTTGATTTTGTAATTAATGACTACTTGGCTAGATCGAATTCTAGCTAATTTAAAAAAGCGCAGTTTTAAAGTTAAGTGAGCAACGGCTGAAAAAACAGAATACCCAGATCCCCGACTTCTTTAAGTGCTGCGGGGATCTAACAGCGATATTGAGCAGATCCCTCGGCAGTTAAAAAATAGACATCTCA
>DPLL01000407.1:0-8128 GCA_003542015.1 Microcoleaceae cyanobacterium UBA9251 | reverse complement strand
GCTTTAGCATTAACCTATGAAAATGGAGTTTTAGTCCGGGGTGCGACGCGGGGAGATGGCATTTCTGGAGAAGATATTACTCAAAATGTTAAGACAATTCGATCGATTCCTCTCAAGCTAAATTTAGATAATCCGCCGCCGATTGTGGAAGTGCGGGGAGAGGCTTTTTTGTCGTTAGCTGTGTTTGAGGAAATTAATCGGGAACGGGAAAAAGCAGGGGAACAACTATTTGCTAATCCTCGCAATGCGGCGGCGGGTACGCTGCGACAGTTGGATTCTAAAATTGTGGATAAGCGCAAGTTAGATTTCTTTGCTTATACTCTACATTTTGATGAACCNNGGGCAACCACGGGGGGATTGCCCCTACAGAGAATCAAATAGCGCCTGGGAACGAAGGAAAAACGCAGTGGGAATCTTTGGATTTGTTGCAAAGAAGGGGGTTTAAGGTGAATCCCAATCGCCAGCTTTGCTACTCTTTGGAGGAGGTTTGGGAGTATTACGAATTATGGGATACTGAACGGCGGAATTTGCCCTACATGACGGATGGGGTTGTTGTTAAGATTAATTCGGTTTTGTTGCAAAAACAATTGGGTTTTACTCAGAGGTTTCCGCGTTGGGCGATCGCCCTTAAGTATCCGGCGCAAGAAGTCCCTACAATTGTGGAAGCCGTAACCATACAAGTAGGCAGAACCGGGGCTTTGACACCCGTCGCAGAACTAAAACCGGTGCAGTTGGCGGGGACAACGGTTTCGCGGGCTTCGCTGCATAATAGCGATCGCATTTCGGCCTTAAATCTCCACATTGGCGATACTGTAATTGTCAGAAAAGCAGGAGAGATTATACCAGAAGTTGTGCGACTTTTACCAGAACTTCGTCCCAGTCATGCTCAATTATTTCAAATGCCTAGTTGCTGTCCAGAATGCCAACAGCCCGTAGTTCGGGAAAAGGGCGAGGCCGTTACTCGGTGCATTAATACATCTTGTCCGGCGATTTTGCGCGGTTCCCTGATTCATTTTTGCAGTCGAGATGCTCTGGATATTAACGGTGTTGGGGAAAAGTTGGTGCAGCAGATGGTGGATCACAATTTGCTCAATTCTGTGGCAGATTTGTATGATTTGACTGTGGAAAGATTGATGAATATGGAGCGCATGGGTGCTAAATTAGCCACAAAATTGATCGGTGCGATCGGCAATTCCAAAACTCAACCTTGGCCACGGGTACTTTACGGTTTGGGCATTCGCCAAGTCGGCAGTGTTAACGCGCAATTGCTGACAGAAAGGTTTAGCAATGTAGAAGAATTAGCAGCAGCATCAGCGGCATCTATTGAAGGCGTTTATGGAATAGGGCCAGAAATTGCTCAATCGGTTTATCAGTGGTTTCAAGTGCCGGCAAATCAGAGTTTAATAGAACGGTTGAAAACTACAGGATTGCAATTAAAGTCAGAAGTAAAAACTCAGACTACAGCAAAAAATAACTTACAATTAGTAGGAAAAACCTTTGTAATTACGGGAACTCTCCCAACTATGAAACGAGATGAAGCTAAAGATTTGATTCAAAAAGCGGGTGGAAAAGTCACCAATTCTGTTAGTGCTAAAACCAACTATGTAGTTGTGGGAGAAGATGCAGGTTCTAAGCTAGAAAAAGCTCAATCTTTCGGAATACAACAACTTTCAGAATCTGAGTTAAGAGAAATGCTAGAACAACCATAAATGATTGGTAAAACTTAATATATACCTCCTTGCTCTTTCTCCGCGCCCTCTGCGTCCTCTGCGGTTCAAAAACAGTCCTGGACGCAAAACCTATGTGGTTATGTCATTCTGAGTGAAACGAAGAATCTCAAACCTCAAGAAAAGCCTCGATGCTACGTCATGGCTAAAAAAATCTCCTTTGGCCCCTCTGTTATACAACCTAAATTTTGCTAAAATCAATGTAGTTCGCTCAAATAGCGCGGCCAATACAAGCCCAAGCAAATCCCAGCAATCATAGGAGATACATTATGTCGGAAATTCCAACAGAACAAACACCAACAAATTTGCCAACTCCAGAAACAACTACCGAAACCTCCATTTCTCCGGTGGAAAACTTGAAAAATACTTTAGGAAATGTCCTAAATAGTTGGAAGTTGAAAGTAGGATTAGCAGTTGCTGTACTGTTTGGAGTGTTCCTATTAACTTTCTACTGGCAGCATATAATTGCAGTTGTAGGTATGAAAAGTTGGTCGGCGCGATCGGGTGCTAAGCCGATCGAATGTATGGTAAGAGATACTAATAACGACGAGTATGTCAGTTGCAGTGCTCTCCTCGATCAGCAGATTGTCCCTCTTGAGTGCAGTTCGAGTGTGTTCAACATCGGTTGTCGAGTCAATTATGGAACTGCGGCACCTAATCCGAGACTGACGAACCCTAGAGCGTCTGCTGGTGTCAGATGATTGTTGAATGAACAGATTTGTTACTAAAATATGGGACTTACCAAAGATTTTCCACCGTGAAAATACTCCAGCAATAAAGATAAGAAAACTCTTGTTTTGCTTGTTGTAAATTAGCAGGTAAGTTGACTTACCTGCTCTTGTCATTAAGGGCCTGTTTTCGAGCCGAACTGACAACACTGCATTTAATCATATTTCCTTCTATCATTGAAACCTAAAAATGATCGAGATTAACGGCTACGAGATTCTCACTCAGATTTACGAAAGTGATAACTCCATAGTATATAGAGGCATCCGACAACAGGATAATCTACCTGTTATTCTCAAAATGCTCAAACAAGATTATCCGACTCCTGCTCAAATCACCCACTATCGACAGGAATATGAAATTACGCGCAATCTTAATCTAGAAGGGGTCATCAAAGCTTATAGTTTGGAAGAGTATCAGAGAACCCTAGTTATAATCTTGGAAGATTTTGGTGGCAATTCTCTCAAGAGATTGACGAATAACTCTGAACAAAAGCAAGCCATTACCTCTTTCAACCAATTCCTCGATATTGCCATTCAAGCAACCGAGATTTTGGCTCAGATTCATGCAGCCAATGTCATTCACAAAGATCTTAACCCAGCTAATCTTGTTTTTAACCCAGAAACAAAACAACTAAAAATCATCGACTTTGGCATTTCCACTCAACTCACCCGCGAAAATCCCACCCTAAAAAATCCCAATGTCCTAGAAGGTACTTTAGCCTATATTTCACCCGAACAAACAGGAAGAATGAATCGTTCCCTAGATTACCGCACCGACTTTTACTCCCTCGGTGTCACTTTCTATGAGTTACTGACAGGAAAACTCCCTTTTGAAACAAATGATGCACTGGAATTAGTACATTGTCATATCGCGAAAGTGCCAGTAGCACCCCATGAAGTTAATCCAGAAATACCCAAAGCCGTGTCAGAAATCGTGATGAAACTGATGGCAAAAACCGCAGAGGAGCGATACCAAAGTGCTTTCGGAATCAGGAATGATTTAGCCGAATGTTTGCAGCAGTTACAAACCACAGGAAATATATCAGATTTCCCTTTGGGGACTCAAGACATTTCCGATCATTTTCAAATCCCGCAAAAAATCTATGGACGCGAGGCAGAATTTGAGACGTTAATCACTGCTTTTGAGCGAGTAGCTAACCCCCCTGAATCCCCCCTTGCTAAGGGANNGGTTATTCTGGCATTGGCAAATCATCCCTAGTTGCCGAAATTCACAAACCAAATACCCGACTCCGTGGCTATTTTACAGAGGGTAAATTTGACCAATTTCAAAAAAGTATTCCTTACTCGGCTGTAGTCAATGCCTTTAAGGGATTAGTGCGACAATTATTAACAGAAAGTGAAGCACAACTAGAACAATGGCGAGCCAAACTTAGCAGTGCTTTTGGGATAAATGGTCAAGTAATTATTGATGTAATTCCTGAAGTAGAACTGATTGTGGGTACACAGCCACCCGTGCCAGAATTAGGGGCAAGTGAGTCACAAAATCGCTTTAATATTGTCTTTGGTAATTTCATCCGAGCCTTCTGCACAAAAGAGCATCCCTTAGTGATATTTCTGGATGATTTGCAGTGGGCCGACTCCGCTACACTCAAGTTAATTGAACTGATGATGACAGATGCAGATATGCAATATCTGTTTTTAATTGGAGCCTATCGGGATAATGAAGTTAGCCCTAGTCATCCCTTAATAATGACCCTGGATGGATTGCTCAAAGAAGGAGCAACTATCAATTATATTACCTTAGCACCTTTAGCACTAGAAAATATTAGCCAAATCATCGCCGACACATTATATAGCGATACTAATTCGGTAACACCATTGGCAGAATTGGTGATGAGAAAAACCGGGGGAAATCCATTTTTTGTTAATCAGTTTCTGAAAACTCTGCACGCAGAAAACCTAATTAAATTTAATTTACAGCAGCATATTTGGCTGTGGAATATTGCCCAAATTGATGCACAAAATATTACCGATAATGTGGTAGAGTTAATGACCGGAAAGTTGAAGAAACTGCCGGAACTTACTCAGAAAGTTTTACGTTTAGCCTCTTGTATCGGGGCATCTTTCTACTTAAGCACTCTGGCAATCGTTAGCGAAAAATCCAAAGAGGTAGTTTTTTCTGACTTAGTTGTGGCCGTTCAAAATGGATTTATTTTACCAACATCAGAGTTAGATGAAAACCTATTAATTCAAGATTATAAATTCCTGCATGACCGAGTACAACAAGCTGCTTATGCTCTGATTGATGAAGATCAGAAAAAGGCAGTGCATTTGCAAATTGGGCGGCTTTTACTAGCGAGTGTATCGGCGGATGAACTACCAGAAAAAATCTTTGAAATTGTCGATCATTTAAACTTAGCTTGGGAATTAATTACTGAACAATCGGAACGGGTAGAATTAGCAAGATTGAACTTAGATGCGGGGAAAAAAGCCAAGGCTTCAACAGCTTATGCTGCTGCTTTAGAGCAATATTTTACTACTGGAATAGAGATGTTGCCGAGAGAGGCTTGGCAAGAGTATTACGATCTGACTTTTAGTTTATATCGAGAACGGTCTGAATGTGAATATCTCTGTGGTAACTTTGAAAAGGCAGAAGAGTTATTTGATTTGATATTAATTCGGGTTAAATCTAATGTAGAAATAGCCGAAATTCAGAGTCTTCATGTAATATTATACGAGCAAACAAGTAAATATGTAGACGCGATTAAGATAGGTTCAGAAACTTTAAATATTTTGGGGTTAAGGTTGCCAACTACGGATAAGTCAGAAATATCGTCGGAATTTGAATTAGAGTTGCAGTTATACAGGGCTAGTCTCGAAAGAATCAAGATAGCCGATCTAATTGATGCACCAAAGATGACTAACCCAGAAATAATAGTCTGCATGAAACTTTTGATGAATCTTACTGCACCTGCTTATTTTGTAGATCAAGATTTGTTAGCCTTGATTTCATTAAAAATGGTGAATCTTTCTCTGGAAAATGGCAATTCAGATCTATCGGCTCATGGATATGCTTTTTGGGGATTCTTGGCAGGTGCAAGATTAGTTGACTATGAGAGGGGTTATGAATTTGGAAAATTAGCTATGAGGCTTAACGAACAATTTAATAATATTAATTTAGTTAGTAAAGTTTGCGATATGCTGGGTGGTCATATTAGTCCCTGGCGCAGTCATCTCAGGCAAAGTATTCCGATTCTTCGGAAAGGCTATCTCGCGGGGGTAGAAACCGGAGATGTTTATGTCAGCTACAATTCTTACAACTTAATTCTGCAAAGAATTATTAGTGCTGAGAATTTTGATAGTATTCTTGAAGAAGCTAATAAACATTTTGAATTTATCAAGAAAATCAAAAATGATGTTTTTGCTGCCGTTCAGCAATTGCATCGGCATTTTATCTTGAATTTACAGGGATTAACCATAGATAAATTTTCTTTTAACGATGAAGAATTTGATGAATTTGAGTGTCTCCAGATGTGGAATGACAATGGTTTTATGACTGGTATAGCACCCTATAACATTTTTAAAGCCCAAATTTTATTCCTCTATGGTGATTACGAAAATGCTTTAGAAAAAATCAGAACTAGCGATAAAATTCTCGTTTTTATTTCCGGTATACCCAGTCAATGTGAACATTATCTGTACTATTCTCTCATTTTAACGGCTCTTTATCCAACTGCTACCCACTCGGAACAGCAGGAATATGAGGAAATTTTAAAATTCAATCAACAGAAGATGAAAATTTGGGCAGATAATTGCCCAGAAAACTTTCTGCATAAATACCTATTAGTAGAGGCAGAAATTGCTCGTATTACTAGCAAATCAATAGAAATAATCTGGGACTTATACGATCGCGCTATTGCTTCAGCCCATGAAAATGAGTATATTCAGAATGAAGCATTAGGTAATGAATTAGCAGCCAAATTCTGGTTAGGAAAAGGTAAAGAAGAAATTGCCCAACTTTACATGAGAAAAGCTCACTATGGCTACCAACTTTGGGGAGCCAAACGCAAAGTAGAGGATTTAGAGCAGAAATATCCGCAGTTATTGTCTAAGAAATATGGCAAGAAAACAACTAATTTGGGAATAACTGTTAGGAGCATATCTACTTCCACAACTGGAGGCGGTTCTGATTTAGATTTTGCGACAGTGATCAAGGCTTCTCAAGTTCTGGCTGGTGAAATTACCCTAGACAAATTGTTAGCCAAGTTAATGAAAATTTTACTGGCAAATGGTGGAGCACAAAAAGGTGTTCTCGTTTTATCAGAGCGGGGAAAGTTAACCATAGAAGCGAACAGCGAAGTTGATAAAGAACAAGTAGAAGTTTTACAAAATATTTCCGTTGAAAGCTGCGAAATTTTACCAATAGGTGCGATCCAATATGTGGCGAGAACTCAGGAAGATGTGGTTTTATCAGATGCTACAAAGGAGGGAGTTTTTACCAAGGAACCCTATATTGTTAAAAATCAGCCGAAGTCACTCTTATGTGCGCCCATTATTAATCAAGGCCAACTGATCGGCATTCTATACCTAGAAAATAACCTGACTAAAGGAGCTTTTACCCCTGATAGATTGGAAGTCTTAAAAATTTTATCATCCCAAGCCGCTATTTCGATTGAAAATGCCCGACTCTATCAAAACTTAGAAGATAAAGTCGCAGAACGCACGGCTCAATTAGCTGAAGCTAATCAAGAAATTAGCACTCTTAATGAAATGCTAAAAAAAGACAATCTGCGAATGGGTGCAGAACTCGATATTGTCAAACAATTGCAACAAATGGTGTTACCTAAACAGTCGGAATTAGAGGCGATTGAAGGATTAGAAATTGCGGGTTATATGGAACCTGCTGATGAAGTGGGCGGCGATTACTACGACGTATTACAACAGGATGGAAGAGTCAAGATTAGCATTGGTGATGTTACTGGACATGGTTTAGAAAGTGGCGTGTTGATGATTATGGCACAAACGGCTGTCAGGACGCTTCAGAAAATGAACGAAACAGATCCAGTGAAGTTTTTGGATGTCCTCAACCAGACTCTTTATGATAATCTTCAACGCATGAACTCCGGTAAAAACATGAGTCTAGCTATCTTAGATTATGCCGGAGGTGTCCTGAAATTAAGCGGACAACATGAGGAAATGATTGTGGTGCGCGCTGATGGAAAATTGGAGTGCATAGATACGATGGATTTAGGCTTTCCCATTGGCTTAGTAGAAGAGATTGGCGACTTTATTGCTCAACAAGAAGTGCAGTTAAATTCTGGGGATGTGGTGGTGCTTTATACTGATGGAATTCCTGAAGCTTTTGATATTAATAAAGTGCAGTACGGATTAGAAAGACTGTGGCAAGTGGTGATTGACAATCATCTGCGATCTGCCCAAGAAATTCGGGAAGCTGTGATTGATGATCTGCGGCAGTATATTGGGGTTCAGAGGGTTTTTGATGATATTACTTTGGTAGTTATTAAGCAGAAATAGAGTTAAAATGAGCATTTAAATTTAAGCTTTCTGGCGGGCAGGATGCCCACCCCACAAAAGTTTGAATAAATCAGATTGTATACATTAGATGCGCGACAGCTTACTACATTTGATATCAAATCCTCTCTTCATCGGAATAGTAAATTAGAGTTATAGCAACCGCCAAGGCTGTTAAGG
>DPLL01000096.1:6767-11433 GCA_003542015.1 Microcoleaceae cyanobacterium UBA9251 | reverse complement strand
AACGAAGCATCTCGGAGATTCTTCGGTTCCCTCAGAATGACAGTATTAGTTTTAAATGCCTTCAGGACTGTCTATTTTTAACTTCCTTCTCCAAAGCGATATCCTCTGCCGTAGACAGTTTGAATTAGCACCGATTCGCCGGGAGCTTCTATTTTGCGCCGCAGCAGGCGAATCTGAGCTGCTAATACATTGCTACTCGGTTTTTCGGCTTCGATCCACAAATATTGGTGAATTTGTTCGTGTGTCAGCAATTGACCGGGATGACGCATTAAATATTCTAACAACTGACATTCTTTTTCTGATAAATAAATTGTGCGATCGCCCCGATAAGCCAACTGATTGTCGTAGTCTAGTTGCAAATCACCAACTTGTAGCCTTCCCACAGCAAAATCGGCATCAAAAGTAGGAGGTCGCCGCAGCAAGGCGCGGACTCTCGCCAGCAGTTCTCGCAATTCAAAAGGTTTTACTAGATAGTCGTCAGCACCGGCATCCAGTCCTTGCACGCGATCGTCTAGAGTATCTTTAGCGGTGAGAAATAGCACTGGCGTACTCCGTCCTTGCGATCGCAATTGTTGACAAATTGCCAATCCTGTTTGTTTCGGCAACATCCAATCCAAAATTAGCAAATCATAATTGCCCAGCCTTGCTAAATTGCTGCCACTTGCCCCGTCAAAAGCCACATCAACCGTATAACCCTCGCGGGTTAAAACTCGACTCAAGGGGTCAGTCAACTCAACTTCATCATCAACTAAAAGAATCCGCATTCTGATTTTTTGTTTTTTATTTTTTATTTTATATTTTGGCAGATCATCTTTAACTAATTCCGATTTATGTAGGTTTCAATATAACATATACATCCACAAAAATATTAGCAATACCTAAAAATGTTGGGATATTTGAACAATTTGTGCTATTGTAGTTTAGGAAAAAGCTGTTTCCGCTCAGGCTGCGCTTATCCTCAATCCCGAATTCAGCAATTTACAATTTCAAACCAGTATGATTACCGTAGCACTTCCCAAAGGCGGACTCTTAGGAGATAGCATTAGACTGTTTAAATCTGTTGGATTAGACTTCAGTGCTTTTCTAGATTCATCTAACCGCCAACTTCAAATTTATGACCCTACCGGAACAGCAAAAGCTTTGCTAGTCAGAACCCATGATGTGCCGGTTTATGTGGAATATGGTCAAGCGGATTTAGGGATTGCTGGTTATGATGTTTTGCGGGAAAAAAAGCCAAAAGTTGCAAGTTTAATTGATTTAAAATTTGGTCAATGTCGGCTGTCGGTGGCGGTGAAAGAATCTAGTTCTTACCGCAGAACTGTGGACTTGCCACCTCATGGTAGAGTTGCTTCTAAATTCGTCCACTGTGCGAGGGAATATTTTCACAATTTGAATTTGCCGGTGGAAATTGTGCCGCTTTACGGTTCTGTGGAATTGGGGCCGATCACGGGGATGTCGGAGGCAATTGTGGATTTGGTGGCGACGGGCAAAACTTTGCAGGAAAATGGTTTGGTGGAGATTGATGTTTTGTTTGAAAGTTCGGCTTATTTGATTGGCCATCCTTTGAGTTACCGTTTGAATGCCGGTGGGGTGAATGAGGTGATTGGGAAGTTGAGAGAGCAAATTTTGACTACTGTTTAAGAACCCCAAAATATGACGGGCTATAGCCGAAGTCAGAAGTCAGAATTCAGAATATCTATTTCTGACTTCGGCTATATTTTACGAATTTATCTATGACAGCAACAGCAAAATTCTATATTGTTAAACGTCCCGCAGGCTGCGAAATTCTGCCACTTTCCCAAGTCGAAGAACCAAACCCCAGGATTCATGAAAAATGGGACTCTGATGATTCGCCAGAAATGCGATCGCCAGCCACATCGGCCTAATTCGCGCCGGCAAATGTCAACCGCAATCAATAAACTTGAGTCCTGATTCGATAATTTTTGTGTCCCTGACCGCTACTTAGGTTTGGGCTGTGCAGCGTTCGCTTTAGGTGGCGCAGCATTCGGTTTCGACTCAGCCTTCTGATTCCCTGTTTTACCAGTCACTTTGTTTGTCAAAACCTCCAAAGCTTTCGCATACTGCGGATCTGCTGTCGTACCAATTTTAGCTCGATCGCGCCTCAATTCCTCTTTTTGAGCATCAGTCAGTTCAAGCTTAAAATCCGGTTCAATACCCAAGTGATTGATATCCCGTCCGCTAGGAGTAAAATATTTAGCGATCGTCACAGCTAAACCGGCACCGTTACCAACACCGCGTACCGACTGCACCAAACCTTTACCAAAGGTCTTTGTTCCCACCAAAACCGCACGCTTGTTGTCTTGTAAAGCACCGGAAAGAATCTCGCTAGCACTTGCAGAACCGCCGTCTACCAGTATCACTAACGGTTTGTCAGTGAGCGCTTTTTGATTTGCTGTTTGTCGATCGGTCTCACCAGCTCGATCGACCGTCGAGACGATCGTACCTTGTTTGAGCCACATCCGAGCAATCTCAATACTCCCGTACAGCAAGCCGCCCGGATTGGAACGCAGGTCTAAAATATAACCTGTCACCTTTTTCTTTTCCAAATCCTGCATAGACGATCGCATTTCCGATGCAGCATTTGCACTAAACTGATTTAGGCGAATATAGCCGATTTCCCCGATCGGACTTTTCTGCACCGAATGCCGCACGGGATGAATTTCTATCTTAGCCCGTTTCAGCTTAAATTCTATTTCCTTATTGTTGCGGACAATAGTCAGCGTCACCTCAGTATTAACCGGGCCGCGAATCAAATTTACAGCTTGATTCGTATCCATACCATCGGTACTCTTGCCATCTATTTTAGTAATAATATCTTTTGATTGAATGCCAGCCTTAAAAGCAGGAGTATCTTCGATCGGCGAAATCACCACCAACTTCTTAGTTTTCTCATCTTGAGTCAACTGAAGCCCCACTCCTGTCAATTCTCCAGAAGTGTCAACCTGCATATTTTTGAACTCTTCCGGGTTCATGAACCGCGTATAAGGATCATCCAGCTTCTTCAGCATTTCCCGAACAGCCTTATAAGCTTGCTCATCGCTAGTATAAGTCCGGTTCAAATAATCATTCCGCACCGCTTTCCAGTCAACCTGGTTAAAAGTGCCATCTACATAACTTTTGTCAATAATCTGCCAAACTTCATCAACCAACTCTTTAGGACTTCCCCTAAAAGAAGCCAGAGATTTAGAACTGCATCCAGTGTTAGCAAGAGTTACAGCAGTAAGTACCACCGCTGCTGCACTTAGAACAAGCCCTCGTTTTGTTATAACCATTTGTCTGACGCGCCGGAGGAAAAGAATTGAAAATAGTTACGCTCAATCTAACACAAGCAAGGCCCGGTCGCAGTTGGCGTACATATATTATTTAACTTTGTTGGGTTCTGCGGTATCAACTTAAGAGTGAAACCCTCTGTCTTTCTCGTTTGTATCGAAGCCTAGATCCCNNCATTAGGGGCGATCGAGAGGAATTAAGGCTCAACCCAGCGATCGTCCGATTTAATCAAATCAATCAATGCTGCCACCCCTTGGTCTTCCGGCACCTTCTTAATTTCATCCCGGCCCCGGTACAGCGAGATATAACCNNCGACCGCAGGAAGGACAAGCGACATACTCAACCATCGTTTTCCGCAGTCCCAAGGCTTGCAGAATGCTGTAGCAGACAGGAATCTCCTTTTCTGGGGCCTCTGTAAGTGAGACGCGGATGGTGTCGCCGATGCCATCAACTAACAAAGGTGCAAGGCCAGCGGTGGATTTGATGCGGCCGTATTCGCCGTCGCCAGCTTCCGTGACACCCAAATGCAGCGGGTAATCCATGCCCAAATCATCCATCCGCTTGACCATCAAGCGGTAGGCGGCAATCATCACCGGAGCCCGCGAGGCTTTCAGGGAAAGTACGATATTGCGGAAGTCGAGGGATTCGCAAATTTTGATGAATTCCAAGGCCGACTCTACCATGCCTTGCGGGGTGTCGCCGTAGGTAAACAGCATCCGTTCGGCGAGGGAACCGTGATTGACGCCGATTCGCAAAGCTTTGCCTTGGTCGCGGAGGGAAATCACCAGAGGTTCCAGGGTTTCGCGGATTTTGTCGCCAATTTCCCCGAATTCGGCTGGTGTGTATTCGGTTCTGTCAGTTGTGGGTTTCTCGAACACGTACAAACCCGGATTGATTCTCACTTTGTCTACGTGTTTGGCCACTTCGAGGGCAATTTTCATGCCGTTGTGGTGGACATCGGCCACGAGGGGCACTGGTTGGTAGGTGGCGTGCAGTTTTTGCTTGATTTCGGCTAAGGCTTTGGCGTGGGCCATGCTGGGCACGGTGACGCGGACGATTTCGCAGCCAATTTCGTGTAAGCGCCGAATTCCGGCGACTGAACCGTCGATGTCGAGGGTGTCTTCGTTGATCATCGACTGAACTACGACGGGATAGCCGCCGCCGATGGTAACACTCCCGACTTTGACGGGCCTGGTTTTACGGCGTTTGATGGTGGTGTCGAATGCGGGTTCGGCGGAGGGGGTTTTAGTGGGGTTGGGCAGAGTTTGCATAATTGGTTGGTAGATTTCTCTAATTAGAGTTTATAAAATTGTGTCTGCTGTTTTTTAGGTTTGCACAAAAAGGGTCATCCAATTTGAGATTTTAGATTTGAGAT
>DPLL01000096.1:0-6718 GCA_003542015.1 Microcoleaceae cyanobacterium UBA9251 | reverse complement strand
CATCTAACTGTTCGCCAGATAACCACTGGATATTAGCTTCAACTTCCGGTGCAACCTCGCCCACGCGCCGCACAATCTGACGCAGAATTAATGCTATTTTTACTGCAATTTTCCCCCTTTCTATCCCCTGTTCAATGCCTTGTTCAATGCCTTGTTCAATGCCCTGTTCAATGCCCTGTTCAATTCCTTGTTGTATCCCCTGTTCGATTCCCTGCTGTATTCCGATTTCTATCCCTTTCATCACCGAGCCGAGCTGATCTTGGATGAACATTTCTCCCTTGTCCAAATCTTCCCCTTCTTTAGACTGTCAAATTTTCTCTATCGGCAATTATCAGCGCGCTATTAATCTCTGGTACTGAACCCAGTGTAGCTGGTACTGCATCCAAACTAGGACTGTTTTTCAGGAAGTAAATCCACTTTTCGGCTAGAGTTTCGAGTTCGTTCAATTCTTTTTTGAACTTCGGCAACTCAACAAACACTAACTTTAACTCACAATTTGGATAGGCAAATTTTTCTTCTGTTTCTGTGAAAACAAAGTGATAAATCAGTTTTTCTGGATGTTCGGAAGAGCCGAATATCCTTTTGAATGCAAAATCTGTTTTGGGACTGATAAAACGCATATTATAGAAGGAAGAGGGAAGTTCGGCAACGGATTCTGTAACGGATGTAACGGATGTAACGGATGTAACTGATGTCAGTCAGAAGGAAGAGGGAAGTTCGGCAACGGATTCTGTAACGGATGTAACGGATGTAACGGATGTAACGGATGTAACGGAGGTCAGTCAGAAGGAAGAGGGAAGTTCGGCAACGGATTCTGTAACGGATGTAACGGATGTAACGGATGTAACTGATGTCAGTCAGAAAGAAGAAGGATGAAGTCGATGTGAAAATGCCATACTTGAGCGATTTTTAGGTTTGTAGTTGCGCTGAGCGCGAGTCAACGCGCAACTACAAAGCTTTTTTCAATGTGACACTTGGCCTGAGTCCTGTATGTAAATGGAGCTATCAGCCAGTAGCTCGATCGGCATTTTCAGCCGACATCACTAGCTTTCCAGCTATGTCCATCGTCGCTAGCTTCAGCACTTCATTAAAAGCTAAACCCCGAATTTTTAGCTCCCATCGAATGCCTTTTGCTTTCATCCGCTTGGCTTTCCGCATATCGACATCAGCAGCTTTTTGATGCAAGAGTAAATATTTCATTTAGACAAATACGACTGACGTAAATGCCAGACGATTTCACGCCGCATTTCGCTGAGAATCCGCTGTCCCCGTTCACAATGTTCCAACTTGATGTCATCGACATAGAACCGCACCAGCGTCTCTCGCGTGTAATCTCCATTCAGGTCATTGATCCAGATTTTGGGATCTTGCCATTCATTGCGTGAACTCTTGAAGTTTTCTCGCAACCATTCGCGAAAGCGTTCTACCAGATCGTCTAATCGCGTTTCTAACCCTTTGGGATTACTGATTGCCCAAAACAGCTTGTTGACTTTTATCTTCAACAAATCAATCTTCTGTTCCCACTCTTGCTTCAAAGTTTGCTGGTCTTCTTGAAATAGGTCAGGGTCTTTTAACCAGTACCGATACCAACGGCGCATCAGCCCAATCAAACTACTCTCGGATACTGTTCCGGTAGCTTCAGTGAGCCAGCGTCTGCGACGGTCATATTGATCGGGCTTTAATTCCAGTCCAATCTTTTGACAAAGTTCCAGATAGTGTGCTTGCACTGTTCGCCGCTCCTTTATATCTAATCCGCCCCTTTCTAATTTGGAGATGAGATCGGCTAGGTGCGCCAAACCCATTTCAATCTCAGCTAGTACAGTATTCACCTCAGACTCAGCTAACAAGCGTTGCCGTCCCGCCTCTCGCTTCTGTTGCGATTTTAACCCAGGCAAAGAGTAACCATAAAACTGGTCAATCAATTCTAACTTCTTGTGAATTTCGCCCATGGTATCGGGGTGCGCCAGCACGACTTTTTCCATCATGGAGACGGCTAGAGCCGGGGCAACATCTGCTTTGATGGGGATGGAGATCGTGTAGTAGTAATGATTGGTCGGACGGCTGAGGTTAATAATGTTCTGCCCTTCAAACGCGGCATTGGGGATGTAAATTTGTGAGTGCGTGTCAATGAGATACAGTTCGGTTAATCGCAGCCCAATGTGTTTAATCACGCCTCTTTTACCGTTGGCTAGCTCAATCACATCCCCAAAGCGAAACGGTGTATCGATGAGCAAGACTAACCCACTGAAGAAGTTTGCCAGAATATCTTTTAGCGCAAACCCCAAGATAAAACTCAATCCTCCGATTGCAACTAACAAACCTTGGATGTCAACACCGAACGCCTGGAGAAACAGCAGTCCAGCCACCAAGTAAACAATTAAAGGGAGAACATTTTGTAGGATGGGAGCGAGAACATCATCCCACATTACCTCGGAGCCTTCGGCATACTGCCTAAAAGCATAGGTCACAACCTCGGCGATCAATTGAACTACCCAAAAGGCGACGACAAGGACAAGAAAAGCGGTCAATCCTTGTTGGAACCAAGTAATGTAACTTGTAGGGGTGACAGATAGCGTCACCAGTGACAGCTTCAAACCGATCGCGACCGCAATGAGTATCAGTGGCGTTTCTGAGACGTTGAGTGCAACTAACGCCAGGTCGGAGCTAAATTGACGGAAAACCCTCCGCAAAATACCAAACAGTAGGTAGAGAACAATAACGACAACACCAAGAATGCCGAAGTTAAGCAAAAATGCACCCCATCCTGGATCAGGCAAAATAGCTAACAGAAACGTAGAACTGCTGATCGTCGTCATTTGGAAACCGGCTCCATAGATCCGTATAGTATGTAAAAAAAGGTGCTTGACATAGTTTTAGATAAGTGCTAATTAATGAAATGGATGATCTTTCAAAAATAGACATATAAAAAAACTAAAACAAGCATTTAGCTGCTGGATTTGCTAGAGAAAACTTCTAGATCGCCACGAAGCACAGTTGCTTCACAGTCAATCATAATTTTTCCTGTTTGATATTTGTTTCACCCCTGATGAATGAATCCAATAAAACGACGATTGCGATCGTCTCATTATTTGTCGGTGTAGTCGCCATATCTTTTGGCTCTATCTTCATTAGATGGAGTGAATCTGAACTCAGCCCCAATTCTACAATATTTAATCGCTTTTGGCTAGGTAGTGTCGTCTTCGGGCTGTGGCAAGGATACAAGGCGATACGTCAGAGACTTTCTGGTGACAAACCCGTTCAACAGCACTCATACACCAGTCAGGAGCTTTTACTATTGCTGGGTGCTGGGATTTTTTTTGCTGCCACCTTATCCTTTGTGGCTTGGTCGCTGACTCAAACCAGCATCGCTATCTCGACAATCCTACATAATCTCGCCCCGATATTTACCAGCTTAGGAGCGTGGTTGTTATTCGGTCAAGGCTTTAACCGCCAATTTCTGATTGGGATGGTCGTCGCCATTGGGGGAGCGATCGCCATTGAAATCGAGCAGATCCAAATCGCCACTGGTGAAGTCACAGGAGGCATAGCAGCCATCCTCTCTGCGGTTTTCTTGGGTGCATACCTGCTGGTGATAGAACAACTGAGAACCAAATTTGACCCGATCACAATTCAGTTGTGGGTTTGTGCGATCGCTACTTTCTCCATCTTGCCCATGCTTGTGTTCACTGGCGATCGGCTTTTTCCTTCTTCAGTGAATGGGTGGCTGTTCGTCATTTTTCTCGCCCTCGTCTGCCAAGTTTTAGGTCAGGGACTTTTAACATATAGCGTTGCCCGGTTCTCCTCAGTGGTTGTCTCCTTAGTACATTTGTTAGAGCCAGTATTTAGCAGCATTTTGGCTTGGGCAATATTTGGGGAAAAGTTAAGTTTCTCAAATGGGGTAGGTTTTGTCCTAGTTCTCATCGGTGTATACCTAGCCGTATCTAGCCAAGCTGCTGTCGATATCCGGCAAAATCAGCTAGAGAGCGGGTAGTCACCATTAGACATCTCCCATAATTATTATTGTGGAACAGGCAGGATGCCTGTTCTTGACAAGCTTTTTGGGAGATGTCTATTACTGTTTGTTTCAAAGGCAAGCAACGGAACAAGACTTGGCTCAAAAAATCAGCACAACTAGATGTCAACACATTTGTTAAAAAGTATGACAGCCAAACTGGAATTAGCACAGCAACCGTTGTCCAGAACACCAACTTGGATCGCAACAGCTTCATTATTTGCCAGCCTAATCCCCCTATCTTTAGCACCAATCCTCGTCAAATTGTGCGAACGAGAAATAGGTTCAAATGCCGTAGCATTCCATCGTGGCTGGATCGCTACCATCATCTTTGGGTTGTTGAGCGGACTTGAAGCTTGGGACCGCCAAAAATCTGATAACCAACCCGTAGAACAGAAGCCTTTTACGAGACGAGAATTGGGGCTATTGGTAGCATTGGGAACTTTCGGAGCGACCTACTTCCTCCTGTGGTCTTTGGCGCTGACTCAAACCAACGTTGCCAACGTTACGTTATTTTGTGGTTTGAACCCACTGTTTGTCGGTTTGGGGGGGTGGTTGTTATTAGGTCGGAGCTATAATAGCAGATTCATTATTGGCATGATCATGGCACTGGGGGGAGCGATCGCTATGGGATTGGATGACGTGCAGTTCGCCACTAACCAAGTACAAGGTAATGCCCTCGCCTTGCTATCGGGGATTTGTTTTGCTGCGTATCTGATACTGCTAGAACTGCTACGAGAACGATTTACCACGGCAACCTTATTGCTGTGGCGCTGCGCCTTCACGACTATGTTTGCGTTTCCCTTCCTCGCATTCGCCGAAGAAACATTGTTTCCCCATTCCTGGATGGGTTGGTTTTTCGTAATTTTGCAAGCCATCTTGTGCCAAGTGTTGGGTCAAGGACTTTTGGCTTACAGCCTCAGCAAACTGTCGTCAGGGTTCGTCGCCGTCACGCTGCTTTTCGAGCCAGTCCTTGCCTCAATCTTCGCTTGGGTAATTTTCTCTGAACGCTTGGGTTTCCTTGACTTGGTGGCGTTTGTCGTGATTTTATGCGGTATTTATGTAGCTCAATCGAGTCAATCTGCCCTTAAAGAAACTAGCGAGGTAGCGTAATTGATGCGCGATCCCTATGATTGTCACTTCGGGGACAGTATCAAACTAGGCAACAACTAAATCTGTAACTAATCGAGGATCAAAAGGAGTACATTAATCATCGATCGAAGATGTCGCTCTACCAGTGTTCAACTGTTGCTGGCGATCGCACTTCCACCATACAAGTCCGGTGCTACCGGACTTGATATCTGTAGTTTACTACATAATTGAAGTGCGGAATGTGGGAATTCAAATATTAGTAGAACAATAACAGATCAAATCAGATATTTGGAAATTACAAAATAGAGGCAAGGCTAGGCAGATTTTAGGTAAACCCCATCTCAAAATAAGTAGCCAATCGCATTGCACCACGCTGTGAAATTAGCTCGGTGCGTAGTTCAGTCCAACGAATTGATAGCTGTGCGTTGATTTGAGAATTAAAAATATGGTGAAAAATCACTGTCTAGCTAAGCCGATTAACGACGCTTCTTGGTATCAGTTCCGGCTCTGGCTAGAATACTTTGGAAAGGTATTTGAGAGAGTAACTGTTGCGGTAAATCCGCAGTATACCAGCCAAGAATGCTCCTTTATTGAACTTGGAGCAGACAGAATTTTTTGAAATTTTGTCTGCTCCATTAGTATCAACTCCCCGCGATCGCCACCTATCCTCCAACTGGGGATGCAATAGCAGAGACGACGTTTAGGTTGGCAACCAACCCATAGGTTGATATATACTCTTCTAATTCTGCTAAATCAACAGTGCCATTTAGATCGCTGTCAAGAATGTTAAAAAGATAATCAGTGACGTAGCTTCTGACTTCTTCAGAGCTACGTTCGCCTGTTGTCATATCTTCGATTAGCCCTAACAAATCCATAATCTCAGTTCGAGCGAGCGACTTACTGCCATCAGTATCCAATTGCAGGAAAAGCTTTTTAACATCTTCTGTTGCCATTCTCGAAGAACGCAGTGTTTCTCTCAATATATCATTGCTGAATGAAGTCATAAACAATATCTGCTCGACAAGTGGAATGCAGAAAAATCCCAGTGCTGCCCAAAAAACAGCATACTTCACTTCCGGCATTGTGGCACTAACTCCGAGGAAAAGAGCAGCCCAAAGGAAAAAGTTGGGATTCACAAGCAGGATATAAGCATCCTGAGCTTCTGCCTTGCTTAGCTTGCCTTTTGTCAACGTTAATGGCTAAATTGGCAACCTTAATGTAGCCAGAAGCGCCAGGGGAGCAACGATCGATAACGTTCTTGACAAGACAGCCGACGGATCAAGATTACCGCCCCAAAGCACGGATAAAACTGGGGAAGCAAGAGCGATTTCACAGGTTTGCCTAGCGCGTCTCATGTGAGAGACATATACTGCATCAAATTTTGTACCTTTTTTCTTCAGGTCAGAACCTGCTTGACGCGCTTGCAATCGGCCAAATGATGTGAGGTCAACATCCAGAACTCCTGCAAAAATGTTGCGTTCGTTACTGGTGCTTTCACCGTGCCGAATGAAGTAGACAAGTCCTAGCTTTTCTGCATTTAATTCTGTTTGTGAATTTGCAGAAGTTGTTGTGTCTCTATCCTGGAATTGACCTGCAACTTCGATCGCTCCATTT
>DPLL01000093.1 GCA_003542015.1 Microcoleaceae cyanobacterium UBA9251 | reverse complement strand
TCTTTAACTTACAGCATAAGTCAGAATTCATAAGTCATAATTCATAAGTCATAATTCATAAGTCAGAATTCAGCAAGAGCAATTCTGAAATAACAACTAACAAATAACAAACAAACAATTCCCAATTCCCTATGCCCTATGCCCTATGCCCAATTCCCTATTCCCTATTCCCCATTCCCTATTCCCTATTCCTATCTCAAAGTATGTTGAATTTTCTCTAATAATTGGGCTGCTGACAGGGAAGAAGGCAAAATTTTTGCAGCTACTTCTTGCAGCAGAAAGTCGATTCTTTCTGATTCTAAAGTTGCAATGCACCGATAATCTAAAACTAGAATAGGCGGTTTTTCGGTCATTTGTCGCAGATTCGATAGTGCTGGCAACATCGCGGATGATTCTGAGGGCACATCTCGCAAGCAAAGCAAAACTAGGTCAACGCTTTGATATTGCAACTGCTGCACAACTTCTGTCCAACAGCGAGCGTTCGCTCCTCGAAATCCTGCGGTTTGGATGTACTGCCTCAAAGCTTGAAAGTTGGGATATGCAAACTCTGAATTGGGAATGGGAAACTCGATATTTGTCGATCGACCATCGGCATTTTCTACTTCTGCTGTCTCCCCATTCCCCCCAAGATTTCGCTGCAAGTCGGGTAAAGTCGCAATGTCGGCAAATAAAATGCTGGGCTTCCAACTCATCCCAGCAGCTACTTGAATAGCTTGCCACAAAGCAGATGCTACCAGAGGAGTGCGATCGGTGTCGGTACTGTCGCTGTCGGTGGCCAAACACGGAAATACTGACAGTCTCTTGACTTGATTTGCCAGTTGGGTAGTTGTGGGGTCTAAAGTTACCAAAGGGAGAGAACCCAAACTCCGAGACTGACTTAACTGTTCGATAAAAGCTGAGGGGTTTTGCAGTTGACTCGTACTGTCCAAGACGATCGCCGAAGGCCGCCAAATTCGGGCGAGGAGTTCTGCTTGGCCGATGTCATCTGCTTCTAAAATCCGGCAGTAAGTAGGGTTGAGCAATAAAGACGAACCTTGAGAGGCACTGTTCTGCGGGCTGAGCCACAAAATAGTCAAAGAACTCTTAACTTTGTCTGATTTGGCATCGGGGTGGCAAATCAAGTCGCCCATCAGCCACCGCAAAGCGGGTTCTTCGATCGGCAAGCTCAAAAAGCCTTCGGCTCGGTTGACAGCAGCTCGTTCTTTTTCGCCTCTGGTGGCTGTGACGATCGCCGGTATCGATCGAGTATCTGGATCGCTCTTGAGCAGCGTCAGCACATCCCAGCCTGACAGCAGGGGCAACAGCGGGTTGAGGAAGATCGCTTCGGGACTGAATCGGCGGGCTTTTTCGAGTGCTTCGGTGCCGGAACGGGCGACGATGACTTGGTAGCCCAAACCTGTGAGTGCGTTGCTTAAATCTTCGATATATTTGGGAACTGCTTCGACGATTAATATTAGGCGAGAGCGAGAATTGGCGATCGGGTACTGATATTTGGGTTTTAATAATTCTGGCTCTAGGGCTGTATATTCTGCGGCATCTTCCCTGCTGTTTCCCGGAGGAGAGGGCGGCAGGAGCAGAGTAAATTGAGAACCTTGACATTCTGAAGAAATAAACGAAACATCTCCGCCGTGAAGCCTCGCTAATCGTTGGGTGAGTACCAATCCCAGTCCCGTTCCTTGAAAGCGGCGAGTCAGGGGGCTTTCTAGCTGTTGGAATTTTTGAAAGATTAGGTGCTGTTTGTCTGCGGGAATGCCGATGCCGGTGTCCCAAACTGTGAATGCGATCCAGCCTTCCCACATATTGACTTTCAAGCCGATTTTGCCCCGGGCTTCCGTGAATTTGAGGGCGTTGGAGAGGAGGTTGACTAGCATTTGCCGCAGCCGTAGTTCGTCGGCAATTAAGTGGCTTAGTCCCGGTTCTATTTCGAGGGTAAATTCGATTTTGTCAGCGGATTCTGGGGGAGAAGTTGCGGGATTTTGCGACTGGTTCGGTGCTTTTTCTTCTTGCTGCTGGAGTTGCTTGGCTTGTTCAAAGGCTTTGTTGCAGGCGCTGGTAATTTCGACTGGTTCGGGAATCAGTTCTAGCTGCCCGGTTTCCATTCTGGTCAAGTCTAAAATATCGTTAACTATGATCATCAAGTGCCGCCCGCTTTGATGGATTAGTTTGGCGTAGCGAGTTTGGCGATCGTTTAGTTCTCCGATCAATTTGTCTTTGAGAAGGCTGGACAAACCTAGGATGGCAGTGAGCGGGGTTTTGAGTTCGTGGCTGATACAGGATAAAAATTCGTCTTTCAGTCGGTTGAGATGGATTAAATCTGTATTTTTAGCTGCTAGTTCTTTGGCGACTAAATGTTCTTCGGTGACATCTTGTCCCATTACTAAAATTAGGTTTTCTGAGAGTGGCTGTTTGATAAATTGCCAGATTCGTTCTTGACCTTTTTGTACGGGGCATTCGCAAATGTATGTGTCTGGTTTGCCTGCGATCGGACACCAAGCTGGAGTGGTTAAGGTTGAGGGAGAGGCGGCGGCGTACAGGGGTAGGGGGCAACTGGTGGCTGCGGTAGCATCGCGAGTAGCATCGCGATCGGGTGCTTTGGCTGCTCCTACTAGACTCCGGCACTCTTGGGTGAGGGCTTTGGTGTTTACACTGTTGTATTCGGTTTTTACTGGGCCGGGTTGACTGGGCGAGGGTGTGCCGAGATTTGCTGCTGGTTCGGGGACTGGTTGTGGCCCTGCTCCCAGTAAAATCCGCCACGCTGCGTTTTGGCTGACTATTTGCCCGGTGGGGGTTTGCAATCTCAGGGGTAGGGGCAGTTTTTCGAGGAGTTGGACGAGGGAGTTGAGGTGTTCGGAGGGTTTCAATCCTGCTTCTAGAAAGCGCACTTGAGCTTCTAGGGCGGTTTCGCTGGCTGCCTGTATCGGCTTTGATTCGATTTCTCTGACTGCTGTTGGTGGATCTGTGAGGCTGTAGTCTGTTGCTCTTTCGCGGACGATCGAGCTGGTGTTAACTGCTACGAATTTCAGCAGGCTCAGGCTGTCTAGCAATCCCAAAAATTGACCGTCGGAATTTGTCAGGGCTAGAGGGCCTTCTATGCTTCCCGCCGGGCCAAGGCTGGTACTGTCGGGCAAAAGTATTTTATTTTTTTGGGGGTTTGCGGTTTTTGTGTTAATTTCCCCGGTTTGTAGGTACTGCCAGAATTCGCTGACGCTCTGATCTGCTGATACCGAACTCAGGGGAGCGAGTGTGGCGGGGGTGATTTCTGACAGCCGTTGCTCCCATTCCCTGGATCGATCGGCTAGTGGCATCAGACTGCGGAGGTAGACTAATCCCAGGGGCTGTAGCTGTTCGTTGACTACTGCGACGCGATCGCAGTTGCAGGATCGGAAAATTGACCGCAGCGCTGCTAGCTTCGCTGTGTGAGGCACGAGCGGCACTGGTTCCAGAAAATTTTTGAGACTAGGGTTGGTGAGTGGCATAACGAACCTGAGAGTCTGCTCAAAAGAGCAGTAGTATTTTATCAAAGAGATTATCAAAGAGATGATCAAAGAGATTTGAGACCCAAAGTAGCAGCAGATTTTTTGTATCTAATTGTTTTATATCAGTCCGCCCCTGGGGCTTTTTGCTGCACCGAAGTCGGCGAGTCCGATGCCTACCTATGATTTGAGGCGACTAGCAATGATTTTAAGGCTTAAGCTTAATTGCAGAAATCAGGCTCGCGCGGCTTGACGCAGGAACACAGCAGTACAGTTTCATGATCCCTCTGCGATCGGGTGAGCACTGATTTTGTGGTTAAGATTGGTTACAATAAATGTTTAGATGATTGTTAAAATGTTAAGTAGTTTGTAAAGGAGATATCAACTCTGAGCCATCCAGCACTTTCGGACAACTTCGGTGTTTCACCTACAGCTTTGCTTCCCCAACTGTCTGTATGTATTTTTGTCAAGTCTGAGGAACTCGCAGGCTCTGCGATCGAGCATTTGAGTGGCGATCGCTATGTTTTGACGCAGATTAAGTCGGCGATCGAGCTGTTTGGATTCCTGAAGCACAATTATCACCTCGATTGTTTGGTTTTGGAAGTCGATGGGGATTTGCGATCGCTGACTGGTAAGCTAAAGGATAGATCGATCTTTTTGCCGGCTGTGATTTTTTCACCGCAGCCCGGAGAGGATGCCAGACAAGAAGAGTCACCTTCAGATCACTTGGAAGCCCTGGGTAGTACGCAGGAGAAGAGTCAACAGCAAAGTTGTTCTTTTTTTTACCACGCTGCGGAGGTGCATTTGTCAATTGATCGGGCGAGAGAAATTGGCGCCGGTATCGATCGGGCGATCGCCCAATTTCTGAAACTTTCGACTCCGGTTCCTTTAAACGATCAGTCTGCAAGCGCTGGTGCGACGGCTGAATTGACAGCTCAAAGTTTGCTCCAGCGACAGCAGCGCCGGCTTGCTGAAAAATTACGGGAGCGATTAGGATACTTAGGCGTGTATTATAAGAGAAATTCCCAGAATTTCTTGCGGAATCTGTCTCAGGCAGAAAAACAGAAGTTTTTGGAGCAATTAAAGTTAATTTATCGTCTGATAGTTTTGAATTATTTTTCTCAAGACGCAGCGGTAAATAATCAAATAGATGAATTTGTAAATTTGGCTTTTTTTGCTGACGTTCCGGTGACTCAAATTGTGGAAATTCATATGGAATTGATGGACGAGTTTGCCAAACAGCTAAAATTAGAAGGGCGCAGCGAAGAAATATTGCTGGATTACCGCTTGACTCTGATTGACGCGATCGCTCATCTGTGCGAGATGTATCGTCGCTCAATCCCGAAAGAGGCATCTGAAGGTAGAAAGTAGAAGGTATTCGCTGCTAATGTAACAAAGAATCAGGGAGAAGGGAGAAAGTAGAAGATCGAAAATCTTATAAAATAAGAAAGAACAGCGGATTTGAGACAAATAACAACTACAACTAACATCTAACAACTAACACTGAAAGTTGACAAAAAATTCATGACTCCTTTGAAGAAAACCTACGTTCTCAAGCTTTATGTTGCGGGCAATACTCCCAACTCAGTGCGAGCTTTGAAAACCCTTAAGGACATCCTCGAACAAGAGTTTCAAGGAGTCTACGCGCTGAAAGTCATAGACGTTCTCAAAAATCCTCAGCTAGCAGAAGAAGACAAAATTTTGGCAACCCCGACGCTGGCGAAAATCCTGCCGCCACCGGTGCGAAAAATTATTGGCGATTTGTCCGATCGAGAAAAAGTTCTGATCGGGTTAGACTTGCTCTACGAAGAACTTCGCGAAGAAGACATGAACTCATAAGAAGCTCCTGATACGTTTGGAAACTCAGTCACAAAGAGTGCTGAGAGTAAAAACTTGCTAGCGACTTGATTCGCCTAACTCTTTCAAAGGGAGCTCGTTTGTTGTACAATAATTGTAGATCAGTTTTTATTAGCCTTAGATGCAGACCATATCTGTCAAATGCAAGCTTCAAGTTCCTAAAGAGTTGCGTCAAGATATTGACATTACTCTTGAGCGGTTTGCTGACGCTTGCAATCAGATTATTGACGTTGCAAAAGAGGCCAAACAATGGAACAGGACCAAGTTGCATCACCTGGTCAAAGGGAAGAGCGATCGCAACGGGAAGAAGTTCAAGTGTGGGTACTGCGGATTTGAACATGATGCTGATATCAATGCGGCTAAAAATATTGCTGCTTTGGGGTTGTCCGTAAGCCAGCCCGAAAGTCCGGGGATGACGTGCCAACTACAAGGTCAATTGGCTTTGTTCGGTGGTACGTTCGATCGGGGCTGAAGCTCAGTCACAAAGCGTGCTGAGTTGCTTAGAATATAATAAGGTGACAGTCATTAGTCAGCAGTTATCTGAAGGCAGTAATCAACGATCGGCGGTTAATGACGGACAAATAAAGAATAATGACAACGATAAAAATCGACATGAATGAAATTAGTCAAACGGTGCAACCAGAAGGAATGGTAAGGGCCGGAGTTCAAAAAATTCGCACCATGATAGAGGGCTTTGACGACATCAGTCATGGCGGGATGCCGATCGGCAGAACTACCCTAGTCAGTGGCACGTCGGGAACGGGAAAAACCTTATTTGCCGTACAATTTCTCTACAACGGAATCACCCATTTTGACGAAGCTGGAGTCTTCGTAACTTTTGAAGAATCTCCAACAGATATTATTAAAAATGCTTGTAGTTTCGGCTGGGATTTAACCAAGTTAATTGATGAAGGTAAGCTGTTTATTTTAGACGCTTCCCCCGATCCAGAAGGTCAGGATATCGTGGGAAATTTTGATTTATCAGCCCTGATCGAACGAATTCAATACGCAATTCGCAAGTACAAAGCAAAGCGGGTTTCTATTGATTCGGTGACGGCAGTATTTCAGCAGTACGACGCTGCATCGGTGGTGCGACGAGAGATTTTTCGTTTAGTTGCTCGCCTCAAACAAGTAGGAGCAACTACAGTCATGACTACCGAACGGGTGGAAGAATACGGCCCGGTGGCCCGGTTTGGAGTGGAGGAGTTTGTGTCGGACAACGTGGTGATTGTTCGCAACGTTTTGGAAGGAGAACGCCGCCGCCGGACTCTGGAAATTTTGAAGTTGCGAGGTACAACTCACATGAAAGGTGAGTATCCTTTTACCATTACTAATGACGGGATTAATATTTTTCCCTTGGGGGCGATGCGATTGACTCAAAGATCTTCTAATGTTCGGGTTTCGTCCGGGGACAAAACTCTCGACGAAATGTGTGGCGGCGGTTTCTTTAAGGACTCGATTATTTTGGCTACCGGTGCGACGGGAACTGGCAAAACTCTGTTGGTAAGCAAGTTTTTGGAGAATGCTTGCATGAATGGCGATCGAGCCATGCTGTTTGCTTATGAAGAGTCGCGGGCGCAGTTGTTCCGCAATGCTTATTCTTGGGGCATTGATTTTGAGGAAATGGAACATAAAGGTTTGTTAAAAATTCTTTGTAATTACCCGGAATCTGCTGGTTTGGAAGACCATTTGCAAAATATTAAATCAGAAATTGCTGATTTTAAACCGTCTCGAATTGCGATCGATTCCCTTTCAGCTTTAGAACGGGGAGTTAGCAATAATTCATTCCGGCAATTTGTGATCGGGGTGACTGCTTTCGCCAAGCAGGAGGAAATTACAGGCTTTTTCACGAATACAAGCGATCAGTTTATGGGTTCTAATTCGATTACGGATTCCCATATTTCTACGATTACTGACACGATCATCATGCTTCAGTATGTGGAAATTCGAGGGGAAATGTCGCGGGCAATTAATGTGTTTAAGATGCGCGGTTCCTGGCACGACAAGGGAATTCGGGAATACACTATTACTGATGACGGGCCGGTAATTCGGGATTCTTTCCGCAGTTACGAACGGATTATCAGCGGTTGTCCGACTCGGATTACGGTTAATGAGAAGAGCGAGTTATCGCGGATTCTGAAGGGTGTGCAAGGTCAAGACAATGACGATGACAATATTTAATAGACATCTCCAACAAATAATCTCAAGCTTTTTCTAGACTCCGGGGTGAAGTATTTTGCCGACAATGTATAGCAGTCGCCAAGGCGAAGAAGGTCATTGCTCCCTGAGCGGAGCGGTGCCC
>DPLL01000404.1 GCA_003542015.1 Microcoleaceae cyanobacterium UBA9251 | reverse complement strand
CTGAGAATGAAACAGCCCTGCCGCAGAGGGGGGAGAGAGGGAGAGAGAGAGAGGAAGAGAGGGAGAGGGGGAGATAGGGAAAATCTGACTTTTTTTTCGATCGCCACCGCGCCTGGCTGTTAGGACCTTATTAATTGCTGAAACCATTGATTTTATTGCATTTTCCTTCTGAATTCTGAATTCTGACTTCAACATCTGCTATGACACAAAAAAAACCCCCTGCTTATTCAGCAAGGGGCTATCAAATCAGGGTGCATCTACGAACTTCTGATGCACTCACTACCGATCGTCCTTACGGAAAATTGGCTGGATTTCCGCCAATAGCTTCTGACAGGTAATCCGCCGCAGCTTCTACCACGGCGATCGCATTTTCGTAAACCATCCGCGTCGGCCCCAAAACCCCAACGCTCCCCACCGGCAAAGAACCCCGCCTGTAAGTCGAGGAAATCAGAGTACAGCCGCGAATTGGTTCTAGGGAGTTTTCCGAGCCAATTCGCACTGTCACCCGTTTCCCAGCTTTTTCCAAGTCAGCCGATTCAAAGATCAAAGGCCAAAGCAGTTCCTGTTCTTGTTCCAGGAGTTGTACCAGGGTTTGAACTTGCTGCAACTGCGAAAACTCCGGCAAGCGCAGGGCTTCTGCCAAACCGCCGATCAGTATCCGCGTGTAGGTTGGAGTCTCGGCCCGGCGGCTCAAGGCTGCCAGCATAGTGCCCATCAACTCAGCGTACAGTTCAAAGTCGCGGTCTAATTCGCTAAGCGCGATCGTGCTGAGTTCCGAGAACGATCGCCCCCGCAACTTAGAGTTCAAAAAATTCGATAAAATCTGTAATTCGCGATCGACTATTTCTACATCCTGCTTTTTACCTTCTATCTCTTGAGGCAACTGCACCAAAACTGACTGAGTTTCGTAGGCATCCGTGACCACGATCAGCATCACCTTTCCCGGTTCTAGCTGCACCAGTTGCAAGTGCCGCAAGCAAGCCATATTTGTTTGCGGTATCGTGATCAGGGCAATGTAACCACTGATCGTTGCCAGAATTTGAGCCGCACCTCGAAGTACCGCTGATCTGCGACCATCTGACCAATTGAGCTGGTCTAGTACCTGTTCTACCTTGCCAGCCAGCCTGTCGGTAGGCTGAATTAATCGATCGACATAAATTCTGTAGCCGGAGTCAGAGGGGACACGTCCAGCAGAAGTGTGAGGTTGATATAGGAGTCCAGCTTTTTCGAGAACCCCCATCGCATTGCGAATTGTAGCTGGGCTGACGCTGAGTTTGTACTCATCTACCAAAGCTTTTGAGCCAACGGGTTCGGCTGTAGCAATATAGTGGCGAACTGTTGCCCAAAGGATGTGTTGTTGCCGATCGGTGAGGTTCACGCGCACAAATATTTAAGCAGAATTAGAATTCAGACATGAAAGCCACCCCAACCATGAAAATCTCGGATCTTAGCGGGCGATCGGGCAGAGCTATAGACTAAAGATAACAGATTTTAGGAGAAGGAAGAAGTCAGTTGTTATTGGTTATTGGTTATTGGTTATTGGTCATTGGTCATTGGTTATTGGTTGTTTGCTGTTTGCTGCCTAAAAATTCCTACCCTACTACGCTCTATTTGGCCGTGGCGAGTCCCATAAACTGAAGGAAGCGACTACAGAGGAGTTGAAAAGTAAACCATAGTGAGAATATAGTGATTTATTCCGATTCACTCAGACTATGAGTTGGTAGAAGTGTAACTGCTCCTAAAATCGCTCGCCCAGCAATCTTTGCCGCACCCCCTCAGCAATTTTTTGCCCCAGATACTCAGGAATTAAACTTTCATTGGGCCCTAACAAGTACAAAATCAGGCGAGTTCGCCCCCGCCAAACCAGCAAATTAGCATTCACCACCAACAAATCCTCTTGCCAAATGGCATACATCACCTTATAAAAAAGTCCCGGTTGGTTGTCTGCTTCAATCAGCAGTGCCGGCAAGTGGAACACCGGATCGACATAGAATTCAGTTGCCACGTCCTCTAAACCCGCGTCTAGATTAAATTCCACCGCCAACATCTCTTCTACTTCAAAATGCCCAGCCAAGGCTTCTCGAATCGCCCTACAGACATTTTCTGCCGTTTTATCCGCCAGTACCTTGCCGCCACGAGATACCACCAATTTGATAAATACCAGCATCGGTGGGTAAATTTGCCCATACAGGCTCAGACTGTGAATTGTCAGTCCGTAAGCCGCCAGCACCCCAAAGATATCGCTGAGCAGAAAAGACTGGTTGCGGTAAGTAAAGTGCAGGGCACTTTTGTTCCCTTCGGGTCTGATTTCGATGACTGCTTGCCTAGTTTTATAGAGCTGGTAAGCTAATTTGAGGTTTTGCAGTTGGATTTCGCTACTGACAAATTGCTCGTAAAACTGCGGAAACGCTCGGTTAAAGCGCTTGAGAAGTTCTAGTGTAGATGGTTTTAAACCCGAAGCCATAATTGAGGGGAAGGTGCGGGAGATATACTAGATTTGGACACTCCCATGCCCTGTGGCAATGGGATTCTCGGTTCGACGCTGCGATTTAAATTGTGCCTGTCTCCGAACAAACAGCAGAAGTCAAATTTGTCGGGGAACGTATAATTAGAATGTCACGGTTGCAACCTTCGAGTTGTACTTCCAACCAAGCGTATAAGTTCCGGCGCGATCGGCGGCACTCAAAAGAAGCAATTACAAAAATGCCTCTGTCCTGGTTCTCTGACAAATTTTAGATGCTGTGCCGGTGGTGCGGGCCCTCTAAGAGGTTGAACATTTCTACCAAACTTACTGAAATCTCAAGAGTGCAGACTCAATGTTGGACGACAAATCTCTCTTTTCGGCGTAAGATGAGTGTACCGTAAACTGTTCCTTAAGAGCCTGCTCGTAATTCATCCCGAACGGATCGGAGTGGGCAGATCTTTCGGCTTCTCTTTAATGTCGTCCAACTTCTACTACCTTAACCGCGCCTGCATGGGTTTTTGGAAAAACTTATTTAGTAGTTCTGAGTCTGCCTCTGTGCCCCAAACAGCGGATTTTCAGGAAGATGTGGCTGTTGGGTCTGGCGATCCGCTTTCCCCAACGTTTCGCAAACCCGCTAGCGGCAACGCTCGCATCTTTTTTAGTTGCGATCGGGACATTGACCTCTACGAACTCGAAGAACTCTGTAATGCAGTGGGTTGGTCTCGCCGTCCACTGCGTAAAGTCAAAAAAGCTATTGTGCACAGCTTCTTAGTCGTCTCTATGTGGGAGATGCGGGGGCAAGAGCGACGGCTGGTCGGTTTCGCCAGAGCGACTTCAGACCACGCTTTTAATGCCACCCTTTGGGATGTGGTAGTTCATCCTGATTACCAGGGTAAGGGTATGGGCAAGGCATTGATGAAATACATCATTAAAAAACTCCGCAGTGAAGATATCAGCAACATTACCTTATTTGCTGACCCTCAAGTTGTGGACTTTTACCGAAATTTGGGATTTATGTCCGATCCAGAGGGGATTAAAGGTATGTTTTGGTATCCTGATTAGCCTACAGGTGCTGGGGCGTTGATTTTTTGAGACAAGGCAATATTGACGCTGCCATCACCGATTGAGGTGCATTTTGAGCTGAACTTAAAAAAAGCTTGACAAGTGCGGGGTTTTGTGTGTTAATTGTTATGGGGTGGATAACTACCACACCGGGATGTAGCGCAGCTTGGTAGCGCGCCTGCTTTGGGAGCAGGATGTCGCAGGTTCAAATCCTGTCATCCCGATCGCACAATGTTCATAATAGATTCAGTCAGAAACTGCCTCTAATGCTCACAAAGGCGTGGAAATGAGAACAAACCACTCATGGGCAGCGACTGCTGATCGTGTGAAGGCGCTAGTCTTTGCGTTAATCTATTTCAGGTCGCTCCTGATGGAAAAAAGATGAAATTATTAGTTCGTTTGGGTGCAATTTTGGGGATTGTGGGCTGCACTCTGCTCGGCCCCTCGCCCATAGCCAATATGTCTGCACTGGCACTGCCGGAGCCGCAGATTTTGGAAAAGTTGCGATCGGTGCCGGTGTTTACGATTACAGACGCGGCTGGTGCGCCTCTGATCGCTTCTGTACCCAAGCAAGGTCAGGGTCAAAGTGGCAATGCTTCTGTGGCGGGAATTTTCATCAGCCAGAAGGATGCTCAAGCTTTTGTGGATCAACTGAAAACCAAAAATCCTCAGTTGGCGGCATCGGTGCGCGTGACACCGGTGTCGCTGGGGGAAATTTACCAGATTTCTCAAGCCAATAAAGGTAAGCCGGATGAGGTAGTGTTTGCCTACGTCCCGACTCCGCAGCAGGTGCAGTTAGCTAAAACTGTACTTCAGCAGACTGGGCAACAAGTTAACGAGTTCAATGGTGTGCCTCTGTTTTTGGCCAGAGGCGGCCCGGAAAATGGTTATTTGACGATTCAACGGGGCCAGCAAGAGGTGATTCCCCTGTTTTTTAACAAGGAGGAATTGCAGGGAATGGTGGAGCGCTTCAAGCAGCAGCAGCCGAACGTGACTGCCACAATTAAGATTGAGGTGGTGAATTTGGAGAGCGTTTTGGAAGCTTTGCGAACTGAGAACGATCCGTTTTTGAGCCAATTGATTTTGGTTCCGTCGCGGGAGTCGCTGGAATTTGTGCGATCGCTCCAACCAGCCGGTGCTAGCAACCAAAATAAACCCCCAGCTTCCAACCAAAATCGATCGGCTCCTCAAGCTCCCGCTCCCAGCCAAACTCGACCCGCTCGCTAATAATTAGTCAGTTGACTGTTGACTGTTGACTGTTGACTGTTGACAGTTAACTGTTGACTGTTAACTGTTAACTGTTGACTGTTGACTGTTAACAAATAACAAATAACAAATCACAAANNTTTGTTTCTGGTTTAGAGCTTTGGCAGTGGATAAATCAAGCTAAGATAGAGGCTCGAAATAGTGACATTTCCCTAACAGAACTTGACTGGCTGCTGCTGGAGTTGACTGGTTTGGATAAGTTGGCGCTGCGTTTAGAGTCGTTTAAAGATTTGCCAAAAATTGAATTAAAGTTGTCTTTATCTGAACTTTCCCAATTGTGGCGCAGTCGGTTGCAGGAACGAGTCCCAGTGCANNCCCTTAGTAAGGGGGGGAGAAGATGGTGAGCCCAGAGGGCTTCGGGGGGGAGAATTTTCCAAATCGAATTGGGTGGATTTGGGAACGGGCAGCGGGGCGATCGCGATCGGACTAGCTTCAGCGTTGACAAATGCGACGATTCATGCTGTAGATTGCAGTTCGGAAGCTTTGGCAGTTGCTCGACAGAATGCTGACAATTTGGGTTTTGCCAAGAGAGTTAATTTTTATCAAGGTTCGTGGTGGGAACCGCTAGCATTTCTGAAAGGTCGCGTGAGCGGTATGGTCTCTAACCCGCCTTACATTCCCAGCAGCACGGTGCTGACTCTGCAACCGGAAGTTTTGAAGCACGAACCTCATCTAGCCTTAGACGGCGGTTTAGATGGCTTAGATTGCATCCGGCATTTGGCAGAAACGGCTCCCGATTATTTAGAATC
>DPLL01000272.1 GCA_003542015.1 Microcoleaceae cyanobacterium UBA9251 | reverse complement strand
TTTAACGTTAAGTTGACACTAAGAAGGGCACACTTGAGTGTCCCTACCTTTGCTTACCGGAAAAGTGCTGTATTAACCAAACATTCGAGTTTCGAAAAATTCCCGCACCCGTGTTAAATGACTTGACAAATTCACTAATATATTCTCAATCCCCTCAATAGTTAATAATTGGGTGGCTGACGGTTCAGATTGAAAGCCGATCGCCTGAAACTCCAATTCTGCCGCCAAATCCGCCATCATGGGAACTCCCACATTAGCACAAGTTCCCTTGAGACGGTGAGCTTGATATTCGACAGTTTGCCAATCTTTAGCTTCTAAAGCAATTTTAGCTGTTGCCAAATCAGCTTGGGCGTTTCCCACAAAAGCTTGCAAAAGTCGCTGTGGCAAGTTAATATTAACCCGTCCGAGTTGCTCTAATCTGTTCTTGTCTAATAGCCCGCCAAAATCCCCATGTACCCAAGTTTGAAGTCCGATCTCCCCTTGGACTGGCACTGTCGAATTGCCCGCTTTTTCCAAAACTTCTGTATAATTTGTTTCTAATTGAGAAGTTTCCGCTAAATTAATAGTTTTCACTTCATATTTATTTTCAGACTGCATATTTTCCATTTCATACTTTTTCAGTGCCGCTGATAAAGCCTCTAAATCTACAGGTTTGCTGAGGTAATCATCCATGCCCGCAGTCAGACACTTTTCTCGTTCCCCCGGCATGGCGTGAGCTGTTAAAGCAATCACAAAAGTATGCCGATCGCCCTTTTCAATTTCTCGCAATTTTTGCGTTGTTTCGTAACCGTCAAGTACCGGCATTTGACAGTCCATCAGCACCAGATCGTAGCTCCGATCGCCCAGCAAATCCAGCGCTTCTTGACCGTTAGCAGCACAGTCAGCATGATAGCCTAAAACTGCCAACTGTGCGACAATAACTTGTTGATTAATCGGGTTATCTTCCGCCAGCAAAATTTTCAGCGATGACTGGGAATTCGTCGGATTCAAAGATTGAGAATGACCACTGGGTAATCCAGAAGTACGATCGCCCCGATTCCTCCTAAACTCTCCTTCCCCCTTCACAGCCTTATTCAGCGCCTCTCTCAGCCTCGAAGCCCTCACAGGCTTCACCAAATAGCCGCTAAAACCTTGACTGCAAAGCGCTTCAGCTTGATGCTGTTTTCGCAAAGAAGTCATTGCCAATAATGGCCCAATTGCCGAGAGCGATCGCACTTTCTCTTCAAATTCCACCGCATCCAAATTCGGCATTTGCAAGTCTATAAGCACCGCATCGCAGCACTTTTCTCGATTGTCAGAATGCCGATAAATCCCCCTATTTGCATTCTGCTCCAACCAACTCAAAGCTCCATCGGCAGTCTCTGCCTCTTCGCAGCGCGCGCCCCAAGTTTGAGCGAGCGATCGTACCGTCGCCCTCGTCAAAGCACTCCCAGATACTACTAACAGCTTCGCACCCGCAAATTCAGGTGTCAGAGACTCGACTTGCAACTGTTTTTCCAAAGGCACAGCAAACCAAAAAGTCGAACCAACCCCAAGACAACTGCGAACCCCAATTTCCCCTCCCATCATCTCCACTAACTGCTTACAAATAGCCAAACCCAAACCAGTGCCGCCATGTTCCCTAGTAGGAGAACTATCTACCTGAGAGAAAGATTGAAACAACTTTTTCTGCCCTGACGGCGAAATTCCTATCCCAGTATCGCGCACCGAAAATAGCAATTTAGTGCCTTGCTTGTCATCTGCCACTCGGTTGCCCAGTTTAACAGTTACGTGAACTAAAACTTGACCTCNNCACCGAACTATCAACTACAATATTTAATTCAATACCTTTTTCCTCGGCCATAGCCGCCACGATTTCCACCACCGACTCAAGGCAGCTATCCAAATCAAAATCCGTCTTTTCCAGCCGCATTTCTCCAGCTTCAATTTTCGAGAAATCCAGGAGATCATTAATAACGCCCAGCAAATGTTCCGCACTGCGGTAAATAGTTTGAGCGTACTCCCGCTGTTTCGGTTCTAGGGGAGCGTACACCAGCAATTGAGCCATGCCCAAAACCCCATTCATCGGAGTGCGGATTTCGTGACTCATATTCGCCAAGAATTGCGACTTAATCAAGCTCGCTTTCAGAGCAGTTTCCCGCGCTTCCACCAACTCATTAATCTTGTCGGCAACCATCACAATTCCCCCTACTTTGCCATCGTAATTGTACCAAGGGTGAGCGGCCCAACGCAAAACTAAAATAGAGCCGTCGGCTCGTTCCCAAGCATCTTCGCTACGAGCAATTACCTCGCCTTTTAGCACTTCTTGATACAACACTTTCCACCCATCCGGGATATCTGGAAACAAATTGTAATGACTTAAATTAGTCAGGGATGGCAAGTTTAAATTAAATTGAGTCAGCCATCTGTCAGAGTTAGCCAAATAGCGCATTTCTGTATCGAACATCGCCATTGCTACAGGCACGCAAGTAATAATTTGCCTCAGTTGCTGCCGTTCTCTTTCTAGAGCATCTTCGGCTTGTTTACGCTCAGTAATGTCGCTAATCATGCCTGCCATCCGCAGCGCTTTCCCTTGGGAATTTCGCTGAGCTTTTCCCTGAGAAGTGCAGTAGCGGTAAACACCAGAAGAGTGCAGCAGGCGGAATTCTACATTATAGTCTATTTCTGCCTCCAAGTGAGCCTCGATCGCCTGGATAATCCCGTCTTTATCCTCCGGGTGCAGGCGATTGTAGAGGGCTTCCATAGTGCGGCCAAATTCGCCTCGCCCCAAACCGAGCATCTCCAAAAGGCGATCGTTCCAATACACTTGATTTTTAGTTAAATCCCAATCCCAAATTCCGTCGTTAACTCCCTCTAAAACTAACCTGTAGCGTTCTTCACTTTCCTTAAGTTTTTGACTGGTATGAAACGCCTGAGATTCGGCGCGGTAAACCCGAATGGCATTGTGCAAGCTGCGGGACAAAGTATCTGAAGACAGCTTGCCTTTAACGATATAATCAGAAGCTCCAGCCTTCATCAATTCCACAGCAATTTGTTCGTCACCTTGACCTGTGAGCACAATTAAGGGAACTTTTAAACCCACTTCCCGAAGATCTTTTACCAAAGTCAGTCCGTCCCCATCTGGCAATCGGTAGTCTAGGAATACGCAGTCAAATTTACAGTCAAATATCTGATATAAAAAGAGGGATTTTTCTGTATTTTCAGCCTCGATAGACTTTTGAGATTGCTCCTGTTTCGAGAGTTTTGCTGCCCTGATATCATCTTGGCTGATGGATAATTTTTCTAGGGCTGCGGCGCAGTTTTCTGCTTCAGAAACTTCCACCAAAATTCCCGCATACTTGAGCGATCGCCTCACCGCCATCCGATCGACTTCATCGTCATCAACTATCAAAATTTTGATCCCTTTTTTCATAACAACCAAATCTTGGATTACTCTGAACTGACTGCGAGCGGGTAAATAATAATTAACAAGGCCAAAGCGCCCTAAAAATTTAGCAGATGTTTTTTTAATTTGGATTTTTTTTAGGGTATTTCGTTCAACATCCAGTATTTGTTGAGCGTAGCCATAACTTCAACAAAATTACAAAAAGTGACAGGTTTAAGAATATAGCCAGCCACATTCAAATTATAAGCTTCTACCTTATCTTTATCTTCATTGGAAGTTGTGAGGACTATCACCGGAATCGACCTCAATTTTTCATCCATCCGCAATTTTCGCAAAAACTCAATCCCGTTCATTTTCGGCATATTCAAGTCCAGCAAAACCAACCTGCGCGCTTGAGGCATGGCAGGCTCTATCTTAGCTTCTCCGCGCAAGATAGCAAGAGCCTCTAATCCATTTCCAGCTATGTAAATAGGGTTGACGATGTTATTTTTTTTGAAGGCACGCCGAAGGTTCATCACATCGACCTCATCATCTTCTACTAAGAGGATATGAATTTTTTTGTCTTCCATAAATCAGCCTTTCTATAGATGTTTTGTGTGTAGTAGGTATAGCAGAAGGAAGAATTAATTAGATGTGAAAATGCAATAAAATCAATCAAATCAATAGTTTCAGCAATTGAGCAAGTCCGGCTGCACAGATCAGGTTGCTATAACTATTGTGGAACAGGCATCGGGTCTGTTAAGGGAGAATGGTAAAGGTATGAGTTTGATTGTACCTTCTGCTTTCTACATTGTGTCGATCGCGCGCTCTAGATCAAACCATGCCTCATGCGCCAGTCCCATCTATCGGCGGGTGCCATAGGCCAGCGCGGGTTATTCATCGACGGCCGAGGCAAAAAACTCGCCAATAACGCCCGATCGAGCTAATCTAAAAACTCAAACTTACTTACCTGATTACATCCCTATGTCAGTCGATCGTCAACTCTACGAAGGCAAAGCCAAAATCCTCTACTCCACCGAAGACAGCGAAATTTTGCTGACCCACTTCAAGGACGACGCCACGGCTTTTAACGCCCTGAAACGCGGTAGCATCGCCGGCAAAGGCGAAATCAATTGCACCATGTCTGCCCACCTATTTCGGATGCTAGAAGCCAAAGGCATTCCCACCCACTTCATCGACACACCAGCGCCCAACCAGATGCGAGTCTGCCGCGTCCAAATCTTACCCTTGGAAGTCGTCGTCAGAAACATAGCCGCCGGTAGCCTTTGCAAACAAACCGGACTCGCCCTCGGCACAATTGTCAATCCCCCGCTGGTAGAGTTTTATTACAAAAACGACGATTTGGGAGACCCGCTGCTGACTCGCGACAGACTGCTGCTAATGCAGCTAGCCAGCCCGGAACAAGTAGACCAACTCGATCGCGCCGCCAGAGAAATTAACGAAATTCTCAAAGAATTTTTCAGTCAGTGCGGCATCACCCTGGTAGACTTCAAACTGGAATTCGGTATAGACCAACATCAAAATCTGCTCCTCGCCGACGAAATCAGTCCCGACACTTGTCGGCTTTGGGACAACGCAGAAACCGATCCCGACGCCCGTGTGATGGACAAAGACCGATTCCGCCGCGACTTGGGTTCAGTAGAAACCGCTTATCAGCAAGTTCTCCAGCGGGTTCTGGCTCAGAAACTCTAGAGGCTTGAACAATGCGCTACAATTGCACAGTTTGTCACCTTTCTTCCATGTCAGCAATCAGCAGTCAACAGTCATCAGTTAGTGGGAGATAGCAAATTCAACCGACTTAATGACTAATGACTAATGACTAATGACTCATGACTAATGACTAATGACTAATGACTAATGACTAATGACTAATAACTAATGACTAATGACTCATAACTAAAAGAATGCCGGTTGATGGCGAATTAAACTCAGGAATTCCTCGCGA
>DPLL01000270.1:419-7292 GCA_003542015.1 Microcoleaceae cyanobacterium UBA9251 | reverse complement strand
ATTTCTCGTTCCTGTTCGCAAAACTCGTAGAAACCGGGTTTCTAGCCCCAGGCGCCAGCCCTGGTTAAAAACTATTAACATTTTTTGAAATTGTTGGCACTGTCAGCAAGTCTAGTGTAAAATACCGACAATTGTTATTATTATACAATAATCGAGGTAAAGTATGGTGACTGCTGGGGCGATCGAATCAGTGCCCGTGACCGTTCTCACAGGCTATCTGGGTGCAGGCAAAACCACCCTACTCAACCGCATTTTAACACAAGAGCATGGCAAAAAAGTTGCAGTGATCGTCAACGAATTCGGCGAAGTAGGCATCGACAACCAACTGATAATTGATGCCGACGAAGAAATTTTCGAGATGAACAACGGCTGCATCTGCTGTACAGTCAGAGGCGACTTAATTAGGATTATCGGCAACTTAATGAAGCGGCGAGACAAATTCGACCACATAGTCATCGAAACCACAGGTTTAGCTGACCCCGCACCCGTAATTCAAACATTTTTTGTAGACGAAGATATGCGGGATAAATTACTGCTGGATGCCGTTGTCACCGTAGTCGATGCCAAGCACATCTGGCAGCACTGGGACGCAGATGAAGCACTAGAACAAATAGCCTTTGCAGACGTAGTTTTGCTCAACAAAACTGATTTAGTCACACCAGAACAATTGGCAGAATTAGAAAAGCGGATTCGCGCCATGAATGCAATGGCCAAAATTCACCGCACCCGCAACGCTGACATAGAAATGTCATCCTTGTTAGGCGTTAAAGCATTTGATTTGAATCGGGCTTTAGAAATCGAACCAGACTTTTTGGGCGAACACGCTCACGAACACGACGCAACAGTAACCTCCGTAGCAATCGTAGAATCTGGTGCGATTGATGGCAACAAATTTAGCGATTGGATCGGCGAATTATTGCGGACAAAAGGCCCGGATATCTTTCGGACAAAAGGCATCTTAAACATTGCTGGATCGGAGAATAGATTTGTTTTTCAAGGAGTACATATGCTGTTTGACGGCAGACCAGATCGAGCATGGAAAGCAAGCGAAACTCCGAAAAACGAACTCGTATTCATTGGTCGCAACTTAAACGAAGCTCAATTGAGAGCAGAGTTTTGTCAGTGTCTGGTTTAAACAAAATGAGCAATAATAAGACAAGCAAAAGTGAACTAACTATGCAATTTCACGCCAAGGAAACCCTGTCTGACTACATAACTGCTGTTACTTGGTCGCCCGATGGCAAAACTTTAGCAGTCTGTTCCGCCGCCGGCGAAATTATGTTAGGAACTGTAGGAACAATCAATGAATTGTCTTTGCAGCCGCTGCAAACAGCAACTGGTCAATCAGTAGACTGCTTGTCTTTTTCCTCTGATAGTCAACTGTTAGCTGCGGGCGGACAAGACGGAAAAGTGCGAATTTGGCTGGTAAATTCTGGGGAATTAATTGCTAGTTTGGATAACAAGCGTGTGTGGGTTGATAAGTTAGCTTGGAGTCCTAATTGCCATCAATTAGCTTTCAGTATGGGCCGTTGCGTTCAAGTTTGGAACGCTGACGACAATACAGTTGAAGTAACTCTGAATTTTGATTCGTCTTCGGTGCTAGATTTAGCTTGGCATCCTGTTGTTAAATATCTGGCAATTAGCGGCTATCAAGGTGTCAAAGTTTGGAACGGCGAAGATTGGGATGATGACCCGCTCATTTTGTCAGTACGATCGGCCACAGGTGCGATCGCCTGGTCGCCTTTAGGTAAATATCTAGCCTGTGGTAATATGGATAATACCCTCATTGTTAATGAATGGGGCAGCGATCGACCTTGGGTAATGCAGGGTTTTTCCGGTAAAGTTCGACAGCTAGCTTGGTCCCATAACCATACTTTATCGGGTGCGCCTTTATTAGCTGCTTCTAGTTCTGAAAACATTTCAGTGTGGGAAAAACAAGCTGACGAAAATGTGGGTTGGGAAGCTTGGGGTTTAGAATTACATGAAAAAGTCGTAAATGCGATCGGCTTTCAACCCCACACATTTTTATTAGCTTCCGCATCGGAAGACGGTCAACTTTGTTTGTGGTACAAAGCAGAACAATTGCTGCAAATTCTTGAGGGTGCCGATGGTGGTTTTTCCTGTCTCGCTTGGCATCCCCAAGCTCAATTTCTCGCAGCCGGCGGATGTGGCGGTGAATTGCTTGTTTGGGCAAAATCGGGAGGTAAAGGCTTCAGTAACTCAGGTTAATTTACGTTCTTGATTTGTCGAGTTTTCAGGAACCACCTTTCCCTTCTAGATTGCTTGTTTAGTTGTCAAGGAAAGGCATTTTATAAGACCCTAATTTTTGTTCTACAATCAACCGGAAAAAAGGCAGACCTTCTATCAAATATCGCTTCCACAGCCTTCTTGGTTCGCGTAACAATCGGTACACCCATTCTATTCCGACTTTGCTCATCCATTTGGGAGCTCTTGCTTTGCAACCAGCTTCAAAATCAATGGTTGCACCTATACCCAACAAAATTTTGATGTTTGTCAGTTTGTTTCTATATTTAACAAGCCACTTCTCTTGTTTAGGCGAGCCGACTCCTATTGCCAATACTGTAGCTCCTGATTGATTAATCAACTCAACTATTTTATCACACTCTTCTTCATTCTTTTCAAACCCAAAAGAAGGAGAATATGCTTGAATTACTATTTCTCTACCAATTTTTTGATTGATTTGTTCCTTAGCTTTACTCGCAACGCCCACCGCAGCTCCTAGCAAAAAAATCTTAATGGACTCATTATTTTTGTGATAGGTGTAAAATGCCGGAAACAAGTCAGAACCAGAAATTTTTTCTTTGATAGGAGTACCCAAAAAATGTGAGGCGTAAATCAATATTTGACTGTCGCAAACTCTATAGTTAGAGGTCTTATAAGCTTCATAAAATTCGCGGTCATACTGCAATTTAATCAAGTGGTCTACATTCGGCGTAAATACGAGACCGCCTTCGCAGTCGAGTCTTTCAAGCAACTCTGTTATTGACAAGTTATCAATGGAGACATTTAATAAGTTAACTACTTTCATTCTCGCTCTCCTTCAAGCCTTTGTATTACTAAAGTACCACTCTCAGTATAACCCCGTATTTTCACTACTTCGGTGCTTTTGTGAATAAACTTTTTTAAGTATACTCCCCTAGACCCTAACCGTCCACTCAGTAATCTTAAAGATTCTGTAAAGCCTAAGCTAGAGCCAGCAAAGATTGTATCAAGCAAATTTATTTTTACAAATTTTAACACGATCGCACCTACTTATTACCCTGTCCGCATTCAGCTAACCGCCCAAAAATACAATCGCAGGCTAATTATTGAATTTATGTAAATTTATGTAAATTCATTTTAACACTAAATTTCATGAACTGAGAAGGCAAGCGCAACTTCTTAACTTAATTTGATGTAAAACTTGTAGAGAAAGATTTTATTTGTTGCAGAGAGGCAATGCAACATATTTTTAACCTTCTCTCAAAGCTGCGATCCCATAACTAAAAATTATCCTAATCTTGGGTGAGGTAACGACCTTATTCTTGGTGGCGCAGTGGCTTTCTTTACCTTAAGACTTTCGGGAGCTTTGAGTACCAGACCCGATATCCCTCCCGCAATGACGGCAAAAATAGGGTTAGTCATAGCGTTCAAAACACAGTCAAACACATACATAGTTAAAGCTACTCCCAGGACCGCCGCTGGCGCTACTTTAGGGTTAGACCAGGTTCTGGCCGGATATCTGAACAAGCAAAAGACGATAACAGGAAGTAACAATGACGAAAATAAACTAACCAAACCGACAGCACCGTTCGTGCCAAATGTAATAATCCACAAGCTGTCTGTAACGGAGATATCTTTACCGTAATCATTATACACGCGGTTTCCACCCGAATCCCCCCAGCCAAAAAGAAATCTTAGCCGCGCTTTATCTCCCAATATCTCTTCCATGTCAAATCTAAACTTTAGAGAAGCCGCTCGTTCTTCGCCAAATATTGGAGTGATGAAATCCATAACATCTTTGCTGGAAAATTGACCAGATGCAGCGATGTACAGATAAAATACTATGTATCCAATGATCAACAGCAGGGGCAAAGAGGTGCGAAACCACTTAGCAGAGAACAATACAAGCAACGCCATTCCAAATAAACTGTAGGCGCCTGTAGAGCGACACAGGAAAAAAGCGATAATTAATACAATTACTAGAGGCTTTATTTTGCGACCCTGAAACTTCTTGAGCGTCCCGGTTTGCCACAGCCAAATTCCAATTAAAGCTGCTGTCATCATCCACAGCCCCACCATCAAACCGTGCTGCATGAATACTACCGGTCTCCACCCCCCCATACGCCTTGCTTGACCCCAGTCCTCAAAGGCATTGACTCCGTAAACCATCTGGTGCAGAATCGGGCCCTTAACCCCTTCAATCATAGTAAAAGGAATGTAGGCTAACCCACCAGCAAAAATCCCGATCGCTAACTGCCGCAGCCCATCTAAATTATTCAGATACAAGCGGCCCAAAAAATATGGAAGTCCCCAGCCAATAATTTGGTTAAAAGTTGGAGAAATTGGGCTGCCGCCATTAGTAACTTGTGAAAAAATTGGACACAAACAGTAAATTAGCATTGGCAGGTCGAGCCAACCGGGCTTAAAAGAGCTGAACCGCGCAGTATCGTAAACAAGAGTCCCCAGAAAAATGCCGTAACATGCTGCTGACATCTTCGTATAGGGTGGCAATATGGGGATAGGAATAGAAACTTGCGGTAAAAACATCCACGCTACAATCAGACTTACGATTACTGCTCGCTGAGCCGGAAACCTGACAAACAGGTATAAAACGACTAGAATCCAGCCGTACATAACTATTGGTATCAATGCGGTCATAGGCTTTATTTGGTAATAAAATTGCAGAAAGACAACTTAAGTGGCTCTATAAAAATTATCCAGAAGCGATCGCCACACCCCGCTCTTTGAAATCAACCTCAATTTTATACCCGATCTCTTAATTTCGACTGACGTTCTATAGCCGTGTACAGTCCAGCCTCAAACAGATTAGTCGCATCGTCCCAAGTATAACTTTGTACCTCGGCCTCTTCAGCGTCAGACATGACCCGCCATTCGGCATCTGACAACTGACAAATCTGTTCCATCGCGGACGCCATGTCAACAGGGTCTTCCGGCTTGACAAGTATCCCTAGCGACTGTTGAAAACACCCCAGTAGTTATCGGCAACAACTTCGCTGTCATTGGCTTATTGATATACTCACCGCCCTAAAAACTGCGGTGGTTGCGATCGAAGAGTCGAAGTATGATTCTTGACAGTTCATCGGCCTGATGCTCCGGTCGTAGTCTTACCTTCGGTCCCTGTCCGTTTAGAGTCTCCCAATGCCCTACGCTCAGCGCACCGGGTGTCTTGAGCCTAGAGAGTTCTTGAGTATTTCAATATTCTAACACAAAGCCTTCCTAAAAGAACGGGGTTTTAAACCCAATTTTATGATAATAATAGATGTTAGGGCGAGACAGTTCCTGTAGAGGGAATTATGCCTTGTGGCGAAAGTTCCTGCTTAAGACTTATGCCTCAGAAAACAGGAGCTTTGCTCCCGGAAAACACCAAACCGAAAATGCTTCCTGTCTAACACCGTAACACTTTGCCATGCCATACTTGGGGGTATGTGCGGAAAACCAGAAAGCACCCAACATCGACTTCGCTCTTGAAAGGTAGCATGGGTAATAACATTCAGTAGAAGTACGATCGCCCTGGGGCAAAATTTTACACTCAAACATCAAACCGAGAACTTCTGACATTTATAGTTTGTATCTAATAGCTATCAACGCCGGCATTTTTCATTTTTTGTCAACCATCTTGACAACATAGTTAACAAAACAAAAAATTGAGCGCTCAAGTCAGCCGATTTGAGATTTGAGATTTGAGAATTACTCACTCTTGATCAAGCTGATTTCACAGCGAAGTTTGAGGGGGTTTGTACCCTCTCTCCAAGGCAAATCTTACAAGCTGGGTGCGATTCTCCAACTGTAACTTGCTGAAAATGCTACCCAAATGAGCTTGCACAGTCCGGGGGCTAATAAACAGTCGATCGCTAATTTGTTTGTTAGTATACCCATGAATAACTTCCCAAAAAACTCTTTCCTCCGCTGGCGTTAAAGGCAAAGGTGGAGGTGCTGGCACTACTGCCAAAACTTTTGGCTCCACCGCCAGCGCCGTAGAATTTTGGAGCAGTCGGACAATCTCAGCGTGAATGCGATGAGATCGCTCTAACTGCGCTTTCACCTTAGCTAATATTTCCTGAGACTGAAACGGTTTGACCAGATAATCGTCAGCTCTGATCGCATGACCTTCAACTTTCGATTCTAGCTCCCCTTGACCAGACAAAAATATAAACGGTATCAACTGCCCTAAACGGCTAGTTCGCAAACGACGGCAAAACTCAAACCCGTCCATATCTGGCATCATGACATCCGAAATTACCAAATCAGGGGGGTCATTCTCAAAAATCGAGAGTGCCTCAATACCCGAATTAGCGCATTCTACCCGGTATCCTTGGCTTTCCAAGTACATTGCTAAGACTGTTTGACAGTCTGCTTCATCGTCAACAACCAATATTCTTTCCATGCCAGCCTTGCGCCAATTCACGTTGACAGTTTTTGAAACTGCTGCTCCTCAAATAGGAACTTTCATGAGTTTACCTGCTGCAACTTGATCGAGGCTCCCAATTGCCAAACGCCACAATTCCCTAAAAGTCCCATGTCGCGCCCATATCCCACAAAATTGGATGTAATTGAAGAAGCTCCGGGTCAAATCACCTGCTTTTATAAGAAATACCCTGAAAACCCTGTGACTTTAGTCCAGGGATGAAA
>DPLL01000270.1:0-407 GCA_003542015.1 Microcoleaceae cyanobacterium UBA9251 | reverse complement strand
AAGGACTCGACAAAACCATTGTCTAACAACTATTGAGATGGTCAAATAATCTGTTCAATGTCGGCACCTATGAAAGTCGGCAACAATACTTTAAAAACCCAATCGCAGTTAAATATCCAGATTTGTATAAAATAGCTAAAACCAACTAAAATTACAGGTTGCTATACTCTCAAGTTGCCCAGCAATCTCTTAAATCTGTCGCGGAATCTTTTACTTCTTTTCGAGCCTTAGAGAAGTTGGCAAATAAAGGAGAAATCCATCAAAAACCGAGATTACCCAAGTACAGAACTAAAGGAGGAATGTACCAGGTTTCCTATCCGGGACAAGCCTTAAAGGTAATTGGAAATAAGGTCAGACTGCCTCTGGGAACCAAAGGAAAAGAACACTTTGGGAAAGATGCGCTTTGG